>JAENIS010000001.1 GCA_016844285.1 Dehalococcoidales bacterium
TTTCCCCGGCAATTCTGACACACGAACCATAAAACTCCCGATTCCGGTGTAATCCCGCCGGACACAACCCTCGTCTGGCCAGCTCACCGACTCCGGCAAAGAAGGGGACGGCGGCGATGTTGATATTGATACCAACCTTACTGTTCCGCGCCAGTTGGATGGTGTGACCCATAAAGCCAAAGCCAGTAATATCAGTACCGCCATGAACCCCTGCTTCCTGCATCAGAGCTGAAGCTTTGTCATTCAAGGTAGCCATCGACTTGGCGACACTGGTGGCCAGCTTTTTGTTAACCACGCCTGCTTTTAGGGCGGTACTGACTATACCAGTTCCCAGGGGCTTGGTGAGGATAAGTTTATCCCCCACCCTGGCCCCGGAATTGGTCACCACCCGCTGCGGGTGCACCGTACCGGTCACCGAAAGCCCGTATTTAAGCTCGGTGTCATCAACACTGTGCCCACCGACCAGCACCACCTTGGCTTCAGCCATCTTGTCGACGCCACCTCTAAGGATGTCCTTGAGGATGGAGATATTCATCGACTGCACCGGAAAGCAGACAATATTCATTGCCGTCAGTGGCTTACCGCCCATGGCGTAGACATCACTCAAGGCATTGGCCACGGCAATCTGGCCGAACATGTATGGGTCATCGACAATGGGTGTGAAGAAATCAATCGTCTGAATGATTGCCAGGTCGTCACTTAGCCGGTACACCCCGGCATCATCCAGCGTCTCCATGCCGCGAAGCACATTCGGGTCAGAGAGCAAGGGCAAGCCGCATAAAGCTTTATCCAGGTCACCCGGACCTAGCTTGGAAGCTCAACCAGCGCCGCGCACGCTCTCAGTTAATCGTGGCTCTTTCCGCTTATCCATTACGTCCTCTCACTATTGAAAGCCGTTAGCATTGTAGCATTCCATGCCTTAATAAAGCAAAATCAGTACGGCTTTAGATTGTTTACTAACCCCTTACCCTTTATCCCTCTCCCCTTGTTAAGGGGAGAGGGAAGAGATTTTAGAGAAGGGGCAAAGCCCCCTCTCTTACGTTACACCCCCTTCCCTTCTGAAGGGAACGGGGTAGGGGGATAGGTTGTTAAACAACCTCATATGCCCCAAGCGGTTAGAGACTAAACGCTCATCCGCCTTCCAGCTTTGAAGGCCAGGCAGGATGTGATAGAATAGTAGTGATATTGATGAGTAGTGAGCTTCGCCACCTGCCCGGTGTAGACAAACTCCTTGCTGAAGAGCGAATCAAGACGTTTCAGGACTCTTATCCGCATGAATTGGTCGTCAAAATCGCCCGACAGCAACTGGAGCAAGAGCGCCTGGCAATCACTACCGGTAAGACCTGCCCTTCTCTTGACGAAATCGTCGAAGCTATCTGTGCACGACTACGTAGCCTGGGAAGACCCAGCCTGCGTCCCGTAATTAATGCCACCGGCGTCATACTGCACACAAACTTAGGCCGGGCTCCATTAAGCCGGGAAACAATCGCGGCGATGGAGTCCGTCGCCCGGGGCTATTGTAATCTCGAATTCGACCTTGATAGTGGCAACCGGGGGTCTCGTAACACTCATATCGTACAACTATTATGTCAACTAACTGGAGCTGAGGCCGCCCTGGTGGTAAACAGCAATGCGGCGGCGGTGTTATTGGGACTGACGGCACTGGCCAGGAGAAAAGAGGTCATCGTTTCCAGGGGTCAGGCAGTAGAGATTGGTGGCGGCTTTCGTATCCCGGACGTCATGCGACAGAGCGGGGCGAAGTTAGTGGAAGTAGGCACAACCAACTGTACCTATGTGGCTGATTATGAGCAAGCCATTGGTGACCGCACCGTAGCCCTAATGCGGGTACATTCGAGCAACTTTCAGATAACCGGCTTCACCAATTCGGTTACTGTCCAGGAGATGGTGACACTTGCCCGTCGGCATAATCTAACAGTATTTGATGACCTCGGCAGCGGCTGTTTACTCGATACCAGCCTTTTTGGCCTTGCCCCGGAGCCGGTGGTGCCGCAGAGCGTCGCTCTTGGTGCCGGACTGGTCTTCTTTTCCGGTGATAAGCTGGTCGGCGGTCCCCAGGCTGGCATTATCGTGGGCCAGAAAGAGCTGGTGGCCAGGCTGGAGAAACATCCTCTGGCAAGAGCAGTGCGGATTGACAAAGTAAGGCTGGCTGGTCTGATAGCCACTTTGATGCACTATGTTAAAGGCGAGGCAACCACCAGGATACCAATCTGGCGCCTGATTTCAATGCCTCTTGAGGATATCGACCGCAGAGCCAGGACATGGGCTGAGGCGCTCAGCGCCCTGGCTCAGGTAATCGAAGGGGAAAGCATGATTGGCGGCGGTAGCCTGCCGGGGGCAACCTTACCGACAAGGTTGGTCGCCATCAGTGAGGTAGGCAAGAGAAAGAGGCAGAACCTGGCACAGCAACTGGCCGAACGTTTGAGAAAGGCGGAGTTTCCCATCATTGGTCGTATAAGCAACGATACTCTACTACTCGACCCGCGCTCGGTCTTGCCTGAAGAAGACGAGATTGTCATTAAAGCTTTGAGAGGATTAGGGGATACTCTATCTCACAAGAGCTAGAGATTTGTTAACCTCACCCCCTTTATCCCCCTCTCCTTAAAAGGAGAGGGGGAAGGAATATTAAAGAGGGGCTAAGGGGGGATTTCCAATCCCTAAATCCCTCTCACTCTCCCTTTAATAAAGGGAGAGGCTCTGGCTATGGTAAACAGGAAATTGTGGGACAAATTGGATAGGCAAGGATAAATCATGTTTGTGCTGGGTACTGCCGGTCATATCGACCACGGTAAATCGGCTCTGGTGCAGGCACTGAGCGGGATGGACCCTGACCGGCTGAGCGAGGAAAAAGAGCGGGGGATGACCATTGACCTCGGCTTCGCCTGGTTCAAGCTGCCCAGCGGCCAGGAGGTCGGTATTGTTGATGTTCCCGGGCACGAGCGATTCATCAAGAACATGCTGGCGGGAGTCGGTAGTATTGACCTGGCCCTGCTGGTCGTTGCTGCCAACGAAGGGGTGATGCCACAAACCAGGGAGCACCTGGCCATCATCGACCTGCTTGGTATACAGAAAGGGGTAGTCGCTATCACCAAGAAAGACCTGGTGGATGAGGAGTGGTTGGGTCTGGTCAAGATGGATATAGAGGAGCTAATCAGCCACACCAGCCTATCCCGGGCACCAATCGTCAGCGTTTCCGCCACCACCAAGGAAGGCTTGCCCGAGCTGGTGGCAGTGATTGATGGGCTTCTCCTTTCTACTGAGCCGAGGAAGGATATGGGGCGTCCCAGACTGCCCATCGACCGGGTTTTCACCATCGCTGGCTCCGGTACTATCGTCACCGGAACCTTGCTCGATGGTTCCCTTTCTCTGGGTGAAGAGGTAGAGATTGTCCCTTCCGGACTCAGGTCGCGCCTGAGAGGACTACAAACTCACAAAGCGCATCTGAATACCGCCGTTCCCGGCAGCCGGGTGGCGGTGAATCTGGTTGGCATTAGCACCTCTCAGCTACAAAGAGGGGATGTCCTCACCAAACCTGGCTGGCTCACCGCCACGACCATGTTAAGCGCTCAGCTTCGCCTGTTGGGTCATCTTCGCCGCCCTCTGCCACATAATGCTGAGGTCAGCTTTCACAGCGGCGCCGCTGAGGCAATGGCTAAAGTACGTTTGCTGGAGAAAGAGAAGCTTGAGCCAGGACAGAGCACCTGGGTGCAGCTGGTGCTGGATAAGCCGGTAGCGCTGGTGAACGGCGACCGCTTTATTATCCGTTCCCCGATGGAGACTCTGGGCGGAGGGAAGGTCATTGATGCTCATGCCAAAAGGCTCCGCCGCTTTCGTGATGACATCATCCAGAGCCTGAAAGTCAAGGACGAAGGCACGATAGAAGAAGTGACTCTGGCTCTTCTGGAGACAAGACAGCCGGTGGAGTTAGCCGGGTTTTTGTCTCAGCTTGACCATCCGGCGGATGAATCCCGGTTGGTGCTCGCATCCCTCATCGGGGAGGGAAGGGTAATCGGGCTCGGACAGGGAGAGCACAGCCTTCTCTTCACCGCACCCGGTTGGCAGCGTTTGACCAGAGATGCAACTGCCATTGTTGACGACTACCACCACAAGTTCCCGACTCGCTCCGGTATGCCTAAAGTAGAGCTAAGCAGCCGGCTGAAGCTGAGCAAGCACTTCCCGGCTATCTTACCGAGGCTGGTTGAGCAAGGTCATTTGAGTGAAGCAGGGCTAGTGGTTCGTCTGCCGTCCCATCGCATTCAGCTAACTCCGGCTCAGCAGACCAGGGTTGATGCCTTTCTCAAAGCTCTCGCCCAGAACCCCTACTCACCGCCCGGTGACGGGATACCTGAACCCGATTTGCTCAACTGGCTGGTGGAGCAGCACCAGGTGGTCAAGGTAAGTGATAACATCGTCTTTGCCACTGCCGCCTATAATGGGATGGTAGCCAGGGTTACTGCCCACATGAAGGCTCATGGCAAGGTAACCCTGGGTGAAGCTCGTGACCTGTTTCAGACCAGCCGGAAGTATGCCCAGGCTTTTCTTGAGAACCTCGATGACAAAAAGATAACCCGCCGCGTCGGCGATGAGCGAGTTTTATACTGAGACTGGTTTAGAACCTATCTCTCTCCTAATGGAGAGTCAAAGAGAGGCGAAGCCTCTCTTTAAAACCTCTTCCCCCTCTCCTCGAAAAGGAGAGGGGGATTAAGGGGGTGAGGTTATGAACAAACCATGAATCAAGAAGAGTTCGCCCGGCTGGTAACCAGAGCAGTCGAGAGCTTACCCCCGGAGTTTCTGGACAAACTGGAGAATATTGATGTGGTCGTGGAAGACTACCCGGCTCCAGCTCAACTCAGGAGGTCAGGATTAAAGCATAACGAAACATTGCTCGGGCTTTATGAAGGAGTCCCACAAACCAAACGAGATAGCTATTACGGGATGGTGCTTCCCGACAAAATAACCATCTTTCAAAAGCCCATCGAGGCCCGGTGCCAGAATGATGCTGAACTCTACGATGAGATAGAAAAGGTGCTCAAGCACGAGATAGCCCATCACTTCGGCATCAGCGATGCCAGGCTAAGAGAAATTGAAACTAAGTAAATAATATTGAATAACCTGTCATTGCGGGTCCCGATGTATCGGGACGACGAAGCAATCCGAATCCTGGCCTGAAGCCAGTCTTTGAGATTGCTTCGCCTCCGCCTCCGGCGGATGGTCTCGCAATGACAAATTGCGGTAGCGTAACTGCAAGTGTTACTGAATACTATAGCTGTATTTCCGTAAGGTCTGGACTGACAATTAATTTTGGCTGGGTTACGGATTGAATGTCCTCCGCAGTTAAACCAAGAGCCACCTCTTTCAGTAGCAGACCTTCCGGTGTAACCACAATCACAGCGAGGTCAGTGACAATAAGATTAACAACACCTTTGGCAGTAAGGGGATAGGTGCATTCTTTGACTATCTTCGGTTCTCCGTTATTAGAGACATGCATCATGGCTACGATGACTTTCTTGGCTCCAACCGCCAGGTCCATTGACCCACCCACGTTGCCAATATTCGCTGGTAGTCCCCGGTCTGGGTTGTTCCACCCAGCCAAATCCCCCTTCTCTGAGACCTGTAGGGCACCAAGGACAGCTACATCCATATACCCCCCTCTAATCATGTCAAAGGACTCGCAATTGGAAAAGTAGCAAGTTCCCGGTAGCTCGGTGACTGGTTGACAGCTAGCATTGATAAGATCCTGGTCCACGCTCTCTGCCGTGGCCAACGGGCCAGTGTTGAGCATACCAATCTCAGATTGTAATATGACGTCTCTACCCTCGATCCAGTTGGAGACCAAGGTTGGAACCCCTATACCTAGATTTACATATGTTCCATCTTTAAGTTCGCCAGCCACTCGCAGAGCAATCATTTCTCTGGATATTCCCTGGAATTTTTTGTTTGCTCTCACCATTGTTTTTCTCCTCAATAGTTATCAAGTTATCACTCAATAGTTGGAACATAGAGGCGCCTATCTACTTTCACGACTCGCTGGACATAGATACCAGGTACATGGATTTTATCCGGATCTAGCTGCCCAGCTTCAGCTAAATTATCCACGGCAGCGATGGTTATTCTGGCTGCTGCCGCCATCTCTGGAGTATAGTTTCTAGCCGTCTTACGACAGACCAGATTACCCATTCGGTCTCCCTGGTAGGCGTAAACAAAGGCATAATCAGGTTTGATGGCTAATTCCAGAAGGTACTCCCGCTCGCCAAAGCGCCTTTTCTCTTTCCCGACTTCCACGATTGTTCCTACCCCGGTAGGGGTATAAAACCCGGCAATGCCAGCCCCACCAGCCTTCAATTTCTCAATAAAGGTGCCCATAGGATACACTTCCAGTTCTACCGCACCAGAACGAACCGCTTGTTCGAATGGAGATTTCGCACCACGAGTCACCGAGCGGTAGAAAGGGTAAGTACAGATAGCTTTCTTCACCTGTTTGTTGACAACCAGTTGGGTAATATCCTCGCTGCCTGGCCCAATTTGTTGACAGATAATGGTTAGATTCTTAGCTCCTTGCCTGGCTAGAGCTTGGATGAGAGGGACAGGGGTACCGGCAGTAAAAAACCCTCCTATGGCAATGGAGGCTCCCTCAGGGATGTCAGCCACTGCATCATCTGCCTTAGGATAGACTTTGTCCAAAATGATTACCCCCTAACTCTGGTGTCTCTTGTGAATTTCGTAGCCAATTATATCGAGCGCGGCCTCAATGGCAGTATCTCTCGAACCAAATGACTTGACCAAACTAATATCTGTTAGTAGCGGTTCCATCGCCAGCGCTAGATCTGTATCAATCCCAGTAAGCAGGCTCTCTGCTCCCACCAGATGGACGGAGCGTATCATCTTTAGTAATTCACGGGCGACACTGGCGAAATCGTCTACTAAGGCCGCCGAAAGGTCGATACGAATAACAGCTGTCTTCTGCACCTTCATGTGAGTCAACAGGTTCTTAGTAAGTTGACTGAGGCGGCTGCTATCGAGAAGCCCGACTATCACCAGATATGAAAGCCCAGGAAAAAGCTCGTATATAGGAGCACCTATATCTTTCCACTCCTGTAACTTAGCCTCCAGATGCTCAGTATACGCCTTGGCTTTTGTCTCCGTATGAGTCCAGGGGCGATATGTCTGAAAATAACCTACGGCCCCGGTATATTCACCTGCGGTATCCTTCAAATGAGATGCTGAAATGCGTATCGGAACTAACTTGCCTGTTTTTGTCTTCGCCATAGATTCATGGTCATGAATTAGTCCGCCACTCAAATAGAGCTTACGATTTGTTTCCCTGGCGGCTTCGGGGCTTACGTAGACAATAGAGATGCTTTGTCCTACAAGTTCATTCATCTCGCGTTCCGTTAGTTTGCAGGCTTCCTGGTTGGCAAAGGTTATTGTTCCTTCAGCATCGATAGCCAGAATAGCGTCAGGACACCCTTGAAGCAAGGCCTCTAAATATCCTCCTCTGCCTCGATGTGATAACGATTCCTTTCCCATTCTTTGTACCCCTCCTCATGCAATATTACTCTTAATACATCTTATCATAAACAGTAATCTTGACCTACCCCCCAGAAACTGGTCAAGTTCCGGTGTTAGACTGAAAAGAAGAAGATGAGTAAAAGTGCCCAGGAAAATCAATAACCGGAACAAATCATCACGATAATGTGGACTCAATAGCAGCATCTTCCGCCACTTCTTCGTGACGGGTTATGGGCAAAAGCCGGTAGGCCAACCAGATTAGGAGCAGGGCATCGGCGACGAGCGCTGCCGAGATAGCAACCTCCATCCAGTGGGGGAAGTAAGTAAAGCCCGGCCGCATCGCCAGAGCCAGCATGCTTACATTGAATCGGTTAAATATCAATCCGATGACGACCAGTGCTGCGCTCCAGAAGACCCCTCCCCGGCTTTGCCTCACACCGGGCATCGAGAAGAGAAAGATAGGGATAATTACCCCGACAACAATCTCCCCCCACCACAATAAGTTCTGCGGGTATGCGGAGAATATCAAGCCAATGTCTCCCCTCGCCGTCAAATCCATCAATTTCAGCAGCAGGTAGATACCGAGAATGTAGGGAATCGCCCTGCCCAGACCGCTGAGAATATCCATAGGTAACTTGTGGCCAAAGGCCTTACTGCTGAGCGTAGTCTCGAAAATTACCATCGCTGGCCCTACGGCTATTGCCAAAGTGAGGAATAGAAGTGGCAGTATCGGTGTGTACCACAAGGGATGTAATGTCTCCGGCATCATCAGCAGCATTGACCCCAGGGATGACTGATGCAGCGTAGAAAGGACGACACCGGCAATAACTAGCGGTATCTGAATCGTCCGGATAACACGCAAAGGTACGTGCCAGTTGAACCGCCTGATGACAGGGAGATTGCTCTTGCTTAAGCCTTCAAAGACCGCAGGACTGAACTCGAGGGCCAGCACTACGGTATAGGTCATCACGCATATTGCCACCTCAAACAGAGGAGAATGGATGTTCCAGTAGATAATAGCATGCCAGATATACCATGGTTGCCCCAGGTCGATAAGAAGGGCAAGGACTACAAGCGTGTAGCCCAGGAAAGCAGTCAGGATTGCTGGTCTGGCTACGGCATGATATTTTTCCTGGTTAAAGAGGTAGACCCATCCCGCCAGGGTAAATCCTCCTGCCGCCAGGGCAACGCCGCAGTACAGGTCAAAACTTATCCAGAACCCCCAGGGACGGCCGTCACTCAGGTTGCTGACGGCACCAATGCCGTAGAGGTAGCGAATAATCACCGGGATAAGACCAAGGATGACCAGAAGAGTCAGGATAGATATGCCTAAAGGAAATGCTCGTTTCTGTGCTATCATTTCGTCACCCCTTTTTCTTCTTTGTCGCTATCCTTTGCTTGGCTCAGTTTCTGCCGGCGTTTGGTCAGCCAGTAGATACCGGCCATAGCCGCTGCTACGCCCAGAAGCACCGGAGGAACAGCACCCATGGCACGTGCCGCATTGACGGTCACCGGCTCAGAGCCGAGGGTGGGGAAGCCCAGTTTGTCAAAAGGAACAGGGGAGAGATAAAGCCATGAGGTGCCGCCTACTTCTTTCTCTCCGTAGATGTGGTTGACATATTTGCCCGGCGCGGCTGCAATACGTTCCCTGGCTACGACGATAAGTTCCTCTCGTTCACCCAACTTCAGTGCGTCGGTGGGACAGGTCTTGACGCAGGCAGGCTCCCAGCCCTCACTCAACCGGTCGGCACAAAAGATGCACTTACGAATCCAGGGTATCGGTGTATCCCACTCAAAGCACGGTATGCCAAAGGGGCAGGCTACCATGCAGTAGCGGCAACCGATGCACTTTTTATCGTCGTAAATCACCGGACCATACTCCGTTTTCTGCAAAGCACCGACAATGCAGGCTTCAACGCAGGCGGGGTGCTCACAGTGCATGCACTGGAGCTTAGTAAAGACCCAATAGAACTTCCCATCATTTTCCAATTCATTAAAGCGTATTTTGGTGAAGGTATGAGCACTGAGCTGCGGCGGATTCTCATAGGTGCCGCGATTAGTGGTCTCATCTCCTGGCAGCTCATTCCACTGCTTGCAGGCTATCTGGCATGCCCGGCAACCTATGCACTTGTTAGCATCACATAATACTGCTTTACTCATCTCCTACCCTCCTCACGCTGCATAAGAAAATGTCTCTTCGGTTTAGTTCCACAGGCTTCTTCTCCTTTCTGCTTGTATTCTATCACACAAAAAAAGGGGGGAAGCATCAAACTTCCCCCCAATCCAAATCAAATCAGCTTGAAAGGCACAATTACCCCCTTGTTTCTTTACTGTTACTGCAGCTACAACTACAGCTTGCTTACACAGTCTCCGCTAGCCTCTCTCCTACCCTTCGCTTATTTATCAACAGGCTGCTTGGCAGCGGCTAACTCTCCAGCCTCCATCTCGCGAGCAGCTCTCCTGGCTCGTGCTTCTTTAATAGCGACATAGATACCGCCGATGTTGATGTACCAGACAAGTGCTACCGGGATAAGTATAACCGGTATTGCCAGAACCAGTGCTACGATAACTTGCCACTCCATTTTGTTACCTCCTTCTATTTGATTCCCTTCCTTGCCATCACATTTCTTGGATATCTGCTACGTAGTAGCTAGAATCTCGCCAGTAGTGTGGGTTGCCCTTCTGGGAATTCCCTGTCTCACGGCGGCACCAAGAGCCACCCAGATGAGCATCGGCATGAAGACCACACCAAACAGCACTACGATGACCTTTCCCATACCTCTGGCAATTCGCTTCGTCCCTTTCATTCCGTTACCTCCTTTCTTTCTCTCTTCTTCCTCTCCTCAACCCCGCTTTCATGATAGCAGGTAGTCTATAGAGAGCCATCCGCTATTAGTCCTGTTTGGGGGTGCGTCTAAATCCTGATAATTTTGCCTTTGACCTGGTAGGTTTATTCCTTCAAGCCAACGGAAATAGGTATTTATGCTTACCTGTTAGCAAGCATTTCTACCTGTTGAAGTATCTTCTCACCTGGGTTAAAATCTAACTGAAAGAGAGAAAGCGATGGGCAAGATTAGAATCGTTATTGCTGACGACCATGCCGTCGTAAGGCAGGGCACCCGGAGTCTGCTGGAGAGGGAAAAGGACCTGGAGGTGGTGGGGGAGGCCGGGGACGGGGAGGAAGCCGTAAAACTCATTGAAGAATTACGCCCGGATGTAGCCATATTGGATATCGCTATGCCCAAGCTCAACGGTATTGAAGTGACGAGACGGATTAAACCCAAGTGCCCATCCACTGCCGTGTTGATTCTAAGTGCCTACGATGATGATGAGTATGTCTTCGCACTTTTAGAAGCAGGAGCCGCCGGCTATCTTCTGAAGGATGTCGATAGCAGGGAAGTGGTTAAGGCAGTCAGAGCAGTACACGCCGGCGAGTCAGTACTACATCCGGTCATCGCTCGTAAGGTCCTCGACCGTTTCGTCTCCCCGGCAGCTAAAGTTGGTGAGGAAAAGCCGTCGGTTGAGATGAGTGAACGGGAGATGGAAGTATTAAAGCTGGCCGCCAGGGGCATGAACAACCAGGATATTGCCAATAAGCTGTTTATCAGTATGCGGACGGTTCAGGGTCACTTGACCAGTATCTTCAACAAGCTTAGCGTCGGGTCGCGCACAGAAGCCATATTTCAGGCTGTTAAAAGGGGATTGCTCTCCTTTGAAGAATTATCCTAGAGCAAGGAATCGTTAGACGTTCTGTTGACCGCCGGCATAAAAATGCGCCAACTTCCCGCAGGGGTGAGGTTAATAAACAATCTCGCGGATGGTCTTTCGGCCATACCAGAAGTAGCATCAAGGCTAATAAGGTTGATTAGAACGAAGCCTGTTTTGGGTGGCACGATGCGCTAGATTTGCTTTACCGGCAACCAGTCTCACCTGCCGTGGCCCAGCGAACCACATGCAGATAGCTGCTACCACCAGCGCCAGTATGATAAAATAGAAAGCCGGAAGATAAGTCCCCAGGGTATCGAATATCTTGCCCCCCAGCCAGGGGCTGATAGCGCCGCCGATACCAAAGCCCATCACGATGAAACCATTGATTGAACCAAAGTTCTTCCCCTGAAAGAGGTCAGCCACCGAAGCGGTGAAGGTGGGTGAGACAATCCCCATGCCCAGCCCAAAGAGCAGGCTATAAGCGTACATTAACCACGGGGTAGAGCTACCCTGGTTGAGGATTAACATCAGGATACCGGCGATGCCGAGCGTTATACCAATAATAATGGTTACCTCACGACCAAGACGGTCGGAAAGGAAACCAAGCAGGTTACCTAACCCGTTGCATACGCCGTACAGGCTGAAAATGAGCGCTCCAAAGGCACGGGAGTAACCTGCGTCCACGGCGAAGGCCACCTGGTGGGCCAGAATAAGTCCCAGCGCCAGCCCCCAGGCGAACAGACTACCAAGGAAGAGGAACCAGAAACGGCGGGTTTTTAATGCCTTGGGTAACGACCATTCTTGACTGGCCCATTTCTCATCTACCACCAGAGGCTCACTACCTGAGAGCTTTGTCGTCACCTTTGTCGACTCTACCGATTCACCATCGGGGAGTAGACCTTTCTCCTTCGGCTCCAGGCGTTGGAAAATGGCAATAACCGGAGCTATGGCCAGAGCCATAAAGCCGAGAGCAACAAAAGAACCGCGCCAGCCGATTTGAGTGGTGAGATACTCAACACCGGAAGACATGCTAAAAGCCACAGCGAACCCCAGAGCGAAGATACCAAGGGCAGTCCCCCGCCGTTTGATGAACCAGCGGGATACCATAGCAGCATTGGTCACATAGCCAGTGACACATATGCCGAGGGAAGCTACTACCCCAAAAAGTATGTAGAGATGCCATATCTGGCTGGTCCGGCTGGAAGCGGCGGTGGCAATGGCGAGAAGGATTGCCCCGATGGTAAGTAGTTTCCGCGGGCCGAAGCGGTCAATGGCTAAGCCGGCGATAGGAGCTGAAACCCCATAAACAATAACATTGATGGAAAAGACGAGGGCGGTATCCGCCCGGCTCCAGCCGAATTCTCTCAAGATGGCAACATAGAATACGGAGAATGAATAGCGAATCCCGTAGGAGATGGCTACGGTAAGGAGGCTAATGATGACAACCAGCCAACCATAGAAAAAGAGCGGTTTTTTCTCTGTCATGCTTCGGAATAAGCGCTGGGGATTAATCCAGACTATGATAGCACATATTCCGGCTAAAGTGGAAAAAATAAAAGAGGGCTAACGCCCTCTTAAACTCCTCTCGTCATATTTGAGACTTTGCCTCTCTCTAACTCTCATTACAGTGACGGGCGTCTGAGAGGGACGAAGCCCCTCTCTAAAATCTCTTCCCTCTCCCCTTCGTAAAGGGAGAGGGATAAAGGGTGAAGGGTTAGTAAACAATCTCGATAGGAATCGGGTCACTTATTAACCTACCATCATTACTTTCCTCTTCATAAAGGAGAGAGAAATAGGTTGCTCAATGTTCTCACTGAAATTTTCTCACTGAAATTTATTGCGCTGGGTGGGCGAATGATATATACTGCTATACTTGAAGAGAGGGTTAGCCTGCCTGAATGGGAGCGGATAAGTCCCGGTGGGCTTCGCGGACTTCAAATCCGTCGGGGGGCATTAAGAGTGTCTTCGGTGGGTTCGACACCCATGCGCTCCCGCCAGGGTATAAGGCATTAAGGAGGTTTATGAAAATAAAGAAAGTCGGTGTGATTGGTTGTGGCGCCATGGGCGGTGGTATCGCCCAGATTTCGGCTCAGTCGGGCTACTCGGTAGTTGTCTCGGAGATAAGCGAAGAGCTTCTGAACAAGGGCCTGGCCTCGATTAACTCTTTTCTAACGAAGAGTGTGGAAAGAGGCCGGTTGTCCCAGCCGGACAAAGATGCCATCGTGAGCCGACTCAAGGGCACTACCAGCCTGCAGGACTTCGCTGACTGCGACCTGGTAATTGAGGCGGCGACGGAAAACCTGGAGTTAAAAAAGAAACTGCTCGCTCAACTGGATAAGATTTGCCCCAAACAGACTATTCTGGCGAGTAATACCTCTTGCTTATCGATTATTGATATGGCAGTAGTCACCGGGAGGCCGGACAAGGTGGTCGGGCTGCACTTCTTCAACCCACCGCCACTGATGAAGCTTGTCGAGATTGTGAAAAGTATTGCCACCAGCACCGAAACGTTGGAGACAGCCAAGGACTTTGGGAAGTCGGTAGGCAAGACTATCGTCATCGCTCAGGATGCGCCTGGCTTTATTGTCAACCGCCTGCTCATACCTTTCCTGCTTAATGCTATCCGGATGTATGAGGCGGGCACGGCTACCAGGGAGGATATTGATACCGCGATTAACCTGGGGCTGAATCACCCGATGGGCCCGCTGACTCTGGCGGACTATATTGGGCTGGATGTAGTCTATTTTATTGCCAACGCCATCTATGATGAGTTCAAAGACCCACAGTATGCCTCGCCAGTGCTGATCAAGAAGATGGTTACCGCCGGCTGGCTGGGGCGAAAGACGGGCAAGGGCTTCTACGACTATAAATAGCTCGAAACCTAATACAAATGTATTAAGCATTGGTGTGTTGTCCCCAAATGGCCTGTCATTGCGAGGATTCCCGATGTATCGGGACGACGAAGCAATCTGAATCCTTACCTGAAGCCAGTCTTTGGATTCTCATGCATCTAGGTGTCCTCCGTGATATAATAAGAAAAATACGCAGGAAGGCTTGAGCCTTTTTTTAATTTCATCAATTGCTTTAGGGAGAATAGCCCCTAAAGCCAGTACCATTTCCTGTGCGACAATAAACCGAAGTTTCTTTTCCGTCATGTTTGAACCGGGCTTTGCTTCTATAGTCATTACTTACCCCCTCTCACAAAATTATCCTAGAACACTAAGACGCATGAGAACCCAATTTTTTGGTACTATTCGGTTTTGGTTGCTGTAGTGAAATAGTTATCATTGCGAGGGGGCGTTAGACCCCGTGGCAATCTCTGCCCAATACATTCCGAGATTGCTTCGTCGCTACGCCCGCAATGACGGCGTTATCAACCATAAGCAAACAGAACCCCATTTTTTATGGTTGCGAGCAAGAGAGAATCAAGCTAAAATATAAAGATATTGTTTATTAACCTTATCTATATAACCAGTATCGGAGGACAATAAAATGGGTAGAAAACAAGAGAAGGCCGAACAGAGACGTGCCTACCAGGAGACGTTCAAGAAGGTAAAACACGGTCACGGCGGCCGTTCTGTCAGGAAGAAAGAAGAAACCGCTCTAGGTAAATAGGGCTTGACCAGCAGAGGTCGAGACTGTTTATCAACTTTGGCAATGATACGACCCCGAATGGTATTGCCGGCGGAGAATAGCGCCAACGAATAAGGGAGAAAAAATGATGGCGACTGAATCTCACCGTCGGGAAGAGATTCTGTCAATAATGCAGGCAGTAGCGGTGGCGGCTGTAGCCACCTCAGCAATTGCGGAAAGTAAAGCGGTCATATCGCCAAATCGGAAAACGTGAGTAAGGAGACAAAGATATCGATGCCTAAAGTAGCTTTAATCAGCGGTGGGTCACCTGACGAACGAGAGAGAATACTGGCCCTGGCTCCCAAAGAGTTCGAGGTGGAAATAATTAGTTTGCGATTGTCAGAGGACGAAATAGTTGCCCGGGCAGTAGATTGCGACTTTATTCTGGCGCAAGCGGCCAGAGTCCCGGCCAGACTACTCAGAGAGGCATCGCGGCTCAAGCTGGTTCATGTTTCCGGTCAGGGTTTTGACCATATTCCACTAGAGATAGCTACCGAGCGCGGTATTCCGGTAGCCAATATTGGTGGTTCTAATGCTGTCCCTGTGGCCGAGCACGCCGTGATGCTGATGCTTGCCGTGTCCCGGCGACTCCTGACGATGGTCGATATCCTCAGGGTAAAGCGCCCCCATTACCGGGAGCAACGGTCTCAGCTACGCACCGAATGCCATCAACTGGAAGGAAAGACAGTGGGTATCGTCGGTTTGGGCAACCAGGGGCGTCGTGTCTGTAAGATATTGCACGCTTTTGAGGCAAACACTATCTTTGTCAATCGCAGCACAATTCCCCATCAGGTAGTTAGCGAGCTTCAAACACGGGCGGTTACTTTTGAGGAACTGCTTAGAAGCAGTGACATCGTGACGCTACACGTCCCTCTCGACGATGCGACACAAAAGCTCATCGGCTGGGAGCAACTCAATATGATGAAACCATCGGCCATCCTGATAAACTGCAGCCGTGGCCCAGTAGTGGACGAAGCAGCCTTGATTCGGGCACTGAAGGAAGGCATAATCGCCGGGGCTGGACTGGACGTCTTTGAGAAAGAGCCACCCACAGCGGATAATCCGCTGCTATCGATGGAGAATGTCGTGGCCACTCCCCATGTGGCCGGTCTCTCCCATGAGGAATTTGAGTCTCGCGTTAAGGGGATATGGGAAAATATCTACCGGGTATGGCAGGGACAAGCCCCGTATAATGTCGTCAACAAGGTGTGAAAATACCAGCCCCAGTGTCACGTCAGATGTGGCTATTGCTACTTCATAGAGATAGGGGAATGTTCTGACTCACTGGGAAGCTTCAGTCGAATGCCTATCCCCCTGACCCCCTTCCCGATGGGAAGGGGGTGTTAAGTAAAAGAGAGGGGGTGAGGTTAATAAACAATCTCCGCTCTCATCTCTGGCCGAAATGCGAAATAGCCCTGATGGTGGCTAATCCTTGTCATCGTTGGCCCAATAGTGTTACTATGGGAATAATGAAACAAAGACTCAGGCAAGCCCTGTCGCAGCGACAGAAGATTCATATTATTAATCCTGAACGCCTGCCCTCAGCCGTAATGCTACCTATATACTGTAAACAGGGGCAGTATCACATTCTGCTCACGAAGAGGACGGAAAGGGTGAAAGACCATAAAGGTCAGATATCTTTCCCCGGCGGAGCCTACGAGGAAAGGGACAGAACGCTGACCAGCACCGCCTTAAGGGAATGCTCAGAAGAGATAGGACTCGCCACCGAGGCGGTTGAGCTACTGGGAGAACTGGACGACACTATCACCTCAACTTCACCCTTTATCATCTCTCCCTTTGTGGCTGCCATTCCCTGGCCATACCCATTCAAGAGGGACCCAATCGAGGTCGAGGAGATTTTTGAAGCACCGCTATCAGCCCTGCTGACTCAGGATTGTTTACGTCAGGAGAGTGAAGTGGCTAGCGGGCAGCCGGCGACTAACTACTCCTATGAATACGGCGGGAAAGTAATCTGGGGAGCGACGGCCAGAATTTTGAACCAGTTTCTGGCTATCTGGGCCTCAATTCTATAGACTATATTTCTTAAATCATTTTATCATGATAAATAAGCTTGACCACTGATGGTCAGCCTGGGTGCAGAATTGCGAAAATAGCGATATGGGAGGAATGGCAGATGAGCAAATCAATCAGGGGTAGCCGCACGGAGAAGAATCTCCTTGCCGCTTTTGCCGGAGAATCACAGGCAAGAAACCGCTACACGTATTTTGCCAGCGCCGCCAGGAAAGAGGGATTGGAACAGATTGCTAACATATTCATCGAGACGGCAGAGAATGAGAAGGAACATGCCAAGGTATTCTTTCAGTACCTGGAGGGCGGAAACGTAGAGATAACCGCCGGCTACTCAGCAGGTATGATTAAAGATGCCAAATCAAACCTGGAAGCGGCGGCTGATGGAGAAAAGATGGAATGGACTACCATCTATGCCGACTTCTCCAAAATCGCCCGTGACGAGGGATTCCCTGAGATTGCGGGTTCATTCGACCAGATATCGAAAGTGGAAAAGTTTCACGAGGCAAGGTATAGAAAACTAATCAACAACTTAGCCAACGGTGAGGTATTCAAGAGAAAGAATCCGGTCAAATGGCACTGCCTTAACTGTGGCTACGTTTATGAGGGTAGCGAACCTCCAAAGCAATGTCCGGCCTGTAAGCACCCGCAGGCATATTACGAATTACTAGCGGAGAATTACTGATACTGACCGAATTGGGTGGGTCAGGGCGTATTTTCTGACGAGAAGCCAGATCAAATCGTCATGGCAGTCTAAGACCTCCGCCTAGCCCGGCCAAAGTCATGCGACTGTAAATGGCACCGGCACGGGTTAACTCACTCCTTATCAAGCCAATTGATTCTACTTTAATAATACCACCCTCAAATGCGGTGCTGGCGATAAGCTTACCAAGCCTTTGTCGCTCCTCTGGTGATGCCTGGTCGCGAAGCCGCGCCAGAGTCAAGTGAGGCGTAAATGGCCGTGCTTCGGTAGGAAAGCCGAGCTGGGACAGGTTAGTCTCCAGAAGTTGCTGAAGCTGGCTTAGCTTATCTAGCTCCCCGCTTATTCCCACCCAGACTATCTGCACCCGGTTCAAATTGGGAAACGCTCCCAGCTCTTTAACCTCCAGCTGAAAGGGAGCTATGTTCTGGGTAGCCTCCATCATCGCCATTGTTATCTCATCAATTCTCTCGACAGCAACATTACCGAGGAATTTTAGCGTCAGATGAATACTCGCCGGGTCAACCCACTTCGCCGAAAACGACCTCGTTTTTAGCCGGGTGATGAGCCGGGCAAGCTCCTGCTGCAATCCCTCAGGCAGCTCAACAGCGATAAAAGAGCGAATTTCTTCCATAGCTCAAGACCTGGAATCAGCCTTAATGCCGAGCAATCTCCGGGCATTGCCGGATAGTATTAGTCTCTCCGTCTCCGCAGGCAATTCCAGGGATTTAATCTCTTTAAGCAACCGACCCGGTGTTAGCAAAGGATAGTCACTCCCAAAAAGAATCTTATCGTCACCAATCATTTGCACCACCTGGCGATATACCTGGGGACTATAAAGATAAGGTGACGCCGCCGTATCCACAAAGACATTGCTCATGGCTCGCTTCACCTCTGGCATCAGGGCATAGAAGGGCAAGCCACCACCCCAGTGAGCACAGACCAGTATCAGGTCAGGATAGCCCGTAATCAGAGGATAGAGAACCTCCGGAGTAATGTCTCCTTTACCCGGATACTGGTGACCTACCGGCTCGGAGGCATGAGTCAGCAGGATGAGATTATGCCTCATTATTGTCTCGATAATGGGCTTCATTATTCCCAGATTCCCGGTGGTGAGCCATGGTGCCTCCGGTCTGATTTCGCCGACTCCTTTTATCCCCTGTTTAGAGCAGCGTTCAATCTCCTTCAAAGCGCCTTCAGGTGAGCCAGGCGGAACAGAACAGAAACCTATCAGGCGCTTGGGATAGCGGGTAATTGACTCCAGAATATAGTTATTGGTCTCAACGCATAGCTCGGTATTACTCCAGGCAATATTGAGCGCCACCGAAACATCAACGCCGTGGTTGTCCATACTGGCAACAAGCTCATCAGCCGTCGCCAACCTGGCCTTAGGCGAAGAGTACATAGTGGCAAAAAGGGGGTCAGCATCAACATACTTACTTCTGTTCTTCTCTAGCCACGGTGGAAAGATGTGAGTATGAAAGTCGATAATCATAAACAAATTATAGCAAAGCTCCTCAGGTCACTTCAATTAGCCCTACAAAAGGTACGATTCGGTTTTGGTTGGTGTTGTCTTTGCGAGCCCCGATTTTATCGGGGCGAAGCAATCCGTATAAATCTTTGAGATTGCTTCGTCGTCCTTCAGACGAAGGATTCCTCGCAATGACAGCGGAATCAACCAAAGGCAAATAGAACCTACCAAAGAAGCGTATAATGCAGGAATATGTAGTAAATAGTAGATATTCAGGTCAACACTGCTAATGTAGTCTCTTGCATGGCTTTCAGGTGCTTCTGTAGGCTATGGCTAGACATATCTTTAGTTGCAGGAGCTAGTCACCTATGCTATGCTTATTATTAGCAGTCTCGCCCCGAGACTGCTAATAATTGGTAAATCCAGTAGAGGAGGAAGGAGCAATATGGCAACTAAGCTAGAACCTTTGGCTGACCGGTTGGTGGTTAAACCCACGGCTAGGGAGGAGATAACCAAAGGGGGAATCGTTTTACCGGACACAGCCAAGGAAAAACCCCAGGATGGTAAAGTGCTGGCGGTAGGTCCCGGCCGGTTATCCGAAGATGGAAAACGGATACCGATGGATGTTAAGGCAGGTGACATTGTCGTTTATGCCAAATATGGTGGCACCGAGATTAAGATTGACGATGAAGACCTGATAATCCTGCGCGAGGGCGATATCCTGGCGAAAAAGACGACCAAGGGCAAGTAAAAACTATTATCATAAGGAGATGAAAGATGGCGAAACAGATTATATTTGGTGAAGATGTGAGACATTCCCTGAAAAGGGGAATAGATACCCTGGCCGATGCGGTGAAGGTCACGCTCGGACCAAAAGGGCATTGTGTCGCCCTGGACAAGAAATGGGGAGCACCATCGGTAATTGATGATGGTGTTACCATCGCTAAGGAAATTGAACTTCCCGACGCCTTTGAGAATATGGGTGTGCAGATGGTCAAAGAAGCTGCCAGCAAGACTAATGATGCTTGCGGCGACGGCACGACGACCTCCACCATTCTGGCTCACGCCATTGTTACCGGCGGTTTCAAGAACATCGCTGCCGGGGCCGAGCCGATATCACTGAAGAAAGGTATCGAGAAAGCGGTACAGGCAATCGTTGATGAACTTAAGAAGGTGTCGACTCAGGTCAAGGGCAAGGAACAGATTGCCCAGGTGGCGACGATAACGGCCAAGGATAAGGAAATTGGTAATCTCATCGCCGAGGTTATGGAGAAGGTAGGGAAGGACGGCGTTATCACGGTTGAGGAATCTAAAGGGCTAAGGTACGAAACCGAATTTGTCGAAGGGATGCAGTTCGACCGTGGTTATATTAGTCCCTACTTCATTACCAATGCGGAAAAGATGGAAGCGGTCATTGAAGACCCCTATATCCTGATTACGGACAAGAAAATCTCAGCCGTATCCGACTTTCTCCCCGCCCTGGAGAGGATATTGCAGGTATCAAAGAACCTGCTCATTATCGCCGAGGATGTCGATGGTGAAGCCCTGGCCACGCTGGTGGTCAACAAGCTGCGAGGCACTCTTAATGTTTGTGCCGTCAAGGCTCCTGGCTTTGGTGACCGGCGTAAGGCAATGCTGGAAGACATCGCTATCCTTACTGGCGGTAGCGTGATTTCGGAAGAGATTGGGCGCAAGTTGGACTCAGTTACGGTTGAAGACCTGGGACGGGCTCGACGGGTAACGATAGACAAGGACAATAGTACGGTTGTTGAGGGCAAAGGTACCGAGGCCGCAATTAAGGCCAGAATCAAACAGGTCAAAGCCCAGCTAGAAGAAACAACCTCTGATTTTGACCGGGAGAAGTTTCAGGAAAGAATGGCCAAATTGTCCGGTGGAGTCGCCGTTATCAAAGTAGGCGCCGCCACTGAGGTCGAACTGAAAGAGAGGAAGCACCGGGTTGAAGATGCGTTATCGGCTACCCGGGCCGCCGTCGAAGAAGGTATTCTACCCGGCGGTGGGGTTGGCTTACTCAATGCCCTGCCCGTTCTGGACAAAATTAAGGTTAGTGGCGATGAAGCTACTGGCGTTGATATTATCCGCAAGGCGGTCGAGGAGCCAATTCGCTGGATTGCCGTCAATGCCGGTCGAGATGGCTCGGTGGTAATTGATACGGTCAAGAAGGGCGCCAAGGGAGCTGGCTATGATGCTGAAGCCGATGACTTTGGTGATATGGTCAAGAAGGGTATTGTTGACCCGACCAAAGTGGTCCGGTCAGCCCTGCAAAATGCCGCCAGTATTGCTGCGATGGTATTAATCACGGAGTCACTGGTGGCCGATATTCCGGAGAAGACGCCGGCGATGCCTGCTGGCGGTGGTGGTATGGGTGGTATGGGTGGCATGGGTGGTATGGGCGGTATGGAGTATTAGCTAAGGCTTTACACAACCTGATTAAAAGCCGCCCCCCCTGTGGGGGGGCGGCTTTTAAATTATAGTTTTATAGCTTCAAAAGCTCGTCAAGAGGCTCATCAACAGCCACCGGCCCAACTACCGCCACGCGTAACTGCTCGCTAACAAGTAGCTCCTCGGCGAGCTGTTTAACATCTTCAGCCGTGATGGCGTCAATAATCGAGGTCACCTGGTCAACATCTAGAATGCGCCCGGTCAGCACCTCCTGTCCCCCCATCCACCCGGCTACGTCACGAGTATCTTCCATACGTAGCAAAAGGCGTCCCTTGACCAGCTCTTTCCCCTTGCTGAATTCCGCTTCCGGAACAAGTTCCTTCATGCGGGCAAGCTGCTCCAAGATAGCCCTGATAGCGACCTGGAGCTTCTTGGGTTCGACACCGGCATAGATTGTCACCGAGCCCGAATCAAGCAGATGGTCAACATAACTATGAATGCTGTAGGCAAGTCCCAGTTTGTCCCGGATTTCATTGAAGAGGCGACTGCTCATGCCCTCGCCAAGGATGACGTTGAGCAGGTCAAGGGTAAAGCGCCTGGGGTGGAGAAGTGGTAGCCCGGGTAATGCCAGGCAGAGGTGAGCCTGCTCTGTTTCTCTGGTCTCAATCTGTCGTCGCGGGTTCGGTCGTTCCTCATAAGGCAGATACCCCGCTCGTGGATACCGTTTGGGCCAGCTGGCTAGAGTCTGGTTCAGGATAGCTACGGCTTCTTCATGCTGGATATTACCGGCAATGGCAACCACGGTATTATCCGGTCGGTATTGCTTATCCTGGTAGTCCAGTATCATATCCCGATTGATGGCCGCCATCGATTCCTTGCTGCCGGCAATATCGCGCCCCAGAGGATGCCCTGGCCATAAAAGCTCCTCAATGAGCAAGTTTACCTGCTGGGATGGTGAATCTTTGCTCATGTTGATTTCTTCAATAATGACCTGGCGTTCCCGCTCAATATCTACCGGGTCGAACCGGGAGTGGAGCAACATATCGACCAATACATCCAGAGCCAGGGCGAAGTGTGGCTGAGCCACCTTGCACCAGTAGAGGGTAAGCTCTTTGTCCGTACCAGCATTGAGAATCCCACCGACGCCTTCGATGGCAGTACAAATATCCTGCGACGTCACCCGTTTCTGGGTGCCTTTAAAGCAGAGGTGCTCGATAAAATGCGAGATGCCAGCCTGCGCCCCAGTCTCGTAGCGAGAACCAACCCCGATGAAAAAGCAGATAGATATGGAACGAGTGTGAGGCATGGCGGTGGTGAGGATGCGTAACCCGTTATCTAGCGTTGTCTTTTGCTGCAATATAATACTCCTTCAGTAGTTATTAGACATATTCTAGACGGAATCACGAATTTGGTCAATTAAGATGCTTTTACTTGCGAGGTGCTTTTACTGACTGAAAGAAGGGAGTTTTTTAGTAACCTATCCCCCTGCCGCCTTCCCTTATCAAGGGAAGGGGGCGTAGTTACATAAGAGAGGCTTCGCCTCTCTTTAACTCTCCATATAGCTCAGAGGTGTTTAAGAGGGGCGTTAGCCCCTCTTTCTGTATTTCCCCCTCTCCTGATAGGAAAGGGGGATTAAGGGGGTGAGGTTATTAAACAAGCTCAGCAAGTGAGTACTTCGTTCTGTATGCATTTGGTTGATTCCGCTGTCATTGCGAGAAGCGTAGCGACGAAGCAATCTCAATCAATAGAGATTGCCACGGGGTCTAACGACCCCGCAATGACAACTATTTTACTACAGCAACCAAAACCAAACAGAACCAACCAGAACCAACAGTACAGAAGCTTGACAAGAACCTCACTTTGCTGTAAAGTGGTTAACGAACAAATGTTCTTACGAGGTGATGATTGAGAGCGCTCTCAGCTAAACAGCAGAATATGGTGGTTTTCCTCCGTAGCTTTTGGGACGAGCAAGGTTATCCGCCTACGGTCCGGGATATCGTTAATGGCTGCGGCATCAGCTCAACCTCGGTGGTGGACTATAATCTGGATATACTGGAACAGGAAGGGTATATCCGTCGCCATTCAGGCATTTCACGTGGTATTGAGCTTCTTGCCCGGTCGGCGGCTCGAGAGCGCAGCCTACCGGTGCCCATTATCGGACAAATTGCCGCTGGCGAGCCAATACCGGTGCCTGCCCCGGATACCTGGAGTGTGACCGCTTCGGCGGAAACTCTTGAGGTGATGGAAGAGCTAACTCGCGGTCGAAAAGGGGTTTATGCCCTTAAAGTAAAAGGGACATCGATGGTAGATGCCTTGATTAACGATGGTGATATTATCCTGATGCAGTATGTGAATGTGGTCGAGAATGGTGAGATGGCGGCAGTATGGCTTAAAGCGGAGAAAGAAGCGACCTTAAAACGGGTATATTGTGAAACGGGGCATATCCGGCTCCAGCCAGCGAATAGCCAGATGCAACCAATCTACACCAGCGCGGACAATGTCGAGATTCAGGGTAGGGTCATCGCCGTCATCCGACAACTGGTGTAGCCTCCAATCATATTGTCGGCGACAATGTTCACCCTCGTCTATACCTTGGCCGCCCGACTCTTCTTATAGGCTGGGGTACACCAGTGCAGATACTTGGGGTTGTTGCCTCGGATGACGTCAAAATAAATCTGCTGTAGCTTGTGTGTTATCTCACCGATTTCACCTTTGTCTATTTTACGATGGTCAATCTCAGCCACCGGCGTTATGTGAGCCGCCGTACCGGTAAGGAAGCACTCCTTGGCCGTGTAAAGCTCGCTACGGTCAACCAGCCTCTCAATTGTTTCGATGCCTAGCTCTTTCCGGGCTAGCTCAATGACGGTATTACGGGTAATACCCAGTAGAATATTGCTGTAGGTAGCTGGCGTGACCAGCTTGCCATCAATCACCAGAAAAAGGTTCTCACCACTACCCTCAGAGACATGACCATCGGGAGCGAGCAGAATTGCCTCGTCAAAGTTATCCTCGATGGCTTCGGTCTTGGCAAAGGCACCGCTGACATACATCCCTGAAATCTTTACCTGTGGTGGAATGACATTATCGTCAGGACGCCGCCATGATGAGACGACGCATTTGGCTTTATCGACATCCAGATAGGGACCCCACGGGATGATAAAGGCGAGAAAATCGTCCTCCAGGCCGTGCAGGCGAACACCGAGAGACTGGGAGCTTTTATAAGCCAGAGGGCGGATATAGATATCCTCCTTGAAGGCACACTTTTCCACCAGTTCCACCGTTATCCGGCACAGCTCATCAAGGCTATAGGGCAGGTCAATGCGCAACACCCGGCAGCCATTTAAGAGTCGCTCATAGTGCTCTTTGAGACGAAAGATATAGGTCTGCTTCTTTTGGCTATTCCAGTTACCGCGGATACCCTCAAATATGGCCGTACCGTAGTGAAGGGCGTGGGTCATCACTCCAATCTTGGCTTCGGCTAAGGGGACAAACTCATTGTGAAAAAAGGCGTAGGATGGCATCTTTGTCAGCTCCTTTCCAAGGCTCTTTCAATGGGCTTTATTATAAACTACTGGTGAGCTAGAAAACAAGTTAACGTTTCATGACCTTACCCACAACCAAATCCCTGTTAACGTTTGCTAGTATATAAAGACATATTCTTTCGGTAAAAGAGCTTCAAAATGGACATGGAATATTGGTCACAATTTGGTCACGGAATAAAAACAAAGGCAAGGGACTATTAAGGATGTTAGCTTCACCATCGACGATAGCAGCATATTGCGACAATGGAAATTCGTACGCCGAGGTGCTATACTGACACAATTAGCTCAAAATTGTGAAGAAGACCTCATCTTCTCAGGGACGAGGTGCTCTCGTGCCTGAGATTGCCAGCATTATCAAAATAAATTTGGAGGTTACAAGTAAGTGATAAAAAAAGTGGGGCATATCGGGATTGCGGTGAACAATCTGGAAAAAGCTAAGAAGCTGTGGAGGGATGCTTTTGGATTAGAGGTTAGTGAAACGAAAACTGATGATGCACAGAAAGTTAATAATGCCTGGGTTACTGTGGGCAATATTACTATCCAGTTAATGGAGACAACAGACCCTGAGGGACCGCTAGGCAAATTTATTCAAAGGAGGGGAGAGGGAGTGCATCACCTGCATTTAGAAGTAACTGATATGGAGGAAACATTCAAGACATTAAATGATAACGGTGTTACCCTCGTCGATAAGAAGCCAGTAATTGAGCCTAGTGGTCGCAAGCACCTAATCCTACATCCAAGGGGGACAAGCAATGTGCTCATACAACTATCTGATGATTAATGAGAAGCCATCACTATCCCTGACCCAGGGTTACATTTCAGGCCATCGTATTACCGGTGGCATAATCCAGGACTCGATGAATTAACCCGGGTCAACTCTAATTGGATGAACCACACTCACTACTCAAAGAATCTTGACGACATTGAGCCGAAAGACTAATATACATGCAGAAACTATAAGGTAGCACGCAGGTGGCATATTGATAGGGGAGGATGATACGCTCCTTGACTGGATGCTGTAGAAATTCCTATACTAAAAAGAGGTACATGAAACAGAGAGTTGAGGATTTAGCCCACTGACCGGCTCAATATCGCTCCCAGTCGAGATTGTTAGCAGACCCGCTCAACTCAGTGCTTCCGCTCGTGAGTTGGTAGGCTCAGATATCATCGCCCTGGATACAGAATCTAACAGCCGTCACCATTACCCCGAGCAACTCTGCCTCATTCAGATCGCCTCCCATAATAAAATATACATCATCGATACGATATCTCTTGATGAGCTTGCTCCTCTTCGAGACATCCTGGCAGATGGTTCTATCAAGAAAGTCATTCACTCCGCAGACTATGATATCCGTAGTCTTGACCGGCATTCGGGACTTCATCTCCGCAACGTATTCGATACCAGCATCGCCGCTCATTTCATCGGTACCACCCAGTTAGGTTTAGAAGCCATCATCAGAGATTCGCTGGGTATCACTTTTAATAAGAGCAAACAACTCCAGCGAGCTGACTGGGGACGGCGCCCGCTTTCTGCGGAAGCCCTTGAGTATGCTGCTACCGATGTCCTTCACCTCATCGCCTTGAAAGAGATTTTAGACCAACAGCTCCGAATCCTGGGACGGGAAACGTGGGTTGACGAAGAGTGCACCCGAATCGAACAGGTACGATATACGGCCCCAAATCTGGAGACAGCCTACCTTTACATCAAAGGGTCTAAAGACCTGGATGGACGCCAACTTTCTGTACTCCAGAGCCTCGTCCTGTTCCGCGAAGAAGAGGCACGACGCCAACATCGCCCGCCATTCTTCGTACTACCTGATGATACCCTTATCTTCCTTGCCACTAATCTCCAAACGAACCTCTCGGAAGTACCAGGGCTTGGGCAAACCGGATTGAAACGGTTCGGACAGGGTCTCCAGCAGGCACTGCACAACGGCATGACTACTCCACCAATACACCGACCACCTTCCAACAGGTTCGTACGCATGACTAAAGAGGAGGCAAAGCGCCTGAATCACCTCAAAGAGTGGCGAACGTCACTAGGCGTAAGTCTTTCTCTTGACCCCTCCCTTCTCTGGCCTTTAACTAGCCTCGAACGGCTTGCCAAAGCTCCTGATACTCTAAGCGTTGAGCTTACCTCCGATAATGTCCGCCACTGGCAGCGCGATGTTGTTGCCTCTTCTCTCCAGGCTTGCCTAAGCCGATGAAGAATGCCGGAAAATTGTCTTGACGGCTTTTTTGAGGTATAATTTTGAAGCTGGGAGAGGTGACCGAGTGGTTCATGGTGCCGCTCTCGAAAAGCGGACTCGGGTTTCCCGAGCGTGGGTTCGAATCCCACCCTCTCCGCCAGCTACGCCAAGGCTACGGCTGGCAAGCCAGAAGGAAGTTGGCATCGAATTTCTATGAACAACCAAACCAGGGAAACCCTGGATGAAGAAAAGAAATACTACTCAGTCACCAAAAAGTTCTGGGCAATACTGGCTCCTTTTTATGATATTATGGTTCTACCCGTCTCAAGGGTGAGAGATAGAGTCGTCAATCTTACCGAGGCTAAAACTGGTTCAATAATACTGGATGTCGCGACGGGAACAGGGGAACAGGCATTCACCTTTGCCAAAAGAGGCTATAATGTTATTGGCGTTGACTTCTCGGAAGCGATGCTTAAAGTAGCTAATAGAAAAAATAGATACGGCAATGTGAAATTTGAAGTCGCTGATGCCACCAAACTGCCCTTTAAGGCGAATAGCTTTGATGTTGCTTGCGTGTCCTTCGCCCTACATGAAATGCCTCTCACCATCAGAGAAAAGGCGTTGCGAGAAATGGTCAGAGTTACCAAACCAGAAGGAACGATAGTAGTTGTTGATTATGCTTTGCCCGGGAACAGGACTGCCAGATTTTTGATTTACCACTTTGTGCACCTTTATGAAGGTGCACACTATACCAAATTTATCAAAGCTGACCTGGACGCTTTGCTGGCAAAGTCGGGGATTGAGGTCAAAGAGAAACCGCCCGTATTACTTGGCGCCGGAAGAATCTGGAAAGGCATCGTCACGGCTGGCCATTGAGATGGTTTAGCATTTATTATGGAGACGCCTTAGTGTAACGGGCTTGAGATGTTATTTGCGGAGAGGTGCTGGAGTGGTCTATCAGGCACGCCTGGAGAGCGTGTGTCGGTTTTCCCGACCGCGGGTTCGAATCCCGCCCTCTCCGCCAACCTAACCCAAGGGGAATAGGCGAAAAGGAATGATAAGGTCATCGAGCCTGGAAACAACATTCCCTGCCCAACCATAGTATTTGGGGGAAGTCTGTCCTATACGGCTGCTATTACCGTATAATTCTTCAGGTAGGTATGTTGCCCTTATCGCTCATCCTGTCCTGGCAAACTTTTGTATCGCTCTTGCACCTCGGTCAATGCCCCAGCCGCTCATGGCAACTTCACCAACGTATAGGTCGCCACCGGAGTCAACGGCTATCGTATGCGGAGCCAGAAACAGGGCAGTTTCCTTGTCCTGTCCTTCACTACCCCAGCTCGACAATAAATTGCCATCGATAGTAAATATGCTCAGCCGCCGTCCAAGTTCAGCGACATACACGGTTTCCTCATCGTCGATGAAGATGTCGCCGGGGTGTTTCAGACCAGTCCACTGTCTCAGGAATTTGCCTTGAGCATCGAATATCTGGAGCCGGCCGTTCTCCCGGTCCGTGACCCAGACGCGCTGGTACTTGTCAATACAGATGGCATGGGGAAGTCGGAACTGGCCGGGGCCGTCACCAGGTTCCCCCCATGACATGAGCCAAGTACCATCCGGGCGAAACTTGTGCACCCGGGCGTTGCCATAGCCATCAGATACATAGATTTCACCTGATGCGGAGAGCGCCACATCAGTTGGCCGATTGAATGGTGGCCCCCCTCGAACTATTGTAGCCAGGCTATCGGACATTCGAGGTTGTCTGGTATATCCGGTATCGGAAGGCTGATTATTCGTGCCGAGCGTTAGCAGCAATTTACCATCAGGCGTGAATTTGGATACGGTGTGATTACCATCATCGGTACAGTAGACGAAGCCATCAGGGCCGATATAGACACCATGAGGGCGTTCGAAGAGTCCGTCTCCCCAGGAAGCGAGCAAATTACCCTGAGGGTCAAACACCATGACAGGACGAGTCCCCCGGTTTAAGACGTATACCCTGTCCTGCGCATCCACACATAGACCACCGACATCCAGAAATGAATAGCCTTCAGGACACTTCGCCCATCCATCCACAAGCTCATAGGTGTATCGCCCGGTACCGTATGGCATGCTTAAGTCTCCTTTCAACTTGATGGTCTGCTGCCATGGGGTCATTAGAGCCACTGTAGCAATAGCTTAAGGTGCGTATGGGGGATTATTCCTGGAGTCATGTGGTAACGCTTGATTATATGCCCTTCTCCGCTGTTATATCAATACCTTAGATTCTGCGGTTCTGTTTGTATTTGGTTGGTATGTCATTGCGAGCGAAGCGAAGCAATCTCGGAATGTATTGGGTAGAGATTGCCACGGGGTCTAACGACCCCTCGCAATGACAACTATTTCACTACCATAACCAAAACCGAACAGAACCGATTCTACGAGTGCCGTAAATATCTACCGGTAATACACTATTGACAATTTACCTCTTAAGACAATAGAGTATGAGATGTTCGTTCCCGCTCACCGGGCGATGATTGGAGTAATGCCAGACGCTACCAGCGTTAAAGTTTGTGCAAATATATTCGAGAAGTGAGGTAAGAAAATGGGTAAAACAATTGCGGAAAAAATCTTTGCTCGGGCTTCAGGTGAGAAGAATGTTGCAGCGGGGGATTATGTTACCGCTAAAGTTGATTTGCATTATAATCTGGAAACAGGATTGGCTGAAGTTCACCGTAAAATGATTGAAGCCGGGTTACCGGATGGACTGCCAAAAGTGGCTAATCCGGATATAATCGCCATCATGCTGGGAGACCACGAGGGATGTCACGCGAAACCTCAGGATGCCACCGCCTATAAGCTCTGCCGAGAGTTGGCGGCGAGATATGGCATCAAGAAGCTTTATGAGATAAACACTGGTATAGCTCACGTCACGGTACCAGAAGAAGGGCTTGCCAGGCCAGGAATGCTGGTATGCGGTAAAGACTCCCACTCGACCGCATCCGGGGCCGTTAATGCCTTAGCGACACCTTTGGGTGCGGTGGAAACGGCCTGGATATACCTGACCGGCGAACTCTGGTTCCGCATTCCCGATAGTATCAAATTCATCTGCAATGGCAGATTACAGGATGGTGTTGTGGCCAAGGATATCTTCCTCTATGTTATCGGTAAGTACACGCCATCCATCGCTCAGTACAAGTCGCTTGAGTGGAAGGGACCGGTGATAGATGACATGGGTATGGACGGCAGGTTGACATTGGCATGCCATTCCATCGAGCTTGGCGCCAAATGTGCTCCATTTGAGCCTGATAGCCGCTGTCTGGAGTATGTCAAATCAACTCCACGCGGCAACGAACCGTTCTGGCCTACACCCGCTGACCCGGATGCGGTGTATGAAAAAGTGTATGAAGAGGACTTCTCTAAAATCGAGCCTCAGGTGGCACTGCCGCATGGCTTTGACGTCGTCAAACCAGTATCAGAATTGGAAGGAATTAAGGTAGACCAGTGTAATCTAGGCTCATGTGCCAACTCAAGGTATGATGACCTGGCGATTGCTGCCAGAATCGTCAAAGGCAGGAAGGTAAAGGCCAGAATGATATTCTCTCCCGGCAGTTGGAAAATCTACCGGCGGGCGCTGCAGACTGGGGTGCTTGAGACTCTGATTGACGCCGGAGTCATGGTGATGGCACCCAGTTGTGTTCCTTGCGATGGTCGCGGGGCATGTATCGCCGATGGTGAGGTGGCTGTCGGCGCCACCACGCGTAACTTCAAAGGCAGGTATGGAAGTCCAAATTCAGAGGTATTCCTGGCCTCGCCAGCGACGGCGGCAGCTTCCGCCGTCATGGGGAAAATAACCGACCCAAGGAAGTTATTATAAAGGAGATAGCAATGTCGAAATTAGAGGTCATCAGGGGTAAAGTCTGGAAGTTCGGAGACAACATTAGTACAACTGATATCACGCCCGATGAGATGTTCATGAATGTTCCACACCAACCTAAGGAAATTGTCTTTGCGGCCAAAAGGCCGGACTGGAAGGACAAGGTTAAGCCAGGAGATTGCATCGTTGGTGGAAAAAATTTCGGCTTTGGTTCACACCGGGCTGGTGCCAACGATATTATGAAGGATTTAAAGATTGGATGTATTGTCGCCGATTCTATCGCCAGAATCTACTATCGGACGGCGGTGGCGATTGGCTTCCCCGCCTTCCCGTGTCCGGGGGTCAGCGATATCTTTAATGAAGGAGACGAATTAGAACTGGACCTCAATAAAGGACTGGTCACTAATCTTACCACCGGGCGGAGTATAAAGGGTAAACCTTATCCTCCCCAGCTTCTGGAGATATTGGAGGTAGGGGGAATGACGCCCCTAATAGTAGAGAAAGTACGGAAGTTAGATAAGAAATAGATAAGCTAAGTGCCGACTCTACAGGTTTGGCCGTGGACAAGAATACCGCCCTCTCCGCCAGTTGAATAAGTTTATGACAACCAATAAAGCAACAGCCAAAGACATAGATGAGTATATCGCAACTTTTCCGAAAGACACCCGGGAGATTTTGGGGAGAATCAGGGCGACAATTAGAAAGGCTGCACCAGACGCCGAGGAGACAATCAAATATCGGATGCCAACTTTTACCCTTAAAGGTAATTTAGTGCATTTTGCCGCTTTTAAAAATCACATCGGATTTTACCCAGTACCAACCGGAATTGAGGCATTCAAAAAAGAGCTATCTGCTTATAAGGGAGGAAAAGGTTCGGTACAATTTCCGTTAGACAAACCAATACCCTTCGACTTAATAAGTAAAATTGTAAAATTTAGAGTGGGAGAAAATTTGGAAAGAGCAGATGCAAAAGTGGAGAAGAAACGATAGATGCAACTTTGGCTATTTTCCAACAGATACTACCATAATAATTTGAGATAAAGGGGCGTCTCAGGGGACTCCGCCCCTCTTTCTTCTTCTCCCCCTCTCCTATCAGGAGAGGGGGATTAAGGGGGTGAGGTTACTAAAACTTCATTGTCAGCAGCCTATCCCTATGCTAGAATGACAGTTAAGTTGAAAACACCGAATAAAGACATTGCGTACTGGGTAGGCTTCAGCCTGATACATGGTATCGGGCGCGTCCGGTTCAGCCAGCTTGAAAGCTACTTTGGTAACCTGGAGAACGCCTGGAAAGCGGCACCGTCTGAGCTAAAGCACTCCGGACTGGATGATAGCTCGATACGAACTATCACCGCTTCCCGCCCCAGGATTTCTCTCGACGCCGAGATGGAAAAGCTTGACCGCTACGGAGTGCAGGTGCTTACCTGCCGGGATGATGACTATCCGTCCAGACTCAAAGAGATATACGACTACCCGCCGGTACTTTATGTCAGAGGCTCGTTACTGTCCCAGAATGAGTGGTGCCTGGCCGTCGTCGGCACCCGCCGGGCAACGGTTTATGGCCGGCAGGTAACCGAGGAAATCGTCGCTGACCTGGTACAGAATAAAATCACCATCGTCAGCGGCCTGGCCAAAGGGATTGATACCATCGCCCACCACACTGCCCTGGAGGCGGGCGGACGGAGCATCGCCATCTTTGCCTGCGGGTTGGATATTGTCTACCCTGCTGAGAACGCTAATCTGGCCCGCCGCCTTATGGAACAGGGGGCTTTGGTAAGCGAGTATCCCCTGGGAACTAAACCCAGGGCAGAGAACTTCCCACGGCGTAATCGTATCATGAGTGGACTGAGCCTGGGGGTGCTGGTGGTGGAAGCGGGAGAAACCAGCGGCGCCATCATCACCGCCCATCTGGCACTGGAACAAAATAGAGAGGTGTTCGCCATTCCCGGCAGCATCCTCTCGCCCGCCAGTAATGGCACTAACCTGCTCATCCAGGAAGGAGCCAAGCTAGTGCGCAATTGTCAGGATATCCTGGAAGAATTAAACCTGACGGCGGTGGCTCATCAGTTGGAGATGAAAGAGCTAATACCGGCATCGGACACCGAGGTGCTGCTCCTGAAGCGACTCAGCGCCGAGCCGTCCCATATTGACGAAGTCTGCCGCTTGAGCGGTCTGCCAATATCAACTGTCTCCAGCACGCTGGCAATGATGGAGCTAAAGGGTCTGGTCAAGCAGGTCGGGGCGATGAACTACGCCCTGGCCAGGGAAATGAGAGAGGAATACCGGGTGAAAGTAGAATAAAACGATGACGAAAAATCTGGTCGTAGTTGAATCACCGGCGAAAGCAAGGACGCTAAGCCGTTTTCTAGGGGACGATTACAGTCTCAAGGCCTCAATGGGCCACGTCAGAGACCTGCCCAAGAGCCGGCTGGGGGTAGACACTGAAAACGGCTTCACACCAAGCTATGTGGTGCCCAGGGAGAAAAGCAAGCTGGTGCGCGAGCTTAAAGAGGCAGCCAAGACGGCCGACACCATCTACCTGGCTACCGACCCTGACCGGGAAGGAGAAGCCATCGCCTGGCATCTGGCCTCGGTGATGAAATCAGACGGGAAACGATACCGCCGTGTCACCTTCCATGAAATAACCGAAGAGGCCATCAAACAAGCCTTCAAGCACCCCCGCGAGATAGATATACAGCTGGTTAATGCCCAGCAGGCACGCCGTATCCTGGATAGATTGGTCGGCTACAAGATTAGCCCACTCCTCTGGCGCAAGATAAGAAGAGGTCTCTCCGCCGGCAGGGTACAGTCGGTCGCATTACGGATTATTGTTGACCGTGAGCGCGAGATTGAAAAATTCGTTGCCGTGGAATACTGGAGTATCGAGGCCGAGCTGGCCAAGAAAATGCCAGCGACGGAGACGGTGACTTTCCGTGCCTCGCTGGTTGGTCTGGCTAACGGCACCAAGCTGGCGATTCACAATGAGCCGGAAGCAACGGCACTGAAAAACAACCTGGAAAAGGCAAGCTATAGCGTTGACAAGATAAAGACTAAAAAGGTGACCCGCCAGCCGGCACCGCCCTTCATCACCAGCACCCTGCAGCAGGAAGCCTGGCGCCGCTTCCGTTTCACTGCTCAGCACACCATGGCAGTTGCCCAGCAGCTTTACGAGGGCCTGCCGGTAGGCGATGAGGGTAGCGTTGGACTGATTACCTATATGCGTACCGATTCTACCCAGGTGGCTCGCTCCGCCCTCGTTGAAGCCAGGGAATTTATCGATACGAAATATGGTGCTGAGTATCTGCCACCTCATCCCCGTTCTTTCGCTGTCGTGGTCAAGGGAGCACAGGAAGCACACGAAGCCATCCGTCCCACCCGAATCCGACGGGAACCGGCCGCAATTAAGACTCACCTCACCAGCGACCAGTTCAAGGTTTACGAGCTTATCTGGAAGCGGATGTTAGCCAGCCAGATGGCGGCGGCTCTCTTCGATAACACCAGCGTTGATATTGAAGCCAGTTGTCCGGCGCCTAAAGCTAACTATCTCTTACGAACCTCGGTCTCGGTCAACCGCTTCCCCGGTTTTATTATTCTCTATACCGAGCAAAAAGACCAGGCTGATGACGAAGAGAAGACAGGCTCAACACTACCCCAACTGGAAAAGGGTGATGAGCTTAACCTGCTAGGGCTTTTCCCGGAGCAGCATTTTACCCAGCCACCACCCCGCTTTACGGAAGCCACCCTCATTAAGATATTGGAGCAATATGGTATCGGGCGTCCCAGCACCTATGCCCCCATCCTCTCTACCATCCAGGAACGTGAGTACGTTATCAAAACCAGCGGCAGCTTCAAGCCCACCGAGATTGGTATTATCGTTAATGATTTAGTGGTTCAGTATTTCCCCGATATTGTTGATACCGAGTTCACCGCCCGCATGGAAGGAGAGCTGGACGAAATCGCCGATGAGAATCGGGATTGGGTGGGGGTGATTCAAAACTTCTACACCCCCTTCGAGAAAAGCCTGGAGAATGCCTCGTTAGTTATCGAGAAGGTTAAGCTGCCTGACGAAGTTACCGATGAGGTTTGCCCGAAATGTGGCAAACCAATGCTGGTCAAGACCGGGCGCTTCGGCAAGTTTCTGGCCTGTAGCGGCTACCCCGAATGCAAGACTACCAAGTCCTTTCAGGTCAAGACTGGCGCAAAATGTCCCGAGTGTGGCAGTGAGCTGATACAGAAAGTAAATAAAAAGAAGCGCACCTTCTATGGTTGCAGCAACTACCCCAACTGCACCTTCGCCATCAACTACAAGCCCCTCCCCCAACCCTGCCCGAAGTGCGGCAGCCTGCTGACTGTATATAAAGGTAAATGGGCAAAATGCACCAAGTGCAAGTATAGAGGGAAGATGGCAGAAGAGAAAGATTAGACGTCCCATTATAGTGATTACAGTGACAACAAAGCAGAAGCTAAATAAACCGTTTGTGTTCACCACCACATTCGCTACTTATATTGCGACTCACATCATTGGTGAAGGCGGATCCGGGCGAATATTTGAGGCTAGTGATGATACTGGAGGCGTATGGGCAATCAAACAGCTTGAACCAGTAAAAGCCACAAAGGAAAAGGTGAAACGATTCAAGAATGAACTCCAGCTTTGCCTCAGGAATCAGCACCCCCACATTCTAACGGTTGTAGACCACGGCGTTTTTATCAAAGGTGAAGGCAACTCATTATTCTACGTCATGCCACTTTACGACGGATCTCTTAGGGGCTTACTCAAAGCTGGCATCTCTCTACATAAGATTCTCAACTACTTTTCGCAGATTCTAGATGGTGTTGAAGCAGCACATATGAAGGGCGTCGTGCACCGCGATTTGAAGCCTGAGAATATTCTCTATGCTGCTGGTGATGACCGCTTGGTCATAGCTGATTTTGGCATCGCGCGATTCGAAGAAGATGAACTATATACGGCGGTTGAGACCAAAGACTCAGCCCGGTTAGCCAATTTCCAGTACGCTGCTCCAGAGCAACGCAATCGTGGCACTGAACCAGACCAACGTGCTGATATCTATGCTCTCGGACTCATATTAAACGAGATGTTCACTGGGGAAGTCCCTTCTGGCACAGGCTACAAAACAATAGCCAAAGTAGCCTCTAACTATGAATATTTGGACAGCATAGTTGAAGAAATGATGCGCCAATCACCAGACGAACGGATTGACTCGATAGAAAGCATAAAGAATCAACTAATCGGACGAAAGAACGAATTCATAACGAGGCAAAAAGTTAGCAAGCTGAAAGACACAGTTGTTCCAATCACAGAACTAGATGATCCACTCATAGCCGATCCTCCTCGATTGGTTAATGTCGACTGGGAAAGGGGTAAACTGACTCTCTTTTTCCAGCGGCCTGTGAACGAAAAATGGGTATGGGCTTTACGAAACATGGGGAATTACACTTCGGTGTGGGGTAAAGAGCCTGAAGCTTTCGGCATCAGTGGAACTACGGCTGTAATTGCTGCTGCTGAAAACCAAGTCCAAAAGGTCATAGATTACTTCAATAATTGGCTACCTGCAGCAAATAGAGTTTATGCAGAGCGCATAAGGAGGGAGAAGAAGGAAGACGAAGAGAGACAACGGAAAGAACTCGAACGCCAAATTGCGGAGCAAGAGGCACGCCAACGAGTTCTCAAGAACATCAAGTTGACTAAAG
>JAENIS010000102.1 GCA_016844285.1 Dehalococcoidales bacterium
GAGCATGTAGAGGGGAGCCGCCATAAAGAGCATGGCGATTAAGTGTAGTAGCAATACGATGACTCGTGCTTCCAGTGGCATTGCGAACCTCCCTTTTCCCGATTTTTCTTAGGTTGTCTTACCGAAAGTAAACATGGTCCATAATCAGAGGTCGTTTAGCAACCTATCCTTCTGATTCTCTCTACTTAAGAAGAGAAGTAGCCAGGTGCTTCGCCCGTTCCACAATAAGCCCAGCGGCCAGGTCAATCTCTTCACGGGTGCTCCAACGCCCTAGCGTCAGCCGCAGTGCCCCAAGAGCCAACTCCCGGCTGAGTCCCATGTCTAGAAGGACACCGGAAGGCTCAGTAGAGCCAGCATGGCAGGCGGCCCCGGTAGAAGCGGCTAGCTCTGGAATCTGGCGGAGTAACTCCTCACCGACAATGCCTCGAATACTGATGTTCAGGGTATTTGGCAACCTTTGCTCCGGATGCCCATTGAGCTGCACCATGTTTTTGCCGAGCCCGGTCTCAATTATGGCATAAAGCCGGTCTCTCAGGGGTTTGACCTCTTCTTTATGTTTGGACAGCATCTCCCTGGCAATCTCACAGGCGGCGCCTAGTCCCACAATATAGGGGACGTTCTCTGTTCCGGCTCTCCTGCCTTGCTCCTGTCCGGCGCCATGGATTAAAGAATCTACCAGGCTACCATCCCTCAGATAGAGAGCACCGATACCCTTGGGTGCGTACAGCTTGTGCCCGGCGATGGTCAAAAGGTGAACTCCCAGTCGGTTAACATCAACGTTAATCTTGCCGCAGGACTGGGCGGCATCGGTATGGAATAGGATGCCGTACTCGCGGGCAATCTCACCGATTTTCTCAATAGGCTCAATTGTCCCCACCTCGTTGTTGGCGTGCATCACGGTGACCAAAATGGTGTCCCGCTTAATTGCACGGCGGACATCGTCAGGGTCAACCCAACCGTACCTATCTACGGGGAGATAAGTCACCTTGAAGCCTAATCTGTCTTCAAGATAGTGGCAAGTGTTGATGACGGCAGGATGCTCGATGCACGAGGTGATGATGTGCTTTCCCCTTTGAGCATTCGCCAGTGCGGTGCCAACGATGGCCTGGTTATCACTTTCACTGCCTCCGCTGGTAAAAATAATTTCCGTGGGTGCTGCCCCAATAAGAGTTGCGACTTGTTCCCGGGCGTGTTCCACTGCCTCTCTGGCACGCTGTCCGTAGACGTAGGTACTGGAAGGATTCCCGAAATGCTCCCCCAGATAGGAGAGCATGGCTTCTCGAACCCTGGGGTCGATGGGGGTGGTCGCATTGTAGTCAAGGTAAATCGGTCTGTTCATCTGGAAGCCTCATTGCTAGTCGAGTTCTTTCATGTCGATAAAAGAGCCATGCCAGGTGTGATACCAAATTGCCCCATTAGCACCGTTAACACTAAGCATCCCTGTTATCTGACCATCCTTCAGCGTGTGTAAGGTGTAATAGCCATAGAAAGTATCGGCCTCAGCCACGGTCACCCCACGTAGGTTGATATCGAGCCATGCCTGAGCGAGCTTCTTGGCCTGCTCCGGGCTTACCGTCATGTTGGTAGTAGGCTGACTACGGCCATATTGATTGCCCATCATCCTCGTCATCTGGCCGTACTTGGTATTCCACATCATATTAGGCCCCATTTCGGGATAGACCCGGGCAGTAGACCTATCAATGAGTAGCTCCATGGCATGGATGCCGGTGTCTTTCTCTTCGACCTCAGCGTAGAAATTCTGGGCGAACTCCATGACTTCGGTGAGTACCAAGTTCTGTCCGTAGGTACTTAAATAACGGCTCACCGCCTCAGTCGCCTGGTCAAGAGTAATGGGTTTGGTATTGGGATTGTACTGACCACCGTAGCTACCACCCATCATCCCTCCGCCCATCATACCACCGCCACCCCAATACGGCGCTATCCCAGGAACACAGGCCGTTAGACTTAACAAGACTACCAGTGTTACGAAAATAAGCACAAGTGTAATCTTCTTCATACCGTACCCCTGCAAAGAACCGTGCCTTCAGATAAGGTCTTTCTTCTTTTCTTCGTACTCTGCTTTGTTTATCTCGCCACGGGCATAGCGACGTTTTAGGATTTCCAGGGCGGATTCAGCATGGCTGGAAGTGGAGTCCGAGCCTGGCCGACTTAATCCCCGCACCAGAGCCACCACTCCCCAGATGACAAGTCCCCAGAAAAGAATCATCAATATCGGCATAAACCACCATCCACCGAGTCCTCCCATCATCCCTGAACCCATCATCCCATATCCGTACCCCTGCCACCCGGTAACTGCACCGATGATAGTAGGCACGATAATAATGGCAGCCAGGACAACGCCCCCGATAATCAGTGCTGTCTTCAAATTTTTATCCATTTTTATACCTCCTCAAACATTTTTAGCTTAATTTAATGGCTCGAAAAGGGCAAGCCAGAACACACTCGGAACAGCCCTGGCAGATTGCCGGGTCAGGCATCGGCGGCTGGTAAAGTGCTTCTTGCTTGAGCAGCTTATGCGGACAGGCCCGCACCGCAGCACAAACTCCGCTGTCGCACTGCTCGGGGCGACACTGGTTATAATCAATGAGGACTGTCTTCTTCGGCATGGCTGTTCACCTTACTGTGCACCTCTTCCCTGCTAACCAAGAGTCACCACCTTGTCCGAATCGGTAATCATCTTCACTAATTCCGGCATGGTAGAAATAGAGCAAACACCCGCTTGTTGTTTTCGGGAGGTGAGACAGGTGCCGCAAGCGAGAAGGCTGCCACCTTTCTGTAGAAACCTTGCCAGGACTCCGGCCACATCAAAGGTTTTGTCCTTGATATTCTCTATCTCAACACCGCTGCCAAGAAGAAATATGCCAACCTCATTGCCAGCGGCAAGGGCTTCGTTGCCCAGGCGCAGGGCATTCCAGACTGTTTCCGGGGCGTTAGTATTAAGGATAATGCCAAGTTTCATTTTATATTCTCCAAGTTTGTCTTCGCTATTGTCATCGATGCACCATCTGGCTTTCGCCCTGAATGAGAGCGGCATCATGCCTGATTTGCTCAAAGAGAATCTCCCTGAGCAGGTCAAAGGCTTCAAGGAGACGGGAGTTGGCGATGCGGTAGTAGACGATATTCCCCTCTTTCCTTGAGATGAGAATATGGCGCTCTTTCATCATGCTCAGGTGCTGGGAAAGGTTGGCCGGCGTCAGGCCAAGCTTTCCCCCCAGCTCGCCGGCACTCACTTCCCGGTCACGGAGAAGATTAATGAGTTCCAGTCGCTTCGGGTGGGAGAATACCTTGCACATCTCGGCGTGATAGGCGTAAATCTGGTCTTCCATAAAGTTAACCTAATCTCCACAAGTTTGGCTTCAGTTGGTACTCCATAACAACGAAACAGGTTATTTGGTAATTAAGCAATCTCTAAATATCTGTATTAGAGTTTAACATAGATAATCGTATCCTGTCAATATCTCCTTGGAGGGGTTCTATTTGCTTTTGGTTGTTGTAATGAAACAGTTGTCATTGCGAGCGCAGCGACGTGGCAATCCGGGCGGGCGAAGTCCTCCACCCGGATTGCTTCGCCTCCGCCTGCGGCGGATGGTCTCGCAATGACAGAACAACCAAATGCACACAGAACCCTCGCAGGGGTCATTTATTAGCCTCACCCTCTTAATCCACTGAGAAATCCATCCCCCTGTTTCCCCCTTCCTTTGATAAAGGAAGGGGGAAGAAAAAGAAAGAAGGGCTAATGCCCCTCTACTCAAGCTACTCCCCTTTGATGAATTACCAAAATTGGCGTTATCGGGGCTTCTCCATTTAAGAAAAGCAGAGCTCCCCGAATGGCTGAAGAACGCCATTGTTCTTGAGAGGTTGGCTGAAGACATGAAGGCCACCAAGGGAGAGCAACCAAACCGGCACCGATGTCGAAGCCTGTGCCTATCTCAATACGGCTTCGCTGACTGCGCCGATGGATAATGATTGGAGCCAGATAGACCTCGATGTTGCCGGCAAGACCTTAAGCAGATGGCATAAGAGCGAGATGCCTGACGACATTCGGGTGGACTCATTGAACGATGAGCAAATGGCTGATATTAGTCGGCTCAAGGAATGGCTGTATCACCAGCAAACCAGGGCAAGGCAAGGTAGAGAAAGGGTTGAGAGACGGCAGGAAAAAGAAGAGGATATAACCAGGAGAAAAGCGGAACAGCCAGCGTTATTCCAGTTCTAGTCAACCTGTCGTCCATTAAAAGAGGCTTGGGGGGAACTCCCCAAGCCTCTTTTAATGGACATAGCTCAACGAAAAAGCTTATCTGATTTACCAAAACAAGCTGTTGTGACCCAACAAAATACTCAATTGTTATGTGGTGAACCCTTCGGCGCTTGGTTAGCTGCCACCGAATGAGTTTGGGGAGCTAACGAATATTAACCCCGGATAAGGAATTAACCCGCCTGACTCTCTGCAGCATATCTGTCAAATTAATGGTATGCAGCCAACTCTCCTAGGCTAGTTACCGCTACGAATCATCGTGGCTGACCCTCAGGCAACTGACTCCGGCTCAGATTAGGATTCAACGAGAGCAGCGACAGGCTTGCCCACGATGCCCGCCTGGGCCGCGATAATAGCCGCATGGGTACGGCTGCGTGCCTGCAGCTTGTCGATGACGTTCCGGACGTGTTTCTTGGTGGTGTCCAGGGTAATACCCAGGGTTGCGGCGATTAGCTTGTTTGAGTCTCCGTTCCCCATGAGCCTGAGCACATCG
>JAENIS010000039.1 GCA_016844285.1 Dehalococcoidales bacterium
CCTGAGTCCCTCCCGTGTCAAGCACGGGACAGGCTCTTTGCCAAAGGGGGAAACTTCTCCCTTTAATAAAGGGAGAGCGAGAGGGATTTTGTCGTAGGGCGTCTAAGAGGGGTGAAGCCCCTCTTTCTCTATTTCCCCCTCTCCTCTTAAGCAGAGGGGGATTAAGGGGGTGAGGTCGTCCTTAAGTGTTAATATGTGCTGAAGTAGTCATTGGTTCAGTGATTTACCAGACAGTATCGTGCCTGAACAAAACAGTTTTTGCAGGCCCTGTAACTTTGGCGTGTGTATTACTCACACCCGCTTCTAGCAACGGATAAGGACGGAGACAGAATTTTAGATAATGCTTTTCTCGGTAAGTTGGGTAAGCTCCTCGGTGGTATAGCCAAGCAGGCCGCAATATATTTCTTCATTGTGTTCTCCCAGCATGGGTGAAGTGGTCTTTATTGCCCCCGGCGTTTTAGAAAGTTTAAAAGGTATTCCTATCAGTGGCACATTACCCACTTCAGGGTGCTCAACTTCAACAATCATTTCTCTAGCCCGAATGTGGGGGTCAGCGGCAACCTGAGGGATGGTATTTACCGGCCCACAGGGCACCCCCGCCTGGTTAAAGTGTTCGACTACTTCGGCAACCGTTTTATCGGCGGCCCATTCATTTAGCCAGTTAGCGAAAAATTGTCGAATCTCTGGTCTAGCCCGCTTGTAATCAGTCTCGAATCTTTGGTCAGTAGCTAGCTCTTCCCGCCCCATCGTTTTGAGGAATCTCCCCCAAATGGCATCACCCACTATGTGGATAAAAAAATAGCCGTCTTTCGCTTTACAAGCATCAACAGGGCCGGCGTAGGAATGGCAGTTGCCGATCTGGGGGTGTATTTCACCCGTTATCTCATACTCGGCGATGTAGGTCTCCATAAAGGAAACGGCTGTGTCCAGCAAACAAACATCGACCAATTGTCCTTCTCCGGTTCTCTCGCGGTGGTACAGAGCAAACATGGTTCCTAAAGCCCCGTAAATACCGGTAGTCGTATCAATAAAAGATACGCCCGATTTTACTGGTAAACCCTGGGGGAAGCCGGTTACCCACATAAGGCCTGACATCGCCTGAGCTATACCATCAAAACCAAGCTTGCTGGCATACGGACCATACTGCCCAAAGCCTGATACCGAGGTTACGATAATATTTTCTTTAACTTTTTTAAGAGATTCGTAGTCAAGCCCCAATCTCTTGTTCACATCGGGGCCGAAATTCTCAATCACCACATCGCTTCGCTTTACCAGCTCTTTAAGTATCCTCTGGCCTTTCGGTTCACGCAGGTTCAGGGTGATATCCTTTTTGTTGCGACAGGTAAACATAAGGTAAAAGCTCTTGCCGCCGGTAGCAAAGGGTTCTAACCGGCCATCATCTTCCCCACCTGGTCTTTCAATCCGGATAACTTCTGCTCCCATATCAGCCAAAATCTGGCCGCAAGTGGGACCTGCCCGATAGCGGCTGATATCAAGGACTCTTATTCCCTGTAGAACTTCTTTTACCAACGAGTCGCCTCCTTTGAATCTTGATGAAGGGATAGTGAGCCAATACCTATACCCATAAACCAAGCCATGCTTTGCTGGCATATCCCCACACTGCTCCCGGTTACGATGGCTACTTTTCCGGCTAGTTTCATTTTTACCTCTGGCCAGAACTGTAACAAATCGGCAACACCCCGTCAAGTTGTCAATCTATCCACTGCCTCTTTCACATCGTAATGTTAGTGGAAAATATGGACACAGAAGGGAGGTGAAGAGGGGTGAAGTTAATCAACAATCTCAGATAAGTTGCTTTAGCCATTGGCAGATGCTAAAATGCTAGTGCACTGGGGATTCGTCTAGCGGTAGGACAACGGACTCTGGATCCGTATGGGAAGGTTCGAATCCTTCATCCCCAGCCACCAAAGACTCATATCGAACCAACGAACTACCCGCTCCGTCTGACCTGGCAGAACGTTTCACAGTATTACAGAATCACTAGCGATGAGCCAGTGGACTGAACCGCCAAATTGCTGCCCTCATCATCCTGTAACTAGCTGGATTGTGCAGACCTTTCTCACACGGTGTCTTCAAACAAATCGGCCTCCTGGCGGCCGATGGGTGGCGGGTAGGCGCGCATGTACTGGTCACGTGCCGTCCATAACTTATTGACAAGACCGAGCAGGCCAGCGCGGCGCTGACGGCCACCACCTTGACTCGCATAGCAGATGGCTGCCTTATCCCGGCTCTGCATAGCTTGTTTGGTGAGGCGTACCGTGGCATGGACAGGGAAATTTACGGCGACTAAGCTGGCGAGGTCAATGTCCTTGTTACGGCCAAAACGGCGGGGGTCTTGTCCGAAGAGTGGCAGTAATCTCACCATCACCCTCAGCCATCCGCGCGGGAAGATGGTAAAATACAGCTTCTGAGGTTGGAACGGCGGGCCACTTTCCGGGTACTGTTTTGCATCTCCAGCTGCGTGGAAAGCCTTGACGGTAGCATTGTGTATGGCGATGTGGTCCGGGTGCCGGTATCCGCCGATGGGGTCGGAAGTAATCACTACTTCTGGTTTAAGCTCACGAATAACCTTAACCACACGGCCGGCTACATGGTCAACAGGAGTCATGACCAGAGCCTGTGGGTGTTTGTTATCTTCCGAGCCTGGCATACCAGAATCACGGTAGCCAAGATAGATGACATCGGCTAGACCGAGAGTGTGAGATGCTCTTTTCAGTTCAGCCCAGCGCATGTCGCCGGGCGTAGCATACCCTTTCATATATTCAGGGTCGGCGGAACCTGCCTCACCGCGTGTGGCACAGGCATAGTACACCTTGACCCCGGCGGTAGCGTACTGTGCCAGAGTTCCACCGATACCGAACGTTTCATCGTCTGGATGCGCCCCGACAAAGAGAAGCGTCTGGTGTTTGTTCATCTTATTTCCACTATAAGTAGATTACTCCCTAGGGCTATGATACCGCCACTCCAGTAACTTGGCAACAACAGGCTTGAGTGGCACCGGTTCTCCCAGGGTGGGAGATGAGGCCTCTGTGGGGCAGTCGCTAGAGTTGGAATAAGCTCATTGCTGCCCGAAACTTGGTCACATTTTACGATACGAAAGACACACAACAATACATCTGCAAGTTACCTGATAACAGCAATAGAGTCGAGAGGCTCTTCTCGACTCTATTCCCGCACCGGGCACATCCTGGCTGCACCCTTCCATCCCCGGACTAACGAACGGCAAGGTAGAGTGCTATCAGCAATCTCTAAAGCGAGATGTCAAGCAAATGCCTTATGAGCTACCTCTCCATCTGGAACAAACCATTGCCGACTTTGTCGACTACTACAACTACCGTCGCTACCACAAGGCACTCGGTGATGTGACGCTCGCCGATGTCTTATATGGCAGACGAGAGCATATCTTGAAGCGAAGAAAGTGGGTGCGAATACAAACGGTTAACCGCCGTAGAGACTACAATCAGGCCCAGAAGGAGCTTGTCTACATCGCCTGACTATGCCAGGTGGTGCGGCTGCCAGTCTACCGTGGAGACTTACTGGCAGCCGCACCACAAGATGGTCTTCAAACTGAGTTTCCTGGTATTAAGCTTACCGAAAGCCTACTTTGTTACTTTCAGCTTTTTGGCTTTATCACTGGTCCGATAGTTGACACCCAGGTCCTGGTCTCGCCAGTCCAGGGCTGCTTTTAGTCCCTTTTCCAGGGCAAGCTTCCGAAATTGGTCACCACCCTCCCGCAGAAAGCTTGGCCTCCGGTTAGCGAGGGCATGCACATCGCTACTCCAGGCACAGCCGTTTCGGAAGCCCATTAGCTCCATCTGGCGGTTGATGCTTCTTTTGGTCAGCATAATAAGGTCAGTGGGAGTAAGGGCGATTTGGGCGGCAATTTTCTCCGTCTCTGCCTCAAGCCTCTCTACCGGGAATACGGCTGATGCCCAACCACAGCGGTAAGCCTCCTTACCATCCATCGGCTCGTTGGTAAACATGTAAAACTTGGCCTTGGTGACGCCACATAGCCAGGGCATATACTGGGTATTGCCGGGAGACCAGTGCCTGCCTACCGGCCAGCCTATCTGGCAATCCTCAGCCACTACCCTCAGGTCACAGAAAGCAGATAGTTCGGTGCCGCCCGCCAGGCAGTAACCGTGGACTTGGGCAATCACCGGCTTTTGCAGGTCCCAAAGGGTAAAATAGGTTCTCAAATGCTCCTGGTCATACGATTGCCATATCGTATCTCTATCGCGGTGGATATAAACACCGCTGGCCGGGTAATTACGGGCTGGTTCACCAGGGTGAACCGGGGTGATGTCATAGCCGGCGGAAAAGCTGGGGCCTTCTCCCTTGATAATAATGACTTTAATCTCTTCATCAAGCTCCATTTCCTTGGCGGCCATACCGAGTTGGAGCAGCCTTTCGTAACCTATGGGGTTCCTTTTCTCAGGCGAGTTCAGGACGATTCGGCCGATTGGTGGCTCCTTCTCGTATCGAATCAAGTCGTAGGTCGGGCGCTCAACATCTTCATCGCGGAAAGGTGGCGACCATTTTAGAATCCTTCTTGGTGACATTGTAACCCTCCTCTTTTTTCTCGAGCTCTAGTTCATTCAACAGGCTGCTTTTCGTCTTGCATCGTTACATTCCCTATATCTTTGCACCTCCGTGAGATTATTAGCCAGAACACTTGCAGTTTATAACGCCCTCGGTTTTAGTGTCAACAAACCCTGGTATCGAGGTTGTTTATCGACCTCACCCCCTTAATCCCCCTCTCCTAAGAGGAGAGGGGGAAGTAGAGAAAGTGGGGCGCAGCCCCTCTTAAACACCTGTCTTGAAGAGGAGAACGTGAAGACAGACGAATCCCCTCTTCAAATAAAACCTTCTAAGCTAAGGAAGAGTCAAAGAGAGCCGAAGGCTCTCTCTAAAATCTTCCCTCTCCCCTTCGTAAGGGGAGAGGGATAAAGGGTGAGAGGTTAATAAATAATCCCAGAGAAGACCATTGGATTTACAAGCGGTCGTCATTAGGGATAAAATAAGCTGGAAAGTTGTTGAAATGCGGACTTCATTAAGATTAATTGCTTTTGCCCGAAGATACTGGGGATGGTTGTTTCTCGCCTTTATCTGTCTGGTCACCAACACCGCCTTTGGTCTGGCTGTACCCTGGATTCTACGCCAGGTGATTGATAGTGTGCTCAGCCAGGGAGAGCACCGTTTCCTTATCCTGGCGGCGGTGGCGGTGGTCAGTGCCGGTGCCATTACTGGTATCTCCGCCTACGGGTATAGCTACTTTGGTGAATTGGCCTCACAGAAAACGGCCTATGACATCAGGAATACTCTCTACGATTGGCTACAACGGCTGAGCTTTGCCTATCACGACCAGACCCAGACCGGAGAGCTGATGTCGCGGGCAACTACCGATGTCGAAGCGGTACGGATGCTCATCGCACGTGGTTTGCTGGGTTCGACCCAGATAATCCTCTTGTCCATCAGCGTTACCTATCTCCTTATTTCGCTGAACTGGCAACTGGCTTTACTCACCCTGGCTTTTCTGCCTCTTATTGGCATAAGGGCTATCATCGTTAGCCGCCGCCTCCGTCATGTCTGGCTAAATATCCAGGACCTGTTCGGGGCGATGGGCACCACGCTACAGGAGAATCTTGCTGGAGCCAGGGTGGTCCGGGCTTTCTCACGCCAGCCAGAGGAGAGCCAAAAATTCTCGAAGAAAGTTAGAGAGCTTTATCGTGAAGAAATTAGTGCTGACCGGCAGATGGCAGCTAACTTCCCCCTCATGGTCTTGCTAATCAGCCTGCCCACAGCGATTATTCTGTGGTATGGCGGGCGCCAGGTGATTGCCGGTAACCTGACCATCGGCGGATTGACTCAGTTCATCTCCTATGTAGGCATGCTGGGTATGCCAGTACGCCGCCTTGGTTTCATCACCAATCTCTTCTCGCGCTCCATATCAGCGGGAGAGCGCATACTGGAGATACTTGATACTCAATCACCGGTTCAGGAGAAACCGAATGCTATCGAACTGGACAAAGTAAGTGGTGAGGTACGTTTTGAAGATGTCAGCTTCAGCTACGATTCAACGTCGTCCGTGCTCAAAAAAATCAATTTTAGTGTTCGACCTGGCGAGTCGGTGGCACTGGTCGGTAGCTCCGGTGGTGGTAAGAGCACGATTGCCCACCTCATTCCCCGTTTCTACGACGTGACGGGTGGATGTATTACCATCGACGGTACGGACATCCGCAATGTGACGTTAGCCTCGCTGCGCCAGAACGTTGGAGTGGTACAACAGGATGTTTTCCTCTTTTCAGCAGCCATCCGGGACAATATTGCCTACGGTGCCGCCAACGCCTCGATGAGCCAGATAGAGGCCGCCGCCAGAGCGGCTCATCTCCACGATTTTATCCAGACTCTCCCTGACGGCTATAGCACCTGGGTCGGTGAGCGTGGCATCACCCTCTCCGGCGGTGAAAAACAACGCCTGGCGATAGCGCGTACCCTGTTGACTAATCCCAGGATTCTGATTCTGGATGACTCCACCTCCAGTGTCGATGCCGAGACGGAGCATCTCATCCGCCGTGCCTTGGACCGGCTTATCAAAGGGCGAACCACCTTCATTATCACCCATCGCCTGCCCATTATCCGGAACGCTGACCTTATTCTGGTCGTTGAAGACGGACAGATAGTGGAGCAAGGTAAACACAGTGAGCTTATGGCCAGGAACGGCCGCTATCGGCGCCTATACGAGTCACAGTCAATGGCGACTCAGGATGCCGCGGAGGGAGAGCATGTATCCGGTCGTTAATCCACCGTGGGCAGTCAATAGTGCCCTCGATTCTGCTGACGATGAGGTGCTGGGTAAGGTATATGACTGGCGGGTGGTACGGCGGCTGCCTAAATACCTGGCTACCGTCCGATTATGGATAGTGCTCGGCGCCGCCGGTATGGTGCTCCGTTCCCTGGCTTCTCTGGCATTACCTTATCTGGTGGCGACGGCCGTCGACCGTTTCATACGAACGGGTAGTGTCAGCGGCTTGAACACTATTGCCCTGCTCTTTGTTGGTGCAACCGTGCTGGTCTGGGCTGGTCAGTACCTGGAGACCCTGTTTCTCAATTATACCGGTGATGCCATACTCCGCCGACTCCGCAGCGAGATGTTTGACCATCTGCAACTGCTCTCGTTAAGTTTCTTCGACCGCAATAAAGCCGGTAAAATTATGTCCCGGCTGCAAAATGATGTGCAGCAGCTTCAGGACCTGCTCACTGGCGGTTTTCTGAACATCGCCGTCAGTGCTCTCACCCTGGTCGGTATCGCTACGGTGATGTTGATTATGAATACCCGGCTCGCCCTGGTCACTCTGACCGTGGTGCCGGTGCTGGGGGTGGTGATATTTGTCTGGCAGCGCCATGCTCACCACGCTTTCGTCAGGGTGAGACAGGCGATTGCCACCGTCAATGCTCAGCTTCAAGAAAGTATCTCCGGGGTGCGCGTCACTCAGAGTCTGGGGCGGGAGAAAACGAATCTGAAGCAGTTTGACATAATCAATGAGGCTCATCTGGTGGCCAATCTAAAGGCAAGCCGGCTGACGGCGGTGATGATGCCGATAGTGGAAATACTGACGGCCATCGCGACGGCACTGGTGATTGTTTTCGGTGGCTATCAGGTTATCGCCGGACAGATGGGTGTTGGTGTTCTGCTTGGCTTTGTCCTCTATATCCAGCGCTTCTTTAACCCGGTTCAGGAACTGGCGATGGAGTATACCGAGCTACAGCGGGCGATGGTTGCCGGAGAGCGCATCTTCGAGTTGCTCGACACTAAACCGGAAATAATGGATAGCCCTGAAGCCATTGACCTGCCGCCAGTAAAGGGCGAGATTAAGTTGCAGCATGTTAGCTTCAGCTATCACACCGGAAGCGAGGTACTCCATGATATCGATTTGACCATCCATCCCGGGGAGACCGTGGCCATCGTGGGACGCACCGGTGCCGGCAAGAGCAGCCTGGCCAATCTTATTGCCCGCTTCTATGACATCGAGAGAGGCGTCATCACCATTGACGGCTACGATGTGCGCCGGGTTACCCAGCATTCATTAAGGCGGCAAATCGGTATCGTGCCCCAGGACCCCTTCCTCTTTTCGGGCAGCATCGAGGAGAATATCCGCTACGGGCATCTGGAGGCCAGTCGTGCCGAGGTCATCGGCGCTGCTAAAGCGGCTGGTGCTCATGATTTCATCGCTCGCCTGGAGCGTGGCGACGAGACACCAGTCGGAGAAAGGGGTGTCAACCTGAGCACCGGGCAGCGCCAGCTTATCTGCCTGGCACGGGCAATACTAGCCAATCCTCCTATCCTGATACTGGATGAAGCTACCTCCAGCGTCGATACTAACACGGAACGCCTCATCCAGGAATCGCTCCGGCACCTCAGCCGGGGGCGCACCAGTATCATCATCGCCCATCGGCTGTCTACGGTGACTGATGCTGACCGCATCATCGTCCTGGAGCGGGGCAACATCGCCGAGGTCGGCTCGCACCGGGAGCTGATGGCGAAAGAAGGCCTCTATTACCAGATGTTTCGGGCACTGACCACGCCTGATGCTGAGCTTTCCGGCGTGGAGCCAGAAGAGGTATAGGCTAGAGATTGACTCAAATCCATCTCCCTCAGTCCCCCTTTCCTTCGGCAGGCTCAGGACAGGCTCTTTACTAAAGGAAGGGGGAAGAAAAAGAAAGAGGGCGCTGTTTGTATTTAGTTAATTCCGCTGTCATTGCGAGACCATACGCCGCAGGCGAAGGCGAAGCAATCCGGGTGGGAGGCCTCGCCCTCCCAGATTGCCACGGGGTCTAACGACCCCTTGCAAGGACAACTAATTCACTACGACAATCAGAACAGGGTGAGGGATTTCTTTCTGCTTACCCCCAAATATATCCACTCACGAGATGAGCCTCCGATAGAGGTCAAGGTAGACATGAGCCGAGCTTTGCCAGGAGAAATCGGCCGTCATGGCATTTTGCATCAATCTTGTCCAATCTTTTTTCCGATGCCAGAGAGCCAGAGCACGGTCAAGCGTCTCCAACAGTTCAGGCACATCGTATCCATTGAAGACAAAACCGGTGCCCTTCCCTGTCTTTGGGTCGAACTCCTCCACAGTGTCCTTCAGGCCACCGGTGGCGCGGACAACAGGGATAGTGCCGTATTTGAGGCTATACATCTGGGTAAGACCGCACGGCTCGTAACGCGAGGGCATCAGTAACATGTCACTGCCGGCGATTACTTTGTGAGCCAGGGTGTCATCGAAAGCAATCTGCACACCGGCTTGCTCCGGGTAGCGCCGGGGTAATTCGCCGAAAAGAGCCTGGTAGGGCTTGTCTCCCGTCCCGAGAATAACAAACTGGAGATGGTGCGAGAAAAGCTCAGCCAGAGCCGGCTGTAGCAGGTCAAAGCCTTTTTGTGCGGTGAGACGTGAGACCATGCCAATGACCGGGACATCAGGGTTCTCAGGAAGACCGAAACACCGCTGGAGGTCAGCCTTGCACGCTTTCTTTCCGGCCAGGTTCCGGGAGCTATATCGCTGGCGGATGCAGGCATCCGCCTCCGGGCTCCAGGTATCGTAGTCAACCCCGTTCAGAATACCAGTGAGATTGGCCGCTCGCTCCTGTAAGACTCCTTCTAATCCCCAACCCTGCTCGGCGGTCTTGATTTCCTCAGCATAGGTTGGACTTACCGTAGTAATGCTATCGGCAAAGACAAGGCCACTTTTCAGGAAGTTGATTTTCCCGTAAAACTCCAGATAGTGAGGCGTGAAGAAGCTCCCGTCGAGGTCTAACAGATGCCAGTCCGGGTGCCCGAAAATACCCTGATAGCCCAGGTTGTGGATAGTAAAAACAGTCTTGACCGAGGCAAGCTCCGGATAAAGATGAGGCTGAGCCTTGAGGAAAGCGATGGCGAGAGCGGATTGCCAATCGTTGGCATGGAGAATTTGAGGCGGGTCAAGCTTCAAGACCTCAAGTATTGCCCGGCAAAAGAAGATGAACCGCTCGGCGTTATCCGGGTAATCACCCTCCCCCGTGCCATACTGGTAAGCGCGGTCAAAGTAGCGGTCGGCAGCAATGAGATAAAGGGAGATGTTGTTCCCTGCCTTTGTTTTCAACAATTTACCCACCTCTCCCCGACCAGACACAGGAACGGTAAAACGAATCCCGGTATCGGAGATGGGAAAACCGCAATTAAAGACGGACCGGTAGGCGGGCATGATAAGTGATACCCGAAGCCCCAGTTGCTCCAGGACTGGCGGCAAGAAACCAAGGACATCACCGAGACCACCCGTCTTCGCCAGGGGGGCAATCTCCGGGGAGACAAGGGTAACATGCAGAGCGGAGCCGGTGGTAGTCACCTTACCCGGCGGTGCTCCTCGTCTTTTCGGTGGTAAATAAGCCTCAGGACTTGCCGTCATCAAAACCTCCGCAGAATACCCGCCAGATTGCTGGTGAAATGAAAAAATGCCCTGTCCGTATTTGGTGGGGGCGTTTCGATGCCTCCCAGCTTACTGGGGTATACGTCACTCAGCCAATAATAGCCAGGAGACCAATAAGCATTTTTTAACCAAAGAGAGGGTAGACCGGTTCAATAACTATCCCTTTAGGGATAACGACCACCCCGCCGGGTGATATTATACCACCTCTCTGCTTATCTGCCTCAAGGTCATAGCCAATAGAGGCACCGGCCCTGATAGTAACTTCCTTATCAACAATCGCCCGTCTGACTCTGGCACCGGGCTCGATGATAACGTCGTCAAAAATGATTGACCTCTCTATCACCGCATCCTTCTCCACGACTACGCCCGGAGAGAGGATAGACTGCCATACCGTCCCGCCGCTAATGATGCAGCCATCACAGATAATAGATTCGGGTGTTATCCCACCCAGAACACACTTGCTTGGCGGTAGCGGCCTTTGATATGTCCGCATCGGCCACATCTCACCGTAGAGGTTGAAAAAGGGGTCAACACTGACGAGGTCCATGCTTGCCTCATAATAGTTATCGATAGTACCGACATCCTTCCAGTAGAAAGAATCGCGCGTCCCTTCCACCAGAACCTTGGTTCTTCTACCGTCCTTGACCTCGACCACGTAGTCTCTTATCCGGTTTTCCTTTTCATAGTCGTAAGCAAACACGTTATCATGCTGACTTATCATCTTGGGGATAATATCTCGACCAAAGTCGTCTTCCTGCCCCTGCAAAGCCTCAATCAGAGAATCAACCCTGAAGACATACACGCCCATTGAAGACAGAGCGTAGTCGGGAGCCTCAGCAAGTGTCCTGGGCAACGTTGGTTTTTCTTCAAAGCCGACCATCCGATAGTTTTTATCGACCTCGATTACCCCCAGAGTTCCGGCCGCCTTTTCCTTTATCACCCTGACCGCCGCTACCGTCAGCTCGGCTTTTTTCATCCGGTGAAAGGTTAACATCTGGAGGTAATTCATCTTGTAGACATGGTCACCGGAGAGAATCAGCACATGCTCGATATCCTTTCTCCGGATGAGATTAAGGTTCTGCCGCACCGCGTCCGCCGTGCCCTGGTACCAGTCTGCTCCCAGCTTCTGTTGAGCCGGTACACAGTAGATGAAGTCGCCTAACCCTGAGGTTGAGATGCCCCAACCTTCCTGGATGTGCTTGTGTAAAGACTCCGACTGATATTGCGTCAGCACAAAAATCTGGCGCAGGCCGGAGTTGATACAGTTACTCAGGGTAAAGTCAATCAGCCGGAATTTACCACCGAAAGGAACGGCTGCTTTAGACCGCTCTCTGGTCAGAGGTTGCAGCCTGTCTCCGGCCCCTCCCGCCATTATGAACGCTAATGTCCTCTCCATGGCGACCTCCCCATGTACGGTTAAACCAGGCTCTAGGAGCCGACTCCCCTCTTCGCTAATTATATCAAATCTACCCGCAATGGGAAAGCCTCGCTGTGACGTCTTTTTACTAAAACCTTACCCTCTTTGTCTCCCTCTCCACGTTCCTTAGCCCGAACTTCTCCCTTTTGTAAAGGGAGAAAGAGAGGGATTCAAAATCCCCCTGCCCCCTTCCCTTGCCAAGGGAAGAGGGAAAGGGGGATGGATTTCTAAATAATCTCACTGTTACGGTATTGACACTGTCAACGAAGCATCTCTGGTGGCAGCTATCCAGTAGCCCTTGCCGGCCTCGATAGTTGTGCCGTATGCGTAGGATTTACTCACCGGATTCCACCAGTAGTTGAATGCCAGAACACTACCATCGGGGTCATCGTTGGGGTTGGTAAAGCTCACGCCCACCGTGGACAGTACCGAACCCGCCATGTTCCAGCCGGCTTTAATGCTAGTTGACCAGCTCAAGAGGGGGACACCAGCTATCGTAGCTACGGTGTCGCTCGTCACTGCTACCCAGTAACCCTTGGCTGTTTCCAGGTTAGCTGCGGAGGAGTAGGCTTTAGTTACCGGATTCCAGGTATAGACGACGAGGGCAGTGGGAAACACCGACGTAAAGGCAGTATTTGTCGGAATAACCGGCAGCGATACCATGTTCCAACCGGCTTTCAGTGGTATCTGAACGGTGACCTCGCTGCCAGTGGTAAAGTTAAGCTCGCTGCCATAGCCAATCCCATCACCCACCGCCTTTGCCCGGAAGTAGTAGGTAGTGTTGGCAGATAAGCCGGTCAGATTAGCATTGAAAGCGCCGGTGCTACTTACTGGTACGGGTGTAGTCTCGTAGGTGTAGTTACCCGAGCTTAACCCCCACTGAAAGGAGACATTAGCCGTGATTACCGTACCCAGATTGGTCAATGTGCCATTAAGGCGAGCCGAATTGCCGGAAAGGCTGACATTATCGGTAGTCACGGTGGGTGGAACAGGTAATGGTGTGCCGAAGCTCTTCTCCGCTCCGTAGCTCGTGCCGTCACCAACCGCTTTGGCCAGGAAGTAGTAGGTGGTGTTAGCGGATAATCCAGTCAGGTTGTAACTGAAGGCACCGGTGGTGTTCACTGATACTGGCGCAGTGGCAAAGGGGTAATTCCCCGGAGCCATCCCCCACTGGAAGGAGACATTAGTCGAGGTGGCTGTACCCAAAGACGTCAGATTACCACTTACCGTGGCTGAGTTAGTGGTGACACTGGTGGCCACACCAGTGCTTACTGCCGGTGGTGTCAGGGTGGTAAAGGTCATATTAGTA
>JAENIS010000103.1 GCA_016844285.1 Dehalococcoidales bacterium
TGCAGTAAAGACGAGCGGTATAGTCATCGACTACCTCGACACGATCGAAAGCGATAAGTGTCCCGGCGTGAGCATAGCTTTTGTCCATGTATCGGTCGAGAGTGAACTTGACATCTCTAGCGGTAAAGGCGTCGCCGTTGTGGAATTTGACCCCTTTGCGGGCGTAGAGAGTCCAGGACATCGCGTCGGGGGCCATCACCCACTTTTCCAGAAGCCAAGGCGTATCCGGGTTCTCCTTTGTTCTACCGATGAATGTATCGAGGTAGGTGTTTACCTGATACATATGTTGAGCCCCGTTAGTCTGCAACGCCGGGTCTAACTTCTCCCCGTACAGCGAACTCATGGCTAGCCTTAGCTCCCCGTAGGGCCCGGTGGGTATGGGCGCTGGTGTGGGTGTCGGCGCTGGTGCGGGTGTCGGCGCTGGCGCCGGTGTTGGCGTTGGCGCCGGTGTTGGTGTTGGCGCCGACTGGGCACAGCCTGATACCAACAAGACAAGGCTTAACCCCAGCGCTAGTAACAACCTGGCTTGCTTTGGTACTCTCATCTCCATCCCCCTTAGTTTTTTATTTCCGGAAGTTTGGGTCACCAAGGTAAAACGATACTGAAACGGATTAGCTTGTTTTTACCATGCCGGGAAATCGCAGGTTAATGAATGATACAAATTTACTACTAGGTTACCTTAATGAATTCGTCTAATGGAAGCATAATATACACACTAACAGTTCAAATCTGGCTTGTCAAGTCGCCGCCATAGCATGGGTTCTGTTTGCATCTGGTTGATGCCTCTGTCATTGCGGGCGCAGCGACGAAGCAATCCGTATAAACCATGGGGATTGTTTACTAAATATCAATCGTAAAAATACCGTTCCGGTAAAAAAGTTCGTTGTCTACCCATATCTCACCGCCTTCACGGAGGTCGCATATCATATCCCAGTGGATGGCTGATTTATTTTTACTGCCTGTTTCAGGGTAGCCGGCGCCGAGTGCCATATGGAAGCTACCGCCTATCTTCTCATCGAACAGTATCTCACGGGTAAAGCGAGTGATGCTCCGGCTGGTACCAATAGCAAACTCGCCCACGAAGCGTGAGCCTGCGTCAGTATCCAGTGTCTTGAGCAGAAAGTCCTCGTTCTTGTCAGCGCTTGCTTTCACCACCTTACCCCGCTCGAACCATAGCCGGACACCGGTTACCTCTCTCCCCCGGTATATTGCCGGATATGAAAAATAGACATTGCCCTCAATACTGTTCTCAACCGGTCCAGTAAATATCTCTCCGTCAGGCATATTGTAGTGGCCGTCACAGTTAACAAAACTGCGCCCGGCGATACTGAGACGCAATTCAGTCTCCGGCCCCCTGATATGTAAGTTTGTTTTCCCCTTTAGCCATCTGACTATCTTCTCCTGGCGGGCTGAAAACTGTTGCCAGTATCCCACCGGGTTATCCATATCCGGCAGGCAGGCACCATAGACAAATTCCTCGTATTCGCTGAGGCTCATCTCGGCATCCTGGGCAAAGGCGTTGGTAGGGAAAGGCGCGACTGTCCATCGTAGCTCACCGGCGGCAGAACGCCGCATGAAGGTGTTCATTAACTCCGTACGAGCACGCTGCTGCAATACTATTTTGCCCGACTCCACATTGCTGAGAGCTTTAGTATTACTCTCGGCAAGTATCGAAATGCGTACATCGTACGTCTCCATGACCAGTTCCAGCGGTTTGGGGACATGTTTAAGCTGTTCATCTGAAGCGTAACGAAAGAAGATTTCCTCCGCACCAGGCAGAGAAACCATCATCAGCGGGTATCCTCCTGCCTGCAATACCCTGGCATAGATTTCCTTCAGCAGCGGCTCAGCCAGGACGCTGCCGTTTATCACCACGCGGTCACCCTTACGCACTGCTACCGAATAATCAACCAGCGTCTGGGCCAGTTTCTCAATCCTGATGTCTACCGTAGTTCTCTCCTTTCCACTCTTGCGTTGAAGGCTATCTGTCTAAATCATAACACGAAAGACGAGTTGCCACCACGCTTTCTAATGCTAAATAATACCTAAGGAATGACGTGTGACGAGTACCTCTTCGGCCTGGCTGGCATCGTAGCTTGCCACAACACAGGCAACGGTGACTAAGTCAGGGTAACCTACTGTCCGCTGACCCGTCAGCACCACGGAGGAGGTGCGATTCCTTCAATATCGCCGACCACATCAATCACCGCGGGCTTGTTTGAGGCTAAAGCCTGTTTCAGAGCTTTGTTCAAGTCCCCGGGTTGTGTCACCCGTATACCAAAACAGCCGATGGTCTGTGCTATCCGGGCAAAGTCAATATCCTGGAATTGCCACACGGCGGCGGAATCCCCCTGCCGGCCGGTATAGGCTCGTTCTGCGCCCCTTTTTGTCTGGTTCAGGGAATGGTTGTTGTTCACTACCGTTACCGTATTGATGCCACAGCGCCGGGCGGTTTCCAGCTCCGCAATGTGGTACCAGAACCCACCATCCCCGGTAAAGCAGATGACCGGTCGCTCCGGAGCAGCACACTTGACTCCCAGTGATGCCGGGAATCCCCATCCCAGGGAACCAGCCGCTCTGATGTAGATCTGCCCGGAGTTCTGTAGGTCTATCATCGTCCCTGTCCAAATTCCAGCATGGCCGGTATCAGCTACCAGTATTGCATCCGATGGCAAAAAGCCGGAAAGCTCCTTGCAGATACGCTCCGGTCGGATAGGGGAAGCATCAGAGTTACGCATTGGTGCCACCTCGCTGCGCCATTCGGAGACAAGCTGTCTCACTCGTTCTAACCACTCTGTCGGCGGCTTCACCGATTCCAGTGCTTCAATCAGGCGCCGTACTGTCACCTTGGCATCTCCCAGTAGTGCCACCTTTGCCGGATAGTTTCTGCCCAGTTCTGAGGGGTCAATGTCTATCTGGATGACGGGCGTACCGGTGCGGGGGATTCGCCAGTCATTGGTAACTTGACTACCGGTATGACTACCGATGAATACCACCAGGTCTGCCTCGGCAACAACCCGGTTAGCGCACCAGCGGGAATAGGAGCCTACCACCCCAACCGATAGCGGATGGTTATCGAGAATTGTGCCCTTACCACTCAGAGAAGTGGCTACCGGAATCGAAAGCATCTCCGCCAGCTCCACGACCTCTTTCTGTGCCTGGGAAGCGGTGACTCCTCCACCGGCCACGATAACGGGGCGCCGGGACTGGACAAGGTGACTTGCCGCTTCTCGTACCCTTGGCGTCTCCGGCTCCGGCCGAAAAGCAGGGTAGCTGCTAAACTGTCTCTCTATTATTATTTCCAGGTCAGCCTCGGCGGCCGTCACTACCTCACCTTGAATCCCTTGAAGGTCCAAATGCACTGGCCCGGGTGCTCCTGAAGTGGCTTCACGGAAGGCTTGACGGAGAAGGAAAGGCAACTGAGCCACACTGTCCACCATCACATTGAATTTAGTGACCGGTTCAAAAAGGGGGGCATGCTCAATCTCCTGATATGCGTGCCGATATTTCTGCAAGGAAGGTCTGGTACCGGTAATAGCAATTACCGGAGATAGCCCCAGGTAGGCATCCTGGAGTCCGGAGGCCAGATTGGCTGCCCCGACCGACTGGGACATACACACGCCCGGCCGGTGGGAGGCACGAGCGTATCCATCAGCCATATAAGCCGCCGCTTTCTCACTGTGGGTCACTATCCGGCGTATGTTCAATCTCTCCATCTCTGCCAAGGTATTCCACAGTATGGCCGGCACCAGGAATACATGGGTTAGTCCATATCCCTTCAAGGTTTCGGCAATAAATTGAGCGCCACTCATATTAGGCATATAGCTCCTCCTGACAGTCTTATTTCTGTAGAGCTATTCTACCACGTTGTGATAATAAATGCCTACTTTTTGACATCGCGAAAGCCGTTCGGTTCCATTCGGTTTTGGCTGTTATCGTGAAATAGTTGTCATTGCGGGGGGGGCGTTAGACCCCGTGGCAATCTTTACCCGATACATTCCGAGATTGCTTCGTCCTTCCACCGAAGGACTCACAATGACAGACCAACCAAATGCAAACAGAACCTACGAGAGCCAAGACCAGTGTCATGTCAGGTGTAGCTATTGCAACTGCATGAAAATTAGGGAAAGGTTTGACTCACTGGCAAGATTCAGTCGAATACCCATCCCCCTGACCCGTAATGAGAGGTAAACTGCGGGGCGTCTAAGAGGGGCGAAGCCCCTCTTTCTCTTTTCCCCCTCTCCTGAGTAGGAGAAGGGGAGCAAGGGGATGAGGTCGTCCCTAAGTGGTAATGTGTGCTGAAGCCGTCATTGGTTCAGTAATTAACCAGACAGGACACTAGAGTGAGAGGTCTGACTGTTGTATAATTCGTCCTGGTGCCCATTCAACCTGCCACGAAAAACAGGTAAGAGCGGATTCTGTTTTGGTAATGAAAGGAAAAAGGAGGGAACTTATGAGCGAGCAGAAGCCCGGGCGAGAAGACGAAATTCTAGAGCCATCCAGATTGTGCCAGATAGGGATTGTGGTCGAGAGTGTTGATAAGACGGTAGAGTATTACGAAAAGACGTTTGGTTTCGGACCTTTTGAGAGGCGGCAAGCGAATTTCCCG
>JAENIS010000104.1 GCA_016844285.1 Dehalococcoidales bacterium
CAGAGACAAGAGCTGGTATCGCTGGTCTGGAACCTGGAAAAGCTCGATGATGCCAGTAAAATAATGCCATTACTGAAAATATGAGCCGTTCATAAGCGGTCAGCCATTCGGCTAGTGGCACGTCAGGAGTAGCTGCTGCTACTTCATAAAAACAGGGAAATATTTAAGAGAGGGGACGGTAGCCCCTCTCTTAAATATTTCCCTAGTAATGAGAGGTAAACTGAGGGGCGTCTAAGAGGGGCGAAGCCCCTCTTTCTCTGACACTCAAACCGGAAAGCCGTTTCCTGCTGCCTTTCATATCTGGTATCTTTCGAGGAAGGAGATATGGCCGATGAAAGCGCTGCTACAGCGGGTGACACAGGCGTCGGTTAGCGTCGCCGGCGAGGTGGTGGGAAAGATAGGCCGGGGGCTGGTGGTTCTGGTCGGCGTGGCCAGTGGCGATACCGTAAAGGATGTGCAATACCTGGTGACGAAGACCGCCGGCCTGCGCATCTTCCCCGACGAAGCGGGCAAGTTCAATCTTTCCGCTCTGGACATTAATGGTGAGCTACTGGTCGTCAGTCAGTTTACTCTCCTCGCCGATACCAGGAAAGGGCGCCGTCCCAGCTTTGTCGCTGCTGCACCAACGGCAGCGGCGGAAATGTTGTTCGAGCAGTTTATCAGGGAGGCGCGTGCTACTGGCCTGAAGGTAGAGAGCGGGCGTTTTCAACAAGATATGCAAGTGGAAATCCATAATGATGGCCCGGTAACGATATTACTGGACAGCCGGGAGAAATTTGATGTGGCCAGGGGAGTTTCATGATATGAAAAAGCTGAATATTCTGCTGGCCATCCTGATTTCAAGCCTCATGATTCTCTCTTTCTTTAGCACTTGTCTACCGACACAACGCTCACGTCTCAAGGTAGTCACCACTACCTCCCTCTTAGCCTATGTGGTGCAGCAAGTCGGCGGGGACAGGGTTGAGGTGGTCAGTATTGTTCCAGCCGCCCAGCACCCGGGGGACTTTGCTGCGAAGCCCCAGGACATCCAGAAACTGGCGGATGCCAACCTCTTTCTCACGCATAACTGGCCGGGAGAGCAGTTCGTTCCCGGATTAATTGCTTCAGCCAGCAATGCTAAACTCACCGTGCTCCAGATTGATGTGCCGGGTAATTGGATGATACCGTCCGTACAAATGGCGGCAACAGATATGGTTGCCGCTGCCTTGAGCCAGATCGATAATCAGAATAACGCTCTTTACCAGCAATCAGCAGCAGCATACAAGGCCAGGATTGTGGCTAAAGAAGCTGCCATAAAGCCTAGCTTGACTCAGGCGAATCTGCCGGCGGTAAGGGTCGTCTCCGTCGACGGGCAAGCTTCTTTTGTCACCTGGACCGGCCTCAATCTTATCGCTACCTATGGTACTCCGGAGTCCCTTACCTCACCGGTGGTAAAAGACCTGGTCGATAAGGGTCGAGCGGTCGGAGTGACCCTGGTGGTCGATAATCTACAAAATGGACGGGATGCGGGGAAAGAGCTGGCTGCCGAGCTCGGCGCCAGGAGAATCATCCTTTCCAATTTCCCCGGCGGTTTTGATGATACCGGAACCTGGGAGAAAGCTTTCGACCGTAATATCGAGTTGATACTGGGGGCGATTGCTCGCTAATCCGATTGGAGATACGAGATGGGGCACAACCTTTTTCGCTCAAGAAGTGAACTGGAGCGTTATCCATAGTGGGTGTGTTACCACACGTTGTCTTTGCGAGGAGCGAAGCGACGTGGCAATCCGGGTTGGGAGAGTCTCCCGCGCCCCACCCAGATTGCTTTGCCTTCCGACTTGAGTCGGAATGGTCTCGCAACGACCAATAGCGGCAGTGCAACTACAAGTGTTACTGATTACTAGTCTGGCCTTAGCGTCGGCGTTTCAAGCTCCAGGCTAATGTCAAGGGCTTTTGAAGAGTGGGTCAGTGCACCGATAGAAATCCGGTCGACTCCGGTCATGGCGGCGGCACGGACATTGGCCAGGGTAATGCCACCGGAGGCTTCCGTCTTCACCCGGCCGCCGAGCAGCTTGACCACACGCTGCATCTCGTCGGTGCTCATATTATCCAGCAGAATAAAATCGGCACCGGCTTTCCTTGCCTCCAGGGCATCTTCGGCAGTGGTAACTTCCACCTCCAACGTCAAACCGGCGGGGGCATTATTTTTGGCCTTGATGACAATATCCTTCAGGCTCATGCCCAGGGTACGCAGCGCGGCGATGTGGTTATCTTTGATAAGGATACCGTCGCTGAGGTTGAAGCGGTGATTATGACCGCCACCCATGCGTACGGCATATTTTTCCAGCACTCTCAGGCCGGGAGTTGTCTTGCGTGTTTCGGTAATCTCAGCCGGAAAGCCACGTGCTCTGGCCACGTATTTTGCGGTCTGCGAAGCAATGCCACTCAGCCTCTGCAGGAAATTGAGAGCCACCCGCTCCGCTTTGACGATGCTGATTACCCGGCCGGTAATGATGGCGGCAATGTCACCCCGTTTTATCCTGGTGCCATCTTTAATGAGCACCTTGACTTCGAGTGACGGGTCAACCCTGAGAAAAACGGCTCTGGCGACCTCAATTCCAGCCAGTATGCCGCTGGCTTTAACCAGAAAGGATGCCTGGCCATAGAGGTTGTCCGGCAGGAGTATTTCGCTGGTAACATCACCGTGCCCTAAGTCCTCAGCCAGGGCCAGGTCGATGATACTGATGAACTGTGGCTCGGATAGCCCGGTGTTATTCATTCATCTCCCTCCAGCAGCTAGTCTCTCTCGGTTTTGTTAAGTATCCCGCCTTTAATCACCCTGATTGTTGCTCCTGATTCCACCTTCAGGACGACGCTATCTTCATCCATGCTCTCCACCTGCCCGTATATCCCGCCGGCGGTGATTACCGTATCACCCTTCTGGAGTTCTTCCAGAATCTTGAAGCGTCTCTTTTCCCGCTGTTGCGTTGGCCTGAGCATGAACCAGTAGAACATGCCAATAGAGAGCACGACAAGGATAATTAAGGTTATGTTATTCCCGGAGCTTTCTTGTCCACCCGCTGTCCCCGGCGCGGCACAGCCGCCGATGAATACCAGTGTCAGCACCAACATTGCGGCTACCACCCGGCTTAGAAGTCGATTCCTTGTCACTTTTCCTCCTTGTTTTTAGTTTAGAGTATTCTGTTCCGGCTCGCCCTGTAATGACCAGGGCGTCGTCCTGGTAATTTTGACATTCACCAGTTGCCCCAGATAGTCAATATTATCACTGAAGAACACCAGCTTGTCACTTCGGGTGCGACCCTGCCATTTGTCTTTTACCCTGCCTTCTACCAGCACTTCCACCGTCTTACCCATGAGCCGGGCATTAATCTCACCGGCAATATCCTCTTGAAGTTGCTCGATGCTCTTCAGCCGCCTCATCTTCGTCGCTGCCGTGATATTGTCCTCCATGTCACGGGCCGCCATCGTTCCTGGCCGCGGCGAATAGGCAGCAACATGGACGGCATCGAACCTGAGCTCGGCGAGCAGGTCAACCGTTCCCTGGTATTGCTCTTCGCTTTCCGAGGGGAAGCCAACAATAACATCAGTGCTAAGGGCTATCCCCGGTATTCTACCACGCATCCCGGCAACAAGCTCGCGATAGTGCTCCACAGTATAGTCTCGTCTCATTGCCCTGAGGATGTCGTTACTCCCCGATTGGACCGGCAGGTTGATTTGCTCGCAGACCTTGTCATTGCGGGCAATCGCCTCGATAAGTCTGGTACTCATGTCCTTGGGATGGTTGGTCAGGAAACGGAGACGGGCCAAGCCGTTAATAGCATTCAGTTCATCAAGCAGGTCGGCGAGGTCGGGTTTGTCCGGCAGGTCATGTCCGTAGGAATCCACGTTTTGTCCGAGCAGGGTGACCTCTCTGGCACCACGTTGTACCAGTTCGCTGACCTCCTCGCTGATTTCGGCCAGCGGGCGACTTTTTTCCCGGCCGCGGCGGTAGGGCACAATGCAGTAGGTGCAGAAGTTATTGCAGCCCTGGATGATGGGGACATAGGTGCTCACCGGGGAGTGTTCCGGTAGTACTTTGTTGCAGGTCGCTTGTTCCAGCCATTCCGGGTGTTCGCCCGGCTTAAAAAAGTAGTCCACCGATGGGAAGTGCTCTTTCAGATGGTCGCTCTCGGTACCAACCAGGCAGCCGGTCAGGGCGATGGTCAGATTGGGGTGTAACCTTTTCAGCGATTGGAGGGCATTGAGCTTGTTAATGACACGGTTTTCGGCATGCTGGCGCACCACACAGCTATTGACAACGACGATATCAGCTTCCTCAGCGGTGTCCGTGGCCTGGTAGCCTCGCTGGGCGAAGAAGCTGGCCAGCCGTGCTGACTCCGCTTTATTCATCTGGCAACCGATTGTCCAGAGATAGTATTGGGGCATCACATTATAACCTGATATTTCAGTAAGGAGTGCTGAAACCTACGAAGATAGTTCAAATATTCTACTAACCAGAGATTTTCTGGCATAGAAGGCTCGGCTAATTGAACCATGTCCAGAACCTTTGGTTCTTGCCTGTATC
>JAENIS010000002.1 GCA_016844285.1 Dehalococcoidales bacterium
TGCTAATAGTCCGGTAAGCTTCAACGCAACTGCAACGACGGCAGAGTATCGTGGTAGCCCCGTGCTACGTAACCGCACTAATGCTGCGGTAACAGTGGAGGCGATTGCGCTGCGGTCGCTGGCGGTTAGCCCCGAAAGTGCTTCAATCGCCTTAGGGCAAGCCAATCAATTCACGGTAACGGGTACGTACTCCAATGGTTCCACCAATGCGACCAGCGGTGTAACCTGGGCAAGCAGTGATACAGGTATTGCTACCATCAGTGCTACTGGTAAGGCGACGAGTGTCAGTATCGGCTCGGTCGTCATTTGGGCAGTGAAGGACGGGATTGAAAGCAATACCGCTCTCCTGAACATCACTGCGCCGACGCTCTCGTCTATCGTGCTAACGCCTACTACTCCCTCCATTGCCGCCGGTAGGACGGTGCAGTTCACGGCTAACGGCACCTACACCGATGGCTCATGGGCGGACATGACGTCTGTTGTCGCCTGGACAAGCGATAATACCTCGGCGGCCATCATCAGTGCTAGCGGTCTGGCCACTGGTATCGCTATTGATAACATAGTTGTGATAACGGCCAATGATATACTGTCCGGGAAGACTGGTACTGCCACTCTGACCGTGACGGTCAAAGAGGTAACGTCCTTCGTCATCGTTCCGGCCCGCCCGGTGATTGCTGCCGGGACGACGCTACAGTTCAAGGCAACGGCTTTCTACTCTGATGGCTCATTTGCCGATGAGACTGCGGCCAGCACCTGGAGCAGTAATAATACCGCCGCGGCGACGGTTAATCCGACGACTGGGTTAGCTGCGGGCGTGGCCAAAGGCATTGCCCTGATTTCGGCGAGATTGCCAGACAACAGTACGGCCACAACGTTGCTTACTGTTACTGACCCGACATTAATTTCCGTGGCGATACGTGAAGCGGCTCCAACGGTTGTTCTGGGCAGGACCCTGCAGCTACATGTTGATGGTATCTATTCCGATAACTTAACAAAGTTAGTAGACTTGACCACGGATAATCGGACCACCTGGGCCAGTCTTGACCTCAGTGTGGCGACTATTTCCACCACGGGTAATGTGACCAGCAAGAAGGTTGGTATCGTTACCATCAGGGCGACCCATCGTGGTTTAAGAAGCTCGGCCAATTTCACCGTAGCTCCGGCCGTTCTTGAGGCCATCACGGTGGCGCCGGCCACACCCAAGGTGGGAGTGGGGGCGACGCTCACGTTTACCTCTACCGGAAACTATTCTGACGGTACCATGCTCGCTTTAACTGATGTTACCTGGACGAGCAGTGATAACGGCACCGCCACGATTATTAGTACCACCGGTCAGGCGACGGCCAAAGCTCAGGGTACGACTAACATTACTGCCACCAGGGGTAGTGTCAGTGGTTTCACTACCCTTACGGTAACCGGGGCTACCCTGAATACGATAACGGTAACGCCGGTTAACCCATCACTTCCGGCGGGCAGGACGACGCAATTTAAGGCGACGGGTACCTACTCGGATAACTCAACGTTGGACATCACCGATCAGGCCGCATGGACCAGCTCGAATATTACTGCGGCGACGATAGTGGCCAACACCGGTCGGGCGACCGGGAAAGTGGCTGGTGGTAGTACGACTATCACGGCCACCATGCCTGGAGTCACTCCTGGTACCACGACCCTGACGGTGATTGCGGCTGAGCTTGACTCGATTGCAGTCACACCAGCTAATCCATCAGCAGCGGAGGGAAGGACGGTGCAGTTTACTGCTACCGGGACTTACTCTAATAACACTACGGCGGTAATTACGAATAGTGTAACCTGGACAACCACGGCTGCCTTGACGGCGAACATCACTTCTACCGGCTCGGCGTTGGCTAGGGCCGTTGGTACCGTGACCATCACGGCAATCCTGTCCGGTAAGAGCGGCGAGACGACACTGACGGTGACACCGAAAGAACTGGTCTCTATCAGCGTCAGCCCGACGACAGCTTCGCTTGCTGCCGGGCAGAAACGGCAGCTTTCGGCGACAGGCACCTATACCGATACCACCACGGCTGATATTACCAGCACGGTGGCCTGGTCCAGTAACAACACGGCCGTGGCATCGGTGAGTGCCACCGGTCTGGCGACTACATATACTGCCGGACTAGCCACGATTACGGCCGCTCTGGGTGCGGCTACTTCTGGCACAGCGGCGATTACGGTCGGTATCGCTGTCCTGGATACGATATCGGTCACGCCGGTTAATCCTACCATCCAGCCTGGTAGCCAACTATCATTCCGGGCGTTCGGTACTTACACTGATGGCACCAGTACAGAAATCACAAGGGACGTAAACGTAACCTGGAACAGTGTTAATCAAACTGTTGCTACGATAATAACATCCACCGGAACTAGTGCCGGTCGTGCGAGTGGTTTAGTCGCAGGTAATACGGTCATCAGGGCGACTATGTCCGGGGTGAGTGGCTCGACTACCTTAACCGTAGCCAGCCTGCGCTCACTACAGGTAAGCCCGATTCTACCATTCGTTGCCGCCGGCCGGACTCAGCAATTTAGTGCCATCGGTACGTTTGCCGATAATACTACCGCCGACCTCACTGGTTTGGTTATCTGGACGAGTAGCAATACATCAGCCGCCAGGATTAATCGCAACACTGGCTTAGCAACCACTCGTGCTCAAGGCACTACCCTGATAACAGCGGAAACAGGTAGTGGTAGCAGTAAAATCACCAGCCCGGCGGTTACTCTTACGGTAACGGCGGCTGTTCTAGATGCGATAATGGTGACGCCGGTCAATCGTCGGGTTACCCTTGAGCCACCCAAGCCACTAAAGGTTCAGATGAAAGCCCACGGTATTTATACTAACAGTGACGTGGCTGATATCACCGATAATATAACCGTAACCTGGACAAGCAGTAATCCTGCTACAGCTAACATAACTGCTACTGGTGGTAGAGTTACTGGTCTCGCCTCCGGCACGGTTACTATCACGGCTGCCCTGGGCAGCGTCAGTGGGACGGCGACACTTACCGTGCTCCCCGATAGAACGGCGCCGGTAGTGACGCTCACTGCTCCGACCGAAGGATTTGGGCAGAGGGAGAAGAGCTTAACGGTGACGGGTAAAGTGGATGACACATCCGCTAATGTCACTGTTATCGTGAACGGTGTTACTGCCAATGCGACGCTCGACGCCGAGGGCAACTTCGCTCAAGGTGTGGCGCTGAAGAGCGGCAGCAATAGTGTTGAGGTCAGGGCGGTAGATGCTAGTGGTAATGGCGGCCGGTCGCCGACGGTAGCAGTAACGGTAGACCCCAAGAAACCCAGCATTACCATAACCTCACCAGTAGGAGGGCTACTGACCAATAAGACGACGCCGTTGACAGTAACCGGGAATGTGACTGGTGCTAACTCGGTTACGCTGTGGTTCAACGGGGTCGCCAACCCGAACCCCATCCCGGTTGTTGGTGGTGGTTTCACGACTAGCGTAACCCTGAAGAAAGGGGTGAATCTTATCGTGGTGACGGCCTACGCCACCGAAGGTCCGGGTGACGCGGATTACCTGGGCACCTCCGGTATCGTGGTTGTCAGTCTTGACCCGGATGCGCCGGTAGTAACGTTAGACTCTCCGACAGCAGGTAGTGTGTTGAATACACCGTTGGCACGTGTCTCAGGTACGGTTAATGACCCATTCACCTCTAACGTAACTTTGACGCTAAACGGTATCCCGCAAATAGTGTCGGTAGCTGGTGGTATCTTCAGCCAGGATGTTAGCCTGCAGCCTGGCCTTAACACCATTACGGTGGTGGCCGCTGATAAGGCCGGCAACACCTCCACCGCTTCACCGACCTTGGTGACACTGAATACCGCGGCACCCAGGGTAACGCTTGTCGCGCCGCGTCACCGGTCGCTGACCAACATCGCAGCTCAGACGATAAATGGCACGTTGAGTGACCCGACCATCCAGACGGCCACCCTGTTACTCAACAGTGATGCGCCTCGGACAATATCAGTGGCTCCCGATGGGACTTTTAACCAGATAGTGACCTTGGTCAGAGGAGCGAACCGCATTGAGGTAAGGGCGCTTGCTTCAGACAATAGCAGCACCGGGACGTCGGGTAACGTCACCGTGACCCTGGATGACGTCGCGCCGGGTATTAAGGTAGACCTCTATGACCCGACTAGTACGATAGTAATAACGGTAACATCCAACGAAACCCTGGCAGCGGCACCGATAGTAAAGGTGACTCCGGCAACGGTCGCGCCGCTGGCTCAGCCAATGATGCTCGCCATCGGGGTCAACGGATGGGCCGGTACCTATGGCAGTACGGCGACGCCAATAGCGGTCGACACCTACACGGTAAATGTTACCGGTAAGGACGAAGCGGGCAATGCCACGACGGTGACGGCCACCTTCGTCAAGGGAGCGGTTAATACTAATGGTGTTGACCCAGCCACGGTTAGCAGTGGTGGTAGTTCACTAAGCATAGAAACTAATGGTGCCGTGACTAATGCCGATATTTCACTCACCCAGCACTTGGGCAACCCATCGGGCAGCTTTATGAGTCCGGCGGGGGCCAGCCAGGAAGCCGGTGCCTTCGTTGAGATAATTGCCGCTGCTGACGTGGTCGATAACCTGAGGCGAGTCTTGATTAAGGTGAACTACGACCGCGCCAGTCTTCCCGCCGGAACCGAGGAGTCCACGCTAAGGCTCTACGAATGGAATGTCACTTACGGAACGTGGCGGCCGATACCTGACCCCTTCAGCGGGGTGAACATGACGGCGCAGCCGCCGTATATCTGGGGGTATGTGGAGCATCTGAGTAAGTATGGTGGCTTTGGTAAGGCAGTCGTAGCGCCGCCAGCCCCAACCCCAACCCCGCCGCCATCTGGTGGTGGAGGCGGAGCACCTGAAACGCCGGCAGGGACGACCACGCTGACTGGTTTCATTGACTCTCAGGGTGTGATTACGACTAACATCGTGGCCACTTCTGGTGATGCTAAGGTCGACCTGACCCTGCCTCAGGGCACCAAGGCTCTTAGTAAAGAAGGTGTCCCGCTCACGCAGATAACCATGGTGGGAATCACCGGAACAACGACACCACCCACCGGCTCTGCCTTTGTCAGTCTGGTTTATGCCTTTGGGCCGACTGGTGCTACCTTTGCCCCACCGATAACAGTCAGGTTCCGATATGACGTGACCAGTATACCCAGAGGTGTGGCTGAAGGTAAGCTGCAGGTTGCTATGTTTGACTCGGTGACCGGTACGTGGACACTACTTGACGGTGTTGTTGTCGACACGGTTAGCCACGTCATCACGGCTAAAGTGAGCCGCTTTGGTGGCCTCTTTGCGGTGGTGGCTTACAATCGTCCGGCCAGCTTCACCGTGAGCGGACTGAGTATATCACCGACCGAACTTGCGGCTAAAGACACGGTAACTATCAGTGTTACGGCCAAGAATAGCGGTGACCTTACTGGCAGCTACTCGGTTACCCTCAAGATTAATGGTGCCGTGGTAGAGACCAAAGAGATAAGCCTGGCCGGTGGTGTCAGCGCCACGGTAAGCTTTACCACCACCAGAGATGCTGATGGTACCTACTCGGTGGATGTTAATGGTCTGACGGGTACGTTTGTCGTCAAGGCGGGAGCGGCGCCGACGCCGAAGCCAGCCGCCTTCACCGTCAGTGCTCTGGCGATATCCCCGTCTGAGGTTGATATTAAGCAGCCGGTAACTATCAGCATCGCCGTGCGGAACACGGGCGAAGCCTCTGGTAGTTATGACGTCACGCTCAAGATTGATGGCGTCAAGGTGGAAACGAAGAGTGTCGCGGTGGCTGGTGGTGCTACCCAGACGGTGACCTTTACGGTGACCAAGGATGCTGCCGGTACCTACACTGTGGATGTTAATGGTCTGACGGGTAAATTCGTGGTGAAGGCGGGAGCAGTGGAGCCGGTAGTTCCTCCGGTCAAGGGGGTTAGCCCGTGGCTCATCATCGGTATTATCGTGGTGGTGATTGTCATCGGGCTTGGTGCCTGGTGGTTTGTCCGGCAACGCCGCTCTTAACCGGGATAAAATCTAGGAAATAACCAGAAAGGGAGCGTCAGCTCCCTTTCTGGTTATTAGGTTATGTTTGCATTTGGTTGATTCCGCTGTCATTGCCAGGAGCGTAGCGACGAAGCAATCTCAAAGATTTATACGGATTGCTTCGCTTTCGGCTCGCAATGACATTACCAACCATACCCGAATAGTGCCGCTTATTAGACGACTTGTGAGATACCCGGCGAAAGTATAAAATAGAGTTATCATGCTAATTAGCTTGAGGGCAGGGGGGGTTGTTATGTTTCACAGCAGGTGCTTGACCGGGATTTGGTGGCGTGGGCTAAGGATAGTGGTGCTTCTGGCGCTGGTGGCCACGTCGGTCGGGGCGCTGGCACGAGTGGCGTTACCACCAGCAAAGGTCGCCGGTGCCGAAGGCACGAGGCAGACGGCTTCGATAGTGGTTACTGATAGCCAGGTGTTATCGTTAGCGCCAGTGCCGGGGGCTACCGTTCACTTCATCCCGGGCAATAAGGTCAGGGTAACCTATCTGCTTTCGATGGAAATCAGTCTCGGTGTTACCGGGGGACGGTTGTGGCTTAGCGGGATGCCACAGGCTGTCGTGGAAGAGTTTGCCCGTACCAGAAGCTACGTTTCGGCGACGAATCCAGACTGGGTATGGAAGTTTACCGTTGGGGCCTCGGGGAACGTCACTGTTATCACGCCCGTGGATGGACTGGCCACGAAAAGCACGACACCTACTTTTGATTGGTCTTCTCTGTCCAACCCGGCGATTCTACGATATGCTATCGAAATTAGTAACAGTAAAAACTTTAGTAATCCCATCTTAAGTGTAGTCAGATATACTTCGGAAGGAACGAGTTATACCCTGACCCCGGCTCAAGCATTGCCTAACGGGGACTATTATTGGCGGCTCATCGCCAAGGATACCATGTGGGTGGTGAGTATCCCACCTTGGCTTGATATCCGCAGCGTTAACCCGTTTGTGACGGAGCTACCTACCTTTCTTTCCGTGGAAACCCAGGAGGGGAAACTGACGGCTACATATACATATATTCTAGCCCCCCCACCACCTCCTCCGAGTGGAGGTGGTGGGGGGGGTGGTATCCCATCGCCTCCACCATTGCCCCCGGGGACAACTTCGATAGCGGACAAGATTGGTGCCGGTGGCATCATTACCCAACTCTTCACGGTGCCATCGCCGGATAATAAGTTTATTCTTCTGCTGGGTAGTGGTGTCAAAGCACTGACCAGAGACGGTCTGCCTTTGGATAGAATCAGCGTCACGGAGCGGGCTGACGTACCGGCGCTGCCGGCCGAATCTCGTGTTGTCGGCGTCGTCTACGACCTGGGACCGGACGGGGCTACCTTTGAGCCGGCGGTGACGGTGGAGTTGGCCTACGATATGTCTCGCCTGCCCGAAGGGGTGGCTGAAGACAAGCTGGTGGTGGCTACGTGGGAGGCTAGTTCCGGGAAATGGGTAGTTCTTGAAGGTGCTGTGGTCAATATCTCTACCCGTACCATTACGGTCAAGGTGAGTCACTTCTCGTCCTTTGCTGTCCTGGCTTACACTCGCCCGGCCGCTTTTACCGTGACCGATATGGCGCTCTCGCCGCTTGAGGTTGACCCGGTGAAGACTGTCACCGCCAGTGTTCTGGTGAAGAATACCGGCGACCTGCCCGGTAGCTATAAAGTAGCCCTGAAGATAAATGGTGCCCAGGTGGACACTAAAGAGGTGACACTGGCCGGGGGCGCCAGTGAGACAGTCAGCTTTACCGTCGTCAGGGATGTTGTCGGGACGTATTCGGTTGAAATTGGTGGTCAGGCGGGCAAGTTTGTTGTCCGGGCGCAATCAGTACCACCGGCGCCTGCCGCCTTTACCCTTAGCTCCCTGGTGATATCGCCGCCAGAGGTTGGCATTAAGGAGCCGGTAACTATCAGTGTGGTGGTGAAAAATAGTGGGGCGCTGACGGCTAGCCAAAAAATGACGCTTACTATCGGTGGCACAATAATGGAGACCAGAGACGTGACGCTGGGTGGTGGTGCCAGTGAGAAGGTAACTTTTACGGTGTCCCGCGACAGCGCCGGAAGCTATGCGGTGGATGTTAATGGACTAACCGGTGGATTTACGGTACAGGCGGTGGCGCCGCCTCCACTACCGCCTCCGCCACCGGCACGGCAAACGAGCAACCGGGGGCTTATTGGTGGCATTATTGTCGCGCTCATCGTTATTGGGGGGGGTATTGTGCTGGTGGCCCGGCAGCGGCGGGCTTGATGTGCCGAAGTAGTAGCTATCCTCACGGTTCACCATGAAGGAACGTTTCCAGGGCGTCCTTGCCTTCAGTAGTGCTGATATAGACCAGCGTATCCGTAGTCTGCACAACGTAATCGCGAGCGGGGTTATAGAGCCAGCCATCCTTTGTCTTAATGGCCAGGACCAGCGTGTGCGGGTGTCTTCTTAAGTCCAGGGCCGAGATAGGTTTGCCCACGAATCTGTCCGGCAGTGCAATTGCTTCAACCCGCAAATTCCTGTCTGTTTCCCGCAGCATCATATCCAGGAACGAGACTACCGTTGGCCTCAGCATTTCCGAAGCCATCCGCACGCCTCCGATGAAGCCGGGGGAAACCACCGCATCGGCACCGGCCCGTTTTATCTTTTCACTGTTCTTGATGTTAGTGCAGCGAGCTACCACCCTCACTTTGGGGTTAATCTGCTTCGCTGTGAGGCTTATTACCAGATTCTGATTATCATCTCCGGCGACGGCAAATAGCCCCCTGGCTTTAGCCACGCCGGCTTTCAGCAGGGTATCGTTATCTGTCGCATCTCCCTCGATAAAGATTTGTTCCCCCAGTGTGGCTAATATTCTTTGGATGTTACTCTGGCTGATGTCGACGATGACGTATGGACGCTTCGTCGCCGTAAGCTCACTGGCAATATTTAACCCGACCTCTCCCAGGCCACAAATGATGTAATGCCCCTCCAGGTTACCGGCCCTTTTCTCCATCCGTTTCCTCCTGAATGACTTGGTCAGTTCTCCCTCGACAACAAGAGCGGTGAGATTAGTCGCCGTATAGGCTAACACGCCGATACCGGCAACGGCGATAAACATGGTGAATATCCTGCCCGCAGCGCTATTGGAGAGGTCAATTATCTCACCGTAACCAATGGTGGCAATAGTGATGAAAACCATATAGAAGGCATCGAGGAAGGAATATTGTTCCCCACCAATCAGCAAGTAGCCGATGGTGCCGATGATTTGGATGGCGACCAGGATGATACCAGACCAGAGGAATTTCCGGTAGATTAGCCCTGACATATTTTGCCTAAATGGTGCTGTGCAACATGCTTTTCCGTATTTCTGTCGCCGTTCTTGCTGCCATAATCATAGAATCTAAGCTGAGAATTGTCAAAGTGACTTGCCAGTGCTAATGGTGTATCATTCTAATATCTTTGCTGCTTGAAATAAGATGGTATGAAAGTAGTGGATAAGGCAGTGCCGAGAGGTAGGAAAATATTCTACGGTTGGTGGATTGTCCTGGCCTCTGCGGCGATGCACTTCTTTGGCGGCGGCACATTCTACTACGGCTTTACCGTCTTCTTCAATCCGATAAGGAACACTTTTGGCTGGACGGCAGCAGTTACCTCGCTTGCGTTTACTTTGCAAAGGCTTGAATCGGGTATCATTGGCCCATTAGCTGGAGTGCTGGTAGACAGAATCGGACCGAGGAAGCTGATGTTGACCGGCTGGGTCATCGTTGGTCTTGGCTTCCTGCTAATGAGTCGGGTGGCCTCTTTATGGTCATTCTACGGCGCCTTCCTGCTGATTGCTATCGGTATGAGTCTTGCCTCCGGTCTGGTAAGCAATGTCGCTATCGCCAACTGGTTTAGCAAGAAAAGGAGCCGGGCTCTGGCAATTACTTTTATCGGTCCTGGTGTCAGTGGTCTTCTGGCACCGTTGTTAGCCTTGCTGCTGGGACAGTTCGGGTGGAGGGAAACCCTGGTCATGGTTGCTATTGCCTTGCCCGTAATTTGCCTACCGTTGAGTCTGGTGATGAGGCATAAACCCGGTCAATATGGCTACCGGGCTGATGGTGAAACCCTGTCATCGCTAAGTGAGCCTACAGGAGTCGCCAGGCACGACTCCCCGACCGCAACAGAGGTGTCAGATTCAAGGTCTGCGGACACAAGTTTTACGGTGCGTGCGGTACTGAGGATGAGGAGTTTTTGGCTCCTTGCTTTTGCCTCTTTCTTCCAGCAAGTAGGGACGAGTGCCCTGATGGTACACATCGTGCCCTATCTGGAGAGCGTCAAGGTGCCCGTAGCGATAGCCGCGATGGTGGTCACCGGTATGACCCTGAGTAGCCTCTTTGGCCGGTTGGGTTTTGGTCTGCTCGGTGATTTTGCCAATAAAAGGTATCTTATCGCCATCGGCTTTGCCCTTCAGGCTATTGGTCTTTTCCTTTTCTCGTTAATTGCTGCCGATAGGGTCTGGCTCATTATCCCCTTCTTGCTGACTTATGGTCCTGGCTATGGAGCACCAATACCGTTACGGCCAGCGCTGCAAGCGGACTATTTCGGGACACGCAGCTTTGGTGTCATTACCGGAGTGATGGCGCTAATATCGATGATTGGTGGGCTAGCCAGTCCCGTGGTGGCCGGATGGATTTTTGATACTACCGGGAGTTATCGTTTTGCCTGGCAACTCTTTACCTTGGTCACCCTCCCGGCAATACCTCTCATTCTACTGGCCACACCACCGAAGACTTCAGTGAGATAGTAGGAGAAGGGGAAGAGAATTAAGAGAGGGGGATTGGACTCCTCTCTTCTACGTTTTTTTCAGTAGCAGGCAGATGTTTCGGGAGAAGAGCTTGAAGGGGAAGTGGTATGAGCTTTCTGGTGAAGAGCTTAACACGGTAAAACCGGCCTGTCTGGCCAGTCTCTCCAGTTCCGGGTAGGTGAAGAGGTAGTAGTAGCGGTAAAGTGTTTGGTCTTGCTTACGCCATGGTACGGTGGTTTCTTTGCCCTTGAACCAGAAGCGGGGTTGCCCGCGATTCCATACCGTGATAAAGGCTTCACCACCCACCTTTAATACTCGTCTCAGCTCGCTAAGGGCTGCCCGCCGCTTTTCTTCATCCTGGAGATGGTGGTAGGTGGCTACGGAGATTGCCCAGTCAAAGGTAGCATCGGGAAAGGGTAGCTGAGTAGCATCGGCTAGGGCCAGGTTGGCCGTAAAATCGAATTTTCGGGCGTATTTTTGGGCAAGCCTGAGCATCTTGATGGAAAAATCGATGCCATAAAGGTCAAAGTTCTGCCGGAAGGGCAGAAAATCGGGCCCGTGAGCGCAGCCAACATTAAGCAGTCGGCCCTTTTGCCAGCGCCGGGCGAGTGCTTCCAGTTCACCGCGAAATATCGACCAGTGCCTGAAGCTATACCAGCCCGGGGCTATCTCGTTGAATATTTCCTGGCTCACCCTATCCCCTTTATCCCCTTCCCCTCAAGGGGAAGGGGAAGTTTTCTTATAGGGGTGTCGCCCCTCTTGGACTCTCCTCAAGATAGCATAGCAGGGGGTGAGGTCACTAGATGCTTGCTTCTCTCGGTTTGTTGCCATCAGTCTGAATCTGCTAAACTAGGGTGAGTATACAATGAGAAAGCTTACCAGAACAATATCGGGAGTGACGCCGGTAGCCGTCATGACCGGGCCAATGAAGTGCCCCGGGGAGTGCGTCTATTGCCCTACCTATCCGGTCACACCCCAGAGCTATACCCCGGAGTCGCCTGCCGTCTTGCGGGCCAGGAAATGCGACTACGATGTCCGGGAGCAGATTAAGTTCAGGCTGAAGGTCTTCGCCGAAATGGGGCACCCTACGGACAAGGTGGAGCTGATAATCATGGGTGGCACCTTCCTCGCCGGCCCCAAGGATTATCAATATCAGTTTATTAAAGATGGCTATGATGCCCTGAACGGCGAAGCCTCGGCGACTCTGGAAGAGGCCAGGCGGCGCAATGAGACGACGGGACACCGCTGTGTCGGCCTGTGCATCGAAACCAGACCCGACTGGTGCGGCGAGGAGCAAATCGACCGAATGCTTGAGTTCGGCACGACCCGGGTTGAGCTTGGGGTGCAAACCCTTGATGACGAAATCTACCGGCTGGTAAAGAGGGGACACACCGTGGCCGATGTGGTCAGGGCAACCCGCTTGCTCAAGGAGCATGGCTTTAAGGTGCACTATCACTGGATGCCCGGGCTTCCCGGGGCCACGCCGGAGCGAGACCTGGAGCTATTCCGGCAGCTATTTGCTGACTCCCGCTTTAGGCCGGACGGTCTGAAGCTATATCCGACCATGGTCGTGGCCGGCACCGAGCTGGAAAGGTGGTATCGGGACGGGAGCTACCAACCTTATAGCGGTGATGTCATGACTGAACTGGTGGTCAATATTAAGTCAATCGTGCCCAGGTATGTCCGCATCTCGCGGGTGTTGCGAGATATTCCCGCCAAATATATTGTCGGCGGGCTAAAGGATTCGCTGCGGGGTATCGTCAAGCAGAGGATGAGTGAGATGGGCGTTGAGTGTCAGTGTATCCGCTGTCGAGAATGCGGTCACCGGCGACAAGAGGGCGGCGAGATAGGAGAACCCCGGCTGTTAAGAATGGACTATGATGCCTCGGGGGGCAAGGAAATCTTCTTATCCTTCGAGGATGAGCGGGCAACGCTCTTTGCTTTGCTCCGATTGAGAATACAGGATAAACCGGTCGCTGGGCTGGTGCCGGGAGTTGGCGGCAATATGGCCTTAATCAGGGAATTGCATGTCTATGGGTCGGAGGTGCCGCTAAGGCAGCAAGAGCCGACCGCCGCCCAGCATAAGGGTTTAGGTAAGGCACTATTAACCGAAGCGGAGCGGATTGCCCGGGCAGAGTTCGGGGCAGCATCGATAGTGGTTTTAAGTGGAACCGGGGCTAAAGAATACTACCGTGAGCTTGGCTATCGCTCCCAGGCCGACTATATGGTCAAGAACCTGTCGCCGGCAGGGCAGGCTGACTACCGGTTGAATTTCACCTTGGCGTAGAGGAGTGTCGAGATAAGGCCGACGCCAATGGTGTTCCAGAAAATGACCGGGAAAAGCCGGAGAGAAATCCCCATCGCTAACCAGCTAATCGTCCCCAGCAAAAGCAGTATGCTGAAGAGTCCGCTTATCTCGCGGGCGCTTTTCAGTTTGAAGACACGGATGAGCTGGGGAATAAGACTGAGCATGGTCAGTGCTCCCCCGATAAAGCCAAAGAGTTCTGGTAGCGAAAGGGTACCTCTAAAGCCGAAGAGTTCTACTGGCAAAATGATACCTCCTTTTCAACGCACTTAAACTTATATCATCTACCGAAGCTATAGATGTTTAATGCCAAATCTGCCTGCATTCCGATAGCAGAGATTGTCTACTAACCCCTCACCCTTTATCCCTCTCCCCTTCATAAGGGGAGAGGGAAGGAGATTTGTTAAAGGGGCTTCGCCCCTTTTAATCCCCTTTCTACATAACCTGGTCAGGGTGTTCAAGAGGGGCGAAGCCCCTCTGAGACTCTCCTACTTAAATCCCTCTCGCTCTCCCTTTAAGAAAGGGGGACTAAGGGGGATTTTGTATTGCCCCTCTCTTACTTGCCTCCCCCTTCCCTTATTAAGGGAAGAGGGTCAGGGGGATAGGTTACTAAACAATCTTAGAGCAGGCTTCTGGGTCGATACTGGATGGCTTCCGCCAGATGGTTGGCTTTAATGATGTCGCCATTGTCCAGGTCAGCGATAGTTCTCGCCAGCTTCAGTATGCGATGGAAGGCGCGGGCGGAGAGGTAGAGCTGTTTCATGGCGGCTTTCAACAGGCTCTGAGCTGACGCTTCGACCTGGCAGAACTCCCTGACCTCGGTTGGCGTCATCTCGGCATTAGAGCTTAGCTTGGTGCCGCTAAAGCGCTGGCGCTGCCGCAAGCGAGCGGCCAACACCCGGGCTTGTACTTTGTCTGATTTCTCCCCCAGCCTGTCATCGGCGAGCTTCTCGTAATCGACGTGGGGCACCTCGATAAAGATATCGACCCGGTCCATGAAGGGGCCGCTGATACGCTGCTGATAGCGGGAGACGACACTGGCCGGGCAGGTGCACGGTCGTAAGGGGTCACCGTAGTAGCCGCAGGGGCAGGGATTCATCGCGGCCACCAGCATAAAGTTGGCCGGAAAGGTAAGGCTGCCTTGAGCACGGCTGATGGTGATTATCTTGTCTTCCAGTGGCTGGCGCAGCGTCTCCAGCAGGGAGTGACCAAACTCTGGCAGCTCGTCGAGGAAGAGCACGCCGCGGTGGCTGAGGCTGATTTCACCGGGCCTGGGCCAGTGACCGCCGCCTACCAACCCGGCATTAGAAATAGTGTAGTGCGGGGCGCGGAAGGGGCGCTGTCTCATCAAGGGGGTATCGGGAGGAAGCAGGCCGCTGACGCTGTAAATCTTGGTCACATCGAGGGCTTCCTCATTGGTCATCGGCGGTAGTATTGCCGGGAGCGAGCGTGCCAGTAGCGTTTTGCCACTTCCCGGAGGCCCCATCATGATGACGTTGTGCCCCCCGGCGGCGGCTACCTCCAGGGCACGCTTGGCATGTTCTTGCCCCTTAATGTAAGCCAGGTCAGTCGCCGATGAAACGGGCGGAGTATACTCTGCCAACTGGCCCGGCGGACACTCCGGGGCGGGTAGCTCACCGCGGAAGTAGCTCCCCAGTTGTGCCAGGGAACTGAATGGCATAATCCTGACCCCTGCGATGAGGGATGCTTCCCTGGCGTCGGCTTCGGGCACAATGACGTTAGCGAATCCCTGCTCGCGGGCCAGAGCCACCATCGGCAGGACGCCGTTAGTATGGCGCAGGCTGCCATCCAGGGATAGCTCGCCCAGAAGGAGAGTTTGCGTCACATCCGCCGATAGCTGCTCGGAGCTGAGCAGGATACCTAAAGCGATGGGTAAGTCGTAAGCCGGCCCGGCTTTCTTCAGGTCGGCCGGTGCCAGATTAGCCACGATACGCTTCATCGGGAAGGTGTAGCCGGAGTTGCGGATAGCCGCTCTCACCCGTTCCCTGGCTTCCTGGACGGCGGTATCAGGCAGGCCAACGATGGTAAAGGAGGGCAGGCCGGGCGAAATATCTACCTCAGCCTCAACAATCGCCCCCTCCAGCCCGATAATAGCGCAGGTCAGTACTTTGGCTAACACGACTCTAATGTTACTGTGGAGTGAGGCGAAGTGTCAATGAAATTATCCGGATGTTTTGCTGGATGGCCAGGGATGCTTTTCATTGACATATCATATCAACGTAGGTTGAACGCCCTCAGTTTTCTCAGTTTCATTTTTCGTCGTAGTTAGGTAATACCTTCGATTTCTACCGGCACCGCGCGGTATCAGAATATGCTTTGCAACCATATGAGAAAGGTCCCTAGTAGCAGTCAGGGGCGAAACATTGGTGATTTCCATGTAGTCTTTACGGGCAATACTACCTACATGGATTGCATAAATGAGTCCATCTGTTTGTCGGTCATTTAGTCCTAAAGGTGCCCACTCTCTGTGAACCTTCTCTACCCACATTCTCCAGTCAGTTAACTTGTCCTCAAGCGTGCCTGCCTGCACAACAATAGAAAGAGTAAAGAATTCCAACCATGGGGTAAGGTCATAATCAGGAGTAAAACGTCCTCCAATCGATTTCTTTAGCGCTTCCAGATAGCTATCCTTGTTTCTTTGGTAATAGGCATCGAGCGATAGAAGATTGCGAAACCCATACCCATTCCTTTGGAGCAGCAATGTAGTCAAGAGCCTTGCAGTTCTCCCATTTCCATCCACAAAAGGATGAATAGCAATAAGATGGGCATGGGCTATTCCCGCCTTTAGCATGGGGTTAAGATTGCCATTTTCACGTAGCCAAAGTGAGAATTCTCTCATTAGTATTGGGACGTCCACATGGAATGGTGGTTCATATACCTTTATCCCCTGGTCTTCAATCCAGTTCGGTTCAGTCCTGTACTTGCCTGGTTGTAGTCTGGTGTCACGTTCCCCTTTCATGAGAGACCAATGTATCTGCCGAATCACAGCTTCATCAATCGGTATGTCGGTATTACTCAGAAAATCAACAAGAGAAAGAGCTTCGGTATAGTTGCTAACGTCCACCCTTTCCTTTGGGATTTTGGTTACTGGAGAAGGTTTTGCGGCTCTTTCTATCTCCTCTTCCGTTATGGTGTTATTTTCTATCTTTGTCGAGGAATACGCTGTTCGCATAAAAGCTTCCCGTCTCAACCACTGCTCGTGCTTTGGCATAATGAGCAGCCTCTCAATACGGAATTTTACTCGGTCTATTTCGCCAAGAGGCCAGACCAGTTCATCATTTTGTGAGAACTTAGGGGAGAATTTTACCTCCATATCCACCACCTTCCTCGTTATTTAATGATACTATTAGTCCTATCATCAGTATAGTGTATGCTATTTATTAGTATACTATATGCGAATGATAGCATCTAAGGTATCAATTGTCAATGCTATTCGTGGGTCTTTAGCAGAAATGGGATAACCTTGAGAAAAGCCCCCCTGAGCTTGTGAGCGATTTGAGCTAAATGCTACAATAGATTCTATGGGAACGAAGCGATGCCGTTAGATTCCATCATTGTTAAAGGAGCACGCGAGCACAACCTCAAGAATATAGACGTGGTTATCCCCCGCGATAAGCTGGTGGTGATTACCGGTGTCTCCGGCTCAGGGAAAAGCTCCCTTGCCTTCGATACCATCTATGCCGAAGGGCAGCGCCGCTATGTGGAGTCGCTCTCGGCCTACGCCCGCCAGTTTCTGGGACGCATGGAAAAGCCGGAGGTGGACTATATTGAGGGCTTAAGCCCGGCTATCTCTATCGACCAGAAAGGCACCAGCAGAAACCCACGCTCGACGATGGGCACGGTCACCGAGGTCTATGATTACCTGCGGCTGCTTTTTGCCCGGGTGGGTCATCCCCATTGCCCCCAGTGCGGGCGGGAGATTGCCAGCCAGACGGTGCAGCAGATTGTCGATGCCATCCAGAAGCTCCCCGATAGCAGCCGGATAATGATTCTGGCGCCACTGGTTAGAGACCGCAAGGGTGAGTATCAGGCTCTCTTCGACGATTTACGTAAGGGTGGCTACGTCCGGGCTCGTGTCGATGGGCGCATCGTTGAGCTTTCGGAGGAGATTAAGCTTACTAAGACCAAGAAGCATAGCATCGAGGTGGTGGTCGATAGATTGGTGGTGGGACAAAGTGGCAGCCAGGGTCGCATCGCTGATTCGGTGGAAACGGCGCTCAAGCTGGGGTCGGGAGTAGTGACGGTAGCGATTATTGACGGTGAGGAGCTAGTCTTCTCGGAGCACTTTGCCTGTATCTATTGTGGCCTTAGTCTTGGTGAGATTGAGCCAAGAACCTTTAGCTTTAATAGTCCTCATGGTGCCTGCCCGGCCTGTACCGGTTTAGGGGTGAAGCTGGAGATAGACCCTGAGCTAATTATTCCCAACCGGGAGCTATCCCTGGCCGAGGGAGCGATTCATCCCGGCTGGTGGCTCTCCTGGCATACCCATGAGTTGGAGGTTTTAGCCCGGCGCAATGGCTTCTCCCTTAATCACCCGGTGAATGAGTTGAGTGAGGCTCATCTTGCCCTCATCCTCTATGGTGAGGAGGGAAGGCGGGTGAAGTATCGCAATCGCTATGGCCGGATGAAGCAGTCTTTCACCGGCTACGAGGGGGTAATCCCCTATCTGGAGCGTCTCAGCCAGGATACGCAATCGGAGCGGACCCGTGCCGAGATTGAACGCTATATGATGTCGACGCCCTGTCCGGTTTGCCAGGGTAAGCGACTTAAACCGGAGTCGCTGGCGGTAACTATCGATGCCAAGAATATTGCCGCCATTGGCTCGATGTCAGTCACTCAGGCGCTGGAGTGGGTGGCGGCTCTGAGTGGGAACGGTAAACAGGTTATCCTGACCGAACGTGAGCAGATGATTGCCCACCAGATTCTCAAGGAGATTACGGCTCGCCTGGGCTTTCTCAATAATGTCGGTTTGGGCTATCTGACGATTGACCGTCCGTCGGCGACTCTTTCCGGGGGTGAGGCACAGCGGATTCGCCTGGCGACACAGATTGGTAGCGGCTTGATGGGTGTTCTCTATATTTGTGACGAGCCGACGGTGGGCTTGCACCCGGCGGATGATTCCCGTCTGATTGATACCATGAAAAGGCTGCGGGATTTGGGTAATACCATACTGGTGGTGGAGCACGATGAAGCCATGATGCGAGCCGCCGACTATATTATTGACATGGGGCCGGGAGCCGGGGAGCATGGCGGTCAGATTGTGGCCATGGGTACGCTCGCGGATATTATGAAGTCAAGAGACTCCCTAACCGGCCAGTATCTCAGTGGGACGAAGCAAATTCCTTTGCCTCAGCAACGTCGCCCCGGCTCGGGCGATGAGATAGTAATCAAGGGTGCCCGGCAAAACAACCTGAAGAATATCGATGTTCACATCCCGCTGGGCAAGCTTGTCGGCATCACCGGGGTTTCCGGTAGTGGCAAAAGCTCCCTTATCGATGAGATTCTGCGTAAGAAGCTGGCACAAATATTCTACCGGTCGAGGGAAAAGGCGGGTAATTGTGATGCTATCCTTGGTATCGAACATATCGACAAGGTGGTCAGTATTGACCAGTCTCCCATCGGGCGGACACCTCGCAGCAATCCGGCCACCTATACCGGCACCTTTACCCCGATTCGTGAGCTTTTCGCTACCGTTCCCGAAGCCCGGACGAGGGGCTACGCTCCCGGTCGCTTCTCCTTCAACGTGAAGGGCGGGCGCTGTGAAGCCTGCGGTGGCGAGGGCTATATCCAGATTGAGATGCAGTTTCTGCCGGATGTCACCGTTCCCTGTGAGGTGTGTCACGGGAACCGTTACAACCGGGAAGCGCTGGAGATTAAATTCAGGGGTAAGAGTATTGCCGAAGTATTAGATATGACGGTAGAGACTTCTCTGGCTTTCTTTGAACATTTTCCTAAGGTGAGGAATAAGCTGGAAACCCTGCGGGATGTGGGGCTGGGCTATGTCCGTTTGGGACAGCCGGCACCTACACTTTCTGGTGGCGAGGCACAAAGAATCAAGCTGGCGACCGAGCTTTCGCGGCGCTCCACTGGCCGGACACTATATATTCTTGACGAACCGACCACCGGCCTCTCCTTTGAGGATGTTGCGGCGCTACTGAGAGTGCTGCAGCGCCTGGTTGATGCCGGTAACACGGTGATTGTTATTGAGCACCACCTGGATGTGGTAAAGAATGCTGATTATCTTATTGACCTTGGCCCGGGCGCCGGAGAAGAAGGTGGCTATATTGTCGCTACCGGGACGCCGGAAGAGGTGGCTCAGGTGGAGTCTTCCGCTACCGGGCAGTATTTGCGCCGGGTACTATCTCGTCATGCCGAGTATGCTTTGGCCCCCTGACCAGGCTCAGATGCCACTGGAGGAGGACGATGATTCGAGAAGAAGCACTCAGTTCTATCCGAACCAACGTGAAGAATGAGAACCTGGTGAGGCATATGTTAGCTACAGAGGCTATTATGCAGGCTCTGGCACGGAGGTTTGGTGAGGACGAGGTGGTGTGGGGACTTACCGGTCTGCTACATGACATCGATGTGGAGCTTACCGAGGGGGATATGAGCCGCCACAGCAAGCTGGGGGCTGACCTGGTTAGGGAGATGGGCGCCACTGAATCGATGGCTCAGGCGATACTACGGCACAATGAAGCCCACGGTGTGCCGCGGGAGACAAAGCTGGACAAGGCTCTCTTTTGCGCTGACCCGCTGACTGGCCTCATCACGGCCTCGGCACTGGTGCGACCGGATAAGAAGCTGGCCAGCGTTGAGTTAAAATCAGTCCGGCGTAGATTCAAAGAGAAGAGCTTTGCCGCCGGGGCCAATCGCGAGCATATCGCCTGTTGTAGTGAGCTTGGGCTTGAGCTGGATGAGTTTATTGAGCTTGCCTTACGAGCAATGCAGGGCGTTGCCAAAGAACTAGGGTTGTAGATGTTGTTGACCAAATGCAGCCACAAAGAAATGCTGATATTAATGCAATAGCAAGACATCCAATCAGTCAATACTTTCCTGAATTTTCTTCCTGTTATTTGGCAACGGAGTTTAGGCACGTAGAAAGATCTATATCAGACGTCCGTCATACTTATCCCTTCGAAGATTCCCAAATTTTCTTCTACTTTTGCTATACTCATTGTTGCAATCGGATAGGGTTTTACGGAATAATAAGGAATACTTTCGTTAGTTTCAATAAGGAGGATGTCTATCATGTCTTCGTTTCCATATCAGCATCTTAATCCCCCGTCACGGATTCTGCTGGGTCCAGGACCGAGCAATGTTCACCCGAGAGTGCAAACGGCGATGTCAGCGCCATTGGTAGGGCATCTCGACACGTATTTTCAGGGGGTGATGGATGACACGATGTCACTCCTTCGTTACCTCTTTAGAACGCAAAATAAGCTCACGTTCCCTGTTTCCGGAACCGGTTCCGCCGGTATGGAAGCTGCTCTCGATAATTTCCTTGAACCCGGCGATGTCGCTGTCATCGGCGTCAACGGACTCTTTGGGGAACGGATGGTAGACAATGCTCAGAGAACCGGGGCTAAAGTTATTGCCGTAACGGCAGAGTGGGGGAAAATTATCGAGCCGGATGCCATCGAAACGGTGTTGAGGAATGAAAAAAAGGTTAAGCTCGTCGCGCTGGTTCACGCTGAAACGTCTACGGGCGTACTGCAACCCGTCAACAAAATCTCCGAGCTGGCTAAAAAATACGAGACCCTGTTTCTGGTGGATGCCGTTACTTCTCTGGGAGGACACGAAGTGGCCGTCGACGACTGGGGCATCGATATCTGCTACAGCTGCACACAAAAATGCATCGGCTGTCTCCCTGGTCTGGCGCCTTTCACGGCTAACGATAAAGCTCTGGCTCAAATGCAAAAACGCGCTCAGAAAACACATAGCTGGTATCTAGACCTAACGATGTTATCTAGCTACTGGGCTACCGGTAGAATCTATCACCATACCGCTCCTATCAGCATGATTTACGCGTTACATGAGGCACTGGCACTGATTGCCGATGAGGGGTTGGAGGCACGGGTCAAACGCCATATCAAGCATGGTACTGCCCTGCAAGCCGGACTTGAGGCTATTGGCATGGAACTGCACGCTCAAAAAGGTTACCGTGCCTGTTCGCTGACAACCGTGCGTGTGCCTGCAGGCATCGACCCCACGAAAGTGACACAAAGACTGATGCAGGAATACAGCATCGAAATCGGTGGCGGATTAGGACCGCTGCGCGGGAAAATCTGGCGCATCGGGTTGATGGGGTATTCTTCCAGTAGAGAAAATGTGGTCATGGTTTTGAGTGCGCTGGAAAATATATTGTCCGATGAAGGGATGAAGCTGGAGAAGGGAGCAGGAGTGCTCGCTGCCTTGAAATCAATGGCAGGCTGACGCTTGAGTCAATATATCACACCACGACAGAGAAACCGGGTGTAGGGCTATAACTATCCTTTGAGAGAACACGGTTTCTTACGGAGTCGTGTCTTTTGCTCTGGCCACGCGTCGCTAACCGATGATAATATCGTCCAGCTTGCGCTTGGGCACATGGTGTACCCCATTACTATCCCGCCAGTACTTGAAATCTCCGTCAGGCCCAACCGTTTCCAGTACCACATTTTCCTTAGGCTTGCCCAGAGCCAATACCAGCAGTATCTCGTAGCGTGGCGGTATGTTAAGGCTCTGGCTAAGTTCTGGTTTCCTCGCTGAGCCAAGCATCACACCACCCAGTCCCTTTTCTACCGTCCCCAGCAGGATACTCTGTGCCGCAATGCCGGGGTCGCTGCCAAAGGTCTTGTTTATCTCCGTGTCCCCCAGAATAATGATATAGGCTGATGGCCTTTCTCCCTCGACGGGGCCGGACCAGCCCAGATTACGGGCAAAACTAAGGTGGGGAAATATCAGGGCATTCCTTTCCGGCTCCCACGAAAGGATAAACTTCAATGGTTGACGGTTAGAGCCAGTGGCGGAGCACCTGGCCAGGTCAACCAGCTCTCTCAGGGTTTCCCGACTGATGGCGACATCCTGGTAAAACCGGCGGTAGCTACGGTTACGGACGACTAAATCTTTAAGCAACTAAACTTCCTCCATCTTAATAATACCTGGCAGTGCTGTAGCCAGCTCATCATTCGAGGATAATCGGCTCCTCGTACTCCGGCTGTATGGTGTACTGGTTAGTGCCATCCGGGAACACGGCTACTTTGGTGTCAAATCCATGCCACTCTATCAGCTTGCTGACTACCTCCGTCCAGTTGGTCGCAAAATGAACCCGGGGTAAATCCTTCTCGGCAAATCTGAACCGGTTTCTTGCCTCAGGGAACTCAGTATAGAAAATGCAGTGATTTATCCATGGTGGAACGGTGGAACCCCTGACCGGCCCATTTCTGCCCCCGGAACTCACGCCCCAGGCACCACTCAGGTAATGCATAATCTGTCCCTGATGGGTATTGGCAATGGTAAGTGCCGTGCCGCCGGTGCGCTTTACCGCGATGTAAGCCGCCGCCGTAGCGTGTAAGGCTTCAGTGGATTTACAGTAGGCATTGGCAATGGCGATATCAGCATCCCTGATATCAGGAACCTGGTAGTGCTCCTTGCCGACAGCGACTGCGGCCTTGTGGGCAGCTTGTATTTCACCGGCAAAAATATCGGTTACCGAGCCTGTTTCATTCAGCAAGCAATTGACGACGAAATCAATCCCTGCCTTTTTGGCTATTTCCATGGCATCCTTTGGCTGAGGGTTCCCCTCAAAAACCCCGGCAGCATCAGGTGTCCGGCGTAACATCTCACGGAATCGTTTGTGAGTTACGCCATGATGGTCATAAACGCTTTCCAGGGAAGAAATCCCGGGCATCACAATTTTGCCTCCACCACCAAAGCCGTAAGTCGCATGAGGAGTCGTCGCCTGAATGGCTATCCTGAGGTCACAGGACAAAACCTCATTATTTATTTCTATCTTGGTACCGAAACTTGTTTTGCCGAGAGGTGTACAGTTGTAGAACGGAACGTGGAAAAAGACGGGATATTTAGTTACGATGTCCTCCCCGACTTTTCTGGCTACCAGAGAGCGGTCTGATATCTGATGGTTACCCTGAGCACAGATAAACTCTATCTGGTTATCGGCAATACCCCCGGCTTTAAGTTCGGCCAGTACGGCGGGAATCAATGCGTAAGTGGGGGTGCCACGAGAGAGGTCATCGAAGAGAATGCAGACCTTCTTTTTGCCCTTAGCCAGGTCTCTGATACGGGGAGAACCGATAGGTGATGCCACTGCCGAGCTAATCTGTACCGGGGTGAGTACCGGTTTCTTCTGACCAGCAATGTGGTAGACAGTCACGTCCCAGCTATCAGGCACGTAATAATCTACTTCGTGGGGATTTTCGCTCCATTCATACTCCATTAACCTGATATAAGCCATATTCTCACTCCAATATTTTATTCACCGGGAAACCGCCCCGGAACCGCAGAACCATGCGATACTATCACGTAAAAGAGTGGACGTTAGACTAAGCTGACTCTATCAAACTTAAAATGTAATGTCAAGCCTGCGGTGTTGTATCAGCATAGGGCTTGACTCCCCGGTGACAACCGCATATCATAAACATACAAGCTTCGTGACATAATTGTGCTTTCGGATTGAGTTCAAATAGATACACCCTGGCTCAGATGTGCAATTGGTGAGAAAAGGAGTTGAAGATGAGTAGTATCAGTCGTAGTGTCGTGGTCTACGCTCGGAAAGGTTGAGCCACCTGCGCTCGAACGAAGGAGTTTCTTTCGAAGAACGGCATCGGTTTCGTAGAGCGTGATATTGAGAATCATGCTGGAGCGCTGGAGGAGCTACAGAGGCTAGGTTTTCGCTCGGTGCCGGTTACCGTTATCGCAGGCAAGGGCATCGCCGGGTTCAACCCGAAACAGCTTACCGAAGCCCTCCATATTAACATCAATGTCGTTGCCCGGTATGCTTTGGAAACAATCCCCATCATCGGGAGAGCACTGGAAGCGGTTGAGCGTGTGGTGCGGCAGATGCCGGATGAAAAACTTGGCTGGACCATGCCCAATCGGGCTCGCCCCATGCGTGAGTTCACCTATCACATCTTTACGGTGGTTCAAAACACGATAGAAGAGCGAAGTAGCGAGATTACGTCAACAAGGTCTGGCATCAAAGCGAACACCTTTACCAGTTTCCAGGATATCGCCGAATACGGCCGGAGTGTTATCGAGCAATATCGTGTCTGGGCCAAGAAGCAAGATGCGGCTACCCTGCCCGGGCAACCACCTGACGGCGCAGACACTGAGAGCAGAGCCGAACGTCTTGACCTCCTTGCCGGTCATACTATTCAGCACCTGCGTCAGCTTTACGCTGTGCTGGAAAGCTTTGGCATCACACCCGCAAACCGTATACCGGATGGTGAGTGGCCACCGGAATACGTACTGGCGAATCTTTCGTAGTCAGCATTGGGGATTTTTGTGAACGCTCATGATACCGAGCGGCTAAGGGAGCAATTGGTCACAATTTTTGTGAGTCATGCTAGCTTCGCTCCGGTAGGGTTATCAGGCCTTGCTGCACGGCTTTGGCAATGGCTTGCGTCCGGGCGTTGACATTGAGTTTTGCCAGAATGGAACTCACGTGTGTCTTCACCGTATTCTCACTGATGCCCAGCGTCATCCCAATTTGCTTGTTAGGATAGCCTTGTACGACGCAATTGAGAACTTGTGTCTCCCGATGCGTCAGGGGCGAAAGCAAAGTTTCGATACCGCTTGATGTCAGGTTTTGAAACTCGTGCAGGACACGTGTCGCCACCTCACGTTTGGACAGGAAGAGGTCATCGATAGGACACCCTCCCGACGCTATCCGAGCGATAGTAGCCACCAGTTCGCTGCTGGTGATGGTACGACTGAGATAAGCGGAAGCTCCAATCTTGACGGCTTCGAAAAGCTGGCTATCGTCCGGGTCTGGAGTGATGACCACCAGAGCAATACGCGGTAGATGCCGTCTGATGGTGCGGGCGATGTCAAGACCGAAAAATGGGGGTACTCCAATATCGATGACGGCGACCTCGCATAAGGTAACTTCCAGAGTTGAAATTACGTTCTCAGATAACGGGGCATCGCCAGCAACCATGATATTAGTTGCGGAAGTCAGGGCATGAAATATCCCCTCCCGGAAGAGCGGCTCATCTGCAATAACAAAGACCGATGTTCCTAGCATTCTAAGGTTCCCCCCTTTGTGCGGGCAACTCTAGAACAAACCCCCCGTGTCTCTTTAATGTCCCTGCACCAATCCCTTATTTTAAATCTGATTATAGCGCAGACGGTTTGGTTTGTCATAATTGCATCTTGCCTTTTGACAGGCGGGATATTACAATGGGTATACTGACACTACTGGTAAGACAAACTACAGGCAAGGTAGAGATAAGTTGGACATATATGCTCTGATACCACTGATTGGCGTCATCATTTACCTGGGGTTAATTGGCTTTGTTGTCATCCATCCCCTGGCCAGAGGACAGAAGGTCTTCGTCTTCTACCTGACCGTCTCCATGCTATGGAGTTTTTTCTCCTTTATTCTGCACGCTAACTTCTTCCCGTCCCAGACGCCTCTCTGGCATCGTACCCTCCTTGCCGTGGCAACGGCGATACCCGTTATCTTCTATCACTTTACCCACGTCTTCTTTAACAAATCAGGGTGGAAAATACTAGCTCTGGGCTATGCCGGGCAACTCGGCATCATCATCTTGGTCATGCTGGGCGGTATCCTGAAAAGCTCTTACGTCGTCAATGGTCTCCTCTTTTACCAGTTTAATGCCTGGTACTATCTGATTTTCCCCCTTGGCGGCAGCTTTATGGCAATGGCATTATTCAACCTGGTACAGGGGATGAGAAGAACCGCCGACCCGTGGGAGCGTAACCGGATTGCCTACCTGTTGGCGGCAATCTCAGTGGCGATAATCTTGCTGCCGACTAACTTCATTCCGGACATCACTAACCTCTCCCTGGACCACATCGGTAACATTGTCACCGCTCTCATCATCATCTGTGTCATCCGAAGCCACCGTTTGCTTAACATCGGCTTTGTCATGCGCCGGGTGCTGGCATATCTTATCCTGCTCACCGTTGCTATCTTCATATTTACCGGCGTGACCTCACTGGGCAACTGGCTTTTCTCCGAGCATCCGCTCTACATCACGACCATGCAGGTCGGCATCCTGGCTCTCCTGCTGATGCTACTACCGCGCCAGCTAAGGTATACCACCGAAGAAGGGGTAGACCGCTCCTTCTACCGGGAAACGTATCATTACCGCCGGGAGTTACTCAATTTCAGTACCAGGATGAGCAATATCGTTAATCTGGACGAATTGGCCGGTGCCATGTTACCAGCAATATGCCATGCACTGCGTATCAGACAGGTTAGTCTTCTCCTTCAAGATGTGAGCCACGGCGAATTTGCTATCAAGTTCGCTTATCCCGAGGTAGCCGACAAACCGAAAGACGAACTGCAACTCGGTATTGATAACCCGGTTGTCGCCTGGCTCGACAAGGAAGGTCAACCTCTTGACCTGAAGCAGAAGGATAACCTTCTCCAGTTCAAGGGATTGGGGCAGGGAGAAAGAGAAAAACTGGTTACCTCTAATCTCAAAGTCCTCTGCCCCATCAAGAGCCGAGCCAGGCTAAGCGGCATTTTGGGCCTGGGGGAAAAGCAAGCCAATACCCTCTACTCCCAGGAAGACATGGAGTTGGTAATGCATGTGGCCAACCAGGCTGGTATTATGCTTGAGAATGCTCAACTCTATTCTCAGGCGGTAATGCAGGCCATTACCGACGGGCTGACCGGACTCTATAATCACCGCCATTTCCATGAGCGCCTGGAACAGGAGATTAGCCGAAACACCCGTTTTGGTACCGTCTTCTCCCTGATAATGCTCGATATCGACCATTTCAAGAACTACAACGACAGCTACGGACATCTGGCTGGAGATGAGGTGCTTCGTAAAATCGCCGAGTGTGTTAGAACTTCAATCCGAACGATGGACATGGCTTTTCGCTACGGCGGTGAAGAGTTTACTATCATTCTACCGGAAACGCTATTGAATGACGCCAGGATAGTAGCGGAACGTGTCCGTAAATCTATTGAAGCCAGGGCCGGCTCTGACACCAATAGCATAACTGCCAGCTTTGGCGTCGCCAGTTGGCCCATGGACGGCATGACCAAGGAAGAGCTTATCGCTATCGCTGACGCCGCGATGTACAAGGCGAAACAGCGAGGTCGTAACCGAACTTGCTCGTCCTTAGACCTGGACAAAACAGAAGCACCTACAGTGCTTATGGAGCGTCAGGCGAAATCAAGGGCACTGGATGTAATCTATGCTCTAGCCGCGACGGTGGACGCCAAAGACCATTACACCTATGGCCATTCCAAAAAAGTTAGCCAGTATGCGGTCAGTATCGCCGAGGCGCTCGGGTTACCCCAGAATAAGATAGCCGCGATTCGTACTGCCGGACTGCTCCATGACATCGGCAAAATCTCGGTCCCGGATTCGATACTCAACAAAAAGGGGTCTCTCACTGATGAGGAGTGGCAACCAATCAAGGTTCATCCCGGACTGGGTATTGAGATACTCCAGCATATTGTCGACCTTGCTGACTGCCTGCCCGCCGTCTTCCATCATCACGAGCGCTATGACGGCAGCGGCTATCCTTCCGGTCTAAACGGCGATAAGATTCCCCTGGAGGCACGCATTCTGACGATAGCTGACGCATATGACGCCATTACTTCAGAGCGTCCTTACCGCCAGCAGCAATCATCACAGGAAGCCCTGAATGAGCTGAAACGATGCTCCGGAACCCAGTTTGACCCTGAGCTGGTGGATACCTTTTACCAAACTATCGAGCAATCTCTCACCAAGTAGTGAGGGAAGCAGCCAGTTTCGTGGAAGGACGAAGCAATCCCGGAATGTGTTGGGTAGAGATTGGCACGGGTCTAACGCCCCCTCGCAATGACAGCTATTGTACTACAGCCACCAACACCGTATGGAACCCCAAACTTGGTGGTGGTTTATTTTTGTGATATAATGGCGATGTAGGAGAGAAGAGCGATGACGACGACACGTTTTTTGGGAATTACTTTACCGCTGGTGCTAATACTGGCCTTGCTTATCTTCTTCCTGCCGGTTAGAGCTGCCTCGGTTTATGTCGCCGTGACACAGCCTCTGGCACTCCTTATCGGGTCGGCCCTCGCCCTGTATGTATCCCGCCTTTATCGCAAACAACTTAGAGCTGCCTTCGTTTTTCTGGCGGCGTTCCTCTTTATTTACATGTTAGCCATTGTCCTCTTTCTATCACCATTTCCGATTCTACTCTCCTCTCTTAAATCTAACATGCCTGAAGCACAGACTCTCTTAGTTGTCGAGAGTATCCAGTTTCTTAACTACCTCATGCTGGTGCTCTTCTGTGTTTATCTGCTTAAGGTAGTCGATATCAGGCGTCTCAGTAGCAACGGCTGGATTGTCTTTGCCGTAACTTGCGTCGTTTCCCTCTTCGTAGCGGTATACCCCGAGTGGAACTTGTTTAAAAATCTCTTTGCCAGTGAGCTACCTCTCATTCTGTATGCTACCATCCGATTGCTCGACGCCGCTTTGATAATCGTGCTCATGCCGGTTATCTGGCTCTATATTCAATACCTGAAATCACGCCAGAAACAGAGTATGACCTTTACCATCGTTATCGCTGGTATTGTCGCCGTTACTCTCTTGGACTACCTTTTTGAGGTGATTTTGAGCGGCTTCCCAAGGTTACTAGGTCAAGACTCCCCGATAATAACCAGTGCTCCGGAAACCATCTTTGTTTTTGGCTACCTGCTAATTGCGGTGGGACTCTATGCCCATCGTAAGCAGGACGAATGGGGCTTTCAAGCGATTGATAAGGCAATGCAGCCTGAAACTAATCCGGTGGAGATAAAGAGTGGAAAAGGTCATTGACCAGGCATGGATGTTGCTTTTAGCCAGCGTCGTCAAGAAGCGGGATGTGCTGCGCCCAAATCTCGGCAATGACGTTGATTCTTTTCTTGCCCAGTCCAGGCTGCTCTCCATGATGGAATCAAATCCAACTCTTCCGGGTCAACTTTACCTGGCCGCTCAAACCTCGGCGCAAAGAAATACGGTCAATATCGTCCGTAAGCTGGGTATGCCTGCCGATTATTTCTGGAAGTTTGAATACTGGCCGAAGCCGAGGGCGCTGACGACTCTGGGGCAGATTGTGAATCGCATCTTTGTGTCCATGATGACCCAGGCCAAGGCCGGCAACTTGAAGATAACCGACCTTGATATTGAGCCGCTGAGAATTCATATCAGTTTCGCTGACTGCGTGGAGTGTACTGGTATCAGCGGGTTAACACACGGCATCTGCTACTATCACGGCGGCACCTTCGCCGGGATTCTGGCCGGGTTGATAAACCGCGACCTGGCTGGTTATGAAACCACCTGTCATGCCCATGGTGATGAGTCCTGTCAGTTCATCATCGGAGATAAAGCCGATGAGAGTATTAAAACTGAGCACAATACCTATCTCTCCCCACCCCAAACAAAAATAGACCTGGGGCTACGCCTGGAAAATAGCTTACACCAGGTTCCGGTACGTCCCCTGGGTAATTCGATGGATGCTAACTATCTCCAGCTAGTCATCGCTAACGCGGTACAGTCTAATCCCCAACTTTTAACTGCGAGCAATTTTGAGGCTGGTGCCCAGCACGGGCATAAATTGGCCGCCGCTCTCACCAGTTTCTACAAGCAGGAAGGCATACAGAACATCAGTAACTTTTACCAGCAGCTGTCTCAATGCAGCATTGAAATCAAAGAGACCAAGCCGGAGCTACAGTTCGTGATTAAAGAGTGTGCCGAAGCGGTTGCCAACGTCAGGGATATGGAAATGGTGTCATTCTTACTGGGCGAGTTGCAGGGGTTGGCTTCTCAACTGAGCCAGACAGAATTAACGGTCAAAGAAAGTCGCTTCGAGGATAGTAACCTGCTGGTGACCCTCACCCCCAAGGTAGCCGCTTCTTAGGCTAATTATAGCCTATCTTTAAGAGCTTCTAACGCCAAAAACGTTCTATGTAACCAGAATCAAACAGGTCCGTTCGGGATAGAGGTGAGGACAAGTGGCAGGGAAAGCAGCCAGAATACTGGTAGCTGATGTTGAGGAGGGTAATCGGCACCTGGTGGAAGCCATGCTGCTCCCTCTGGGTTACCAGGTTATTCTGATTGGGGATGGGGAGGATATTGTCAAAAAGGCGAGTGAGACCAGTCCCGGTGTCATCTTGCTGGGCAGCCTGATGCCAGAAACGAATGGGGTTGAACTAATCAGGCGGTTGAAAGAGGACAAGCTCACCAGAATCGTCCCGGTGGTACTGATGGCAAACACTGCGGAGACGGAAGCCCGGGCCAGGGCGCTGGATGCCGGAGCGGATGACCTGCTGGCCAAGCCGGTGGATAAGCTTGAGTTAAGGGCGAGGCTAAACTCCCTGCTCAAGGTCATGGCCTATAACGAAGAAGCTCTAAACCACCAGAAGGAATTGGACATCGAGGTTAGCCGCAGAACCGAGTCTTTCAAGAAGACCCTGGAAAAGCTGAAGGCGTCCTCTCTGGACACCGTCTACCGGCTTTCGCGAGCGGCGGAATACAAAGACGAGGATACCGGTGCCCATGTTCAGCGTATGAGCCATTACTCTACGGCCATTGCCCGCGCCATGAAGCTGGATGATGATCTCGTCGAAAATATCCTCTGGGCAGCCCCGATGCACGATATTGGCAAGATTGGCATCCCCGACCGCGTCCTGCAGAAGCCGGCCAAGCTGGACGATGATGAATGGGTCATCATGAGGTCACATACCACTATCGGCTTTGAGATTCTGAAAGACTCAGACGTTGACTTCATCAAGCTGGCGGCGGAAGTCGCCATTAGCCATCATGAGAAATGGAATGGCACTGGCTACCCCCGGGGGATTAAGGGCGCCGATACCCCTATTGCCGGGCGTATTGTGGCTCTGGCTGATGTTTTTGATGCTCTGACCTCGGAGCGACCCTACAAGAAACCGTGGCCGCTGGAAAAGGCACTGTCTATCATCGAGGAAGGCAAGGGGACCCATTTCGACCCGGACGCCGCCGATGCCTTCCTCAGTATTAAGGACGAGATAGCCAGGGAACTGAACTTTTGGAAGTTTATGCACGCGGAGCCGACAGCAGAAGCACCCGAGTTCGACCTGTCCGGCCTGTTCCCCTAAGATTGTTTCATAACCTCACCCCCCTTTATCCCCCTCTCTTTCGAGGAGTCTTGTATCAAATGTCATTCTGAGGAGCGAAGCGACGAAGAATCTGGGTGTGGGGCCAGTAGTATCCCCATCTCCCCGAGACCCTTCGCTACGCTCAGGGTGACATAGATGGCTTCACTTTTGATACAAAGCCCTTGGTAAGGGAAGGGGGAGCAAGGGGATAAGGTCGTCCGTAAGTGGTAATGTGTGCTGCAGCAGTCATTGGTTCAGTAATTAACCAGACAGAACTCTAAAAAGAAGGCCTGCCGGCAGGGATGGTTTGCAACACCTTCGCCAACCGGTCAGGATGGCTGCTTTTACTGAGGGCCACTTCTTGAGTAACGATACCCTTTTTCACCAGGTCAGCCAGTGACTGGTCCAAAGTTATCATCCCATCCTTGGCGCCAAGCTGCATGATGCTGCCCAGTTCATAGGTCTTCCCCTCACGGATAAGATTTCTCACCGCCGAGTTGGCGATGAGAATTTCAAAAGCGCCAACTCTTCCTTTGCCCTTGGCTAATGGCAAGAGAGCCTGCGATAGCACGGCCTCCAGTACTTGGGAAAACTGCAATCTGATTTGTGCTTGCTGGTCCGGCGGAAAGATGTCAATGACACGGTCAACCGTCTGAGGAGCATCAGTGGTATGCAGTGTCCCCATCACCAGATGCCCCGTCTCCGCCGCCCTGATTGCCGTCGCAATCGTGGTTAAGTCACGCATCTCGCCGACGATAATAACGTTCGGGTCCTGGCGGAGAGCATGTATCAGGGCAATATCAAAGGATTTGGTATCGTCGCCCAAATCTCGCTGAGCGACAATACATTTCTTGTTACGGTGCAAGTACTCAATCGGGTCTTCGATAGTAATCACATTCTTGCTCGCCGTTTCATTAAGGTAATCAACCATCGCCGCCATGGTGGTCGACTTACCACTGCCGGTAGGGCCAGTTACCAGGATAAGTCCTCTTGGCTTGAGAATAAGCTCCTTGCAGATGGCAGGCAAGTTGAGTTCGTCACAGGTGGGTATTTTGAATGGCACCTGGCGGAAGACAAAACCTAGTGTCCCTCTCTGCCGGAAGACATTAACCCGGAAGCGGGCTACCCCGGCCACACCATAAGCAAAATCCAGTTCTTTCTCCCTGGTGAAGTTGCCCTTTTGCTCATCATTGGTAATCGCCTGGAAGATTTGCAGCAGGTCATCACCGCTGAGCGTTCCCAACTCAGTTTGGGGCGTCAGGGAGCCATCAATACGCAGCACCGGCGCGCAGGCCACCCTCAGATGTACGTCTGAAGCCCTCTTTTCCACGGCCAGTTTCAGGAGGTCGTCTATGTTCATACCACCACCCCTTGTCTCAGCGAGCTTTAGAGATTGCTAAATCCCGATACTCATATCCTACCCCTTTATCAGGACAATAGTCAACAAGTAGCCAACGACGGACAAAACTGCTACAATTTACGAGCGATGTCTGACATTCTAAATATTGTCCTACCTACTTTTCTCGTCATTCTCATTGGCTATATCTTCGGTCGAACCAGAAAATTGGACATATCGCCGGTGGTCGATGTTGCCTTTTACCTCGGGTTACCGGCCGTCGCCTTTGTTTCCATCCTGGATAAGAAGATAGTTTTGCTGGATGCGACCAAGGTCTGGGCTTCGGCCATCATCATCATGCTGGGCTGTGGGATAATTGCCTGGCTCGTCTTCAAAATCCTTAAGCAAAAGCACTCTGGCTTGTATTTGCCGATAGTTGTCATGAATACCGTGAATATCCCCTTTCCCGTAATTTATCTGGCCTATGGCTCAGAAGGTCTGCTGGCGGCAACACTATTCTACATTCCTGTCGTTTTGGTCATGTTCTCTTTTGGGATATACGTCGCCTCGGGGAAACACTGGCGAGTTAGCCTTAAGCAAATGCTAAGCGTCCCCACACTCTATGCTGCCATCATTGGCTTACTGCTGAACTTTGCCAATGTTGCCGTACCTAAATTGATTATTGAACCGCTCAGCCTAATCAGCCAGATGGCGATACCACTTGTTTTACTTATCCTAGGTTATAATCTGTCGAAGATAAGACTTACGGCACTGCCGACAACAGTGCTGGCTTCTGTTCTCAGGTTGGGCGTCGGTTTACTATTAGGTCTTCTCGTCGTTAAACTATTTAACCTGACCGGTATCTTAATGGCCGTCGTCATCCTGGATTCAGCAATGCCGGCAGCAGCTAATGTTGCCCTTTTAGCAACGAAATATGAGAATGAGTCTGAACTTGTTTCCAGTGTTGTCCTTGTCACCACTATTGCCTGCCTGGTCATAATTCCTTTTCTGCTCTATATGCTCCGCTAGTGTCCTATCTGGTTAATTGCTGAACCAATGACTGCTGCAGCAAACAGTACCACTTACGGACGACCTCATCCCCTTGCTCCCCTTCTCCTACTCAAGAGAAGGGGAAGAGACTTAAGAGACGTAGCCCCTCTCTATTACTTAACTCCACCTTCCCATCGGGAAGCGGGTCAGGGGGATGGGCATTCGACTGAAGCTTGCCAGTGAGTCAGAGCATTACCCTATTTTCATGAAGCAGCAATAGCCACACCCGACCTGACGCTAATGATGACTTGCAACGATGATTCGCGGCAGCATGGCAATATGATGAGACAAACACTGGCAGGAGTGGCAGGATTTGAACCCGCGACCGACGGTTTTGGAGACCGCTGCTCTACCGGACTGAGCTACACTCCTACCCTCTTTAGTGCCCTACGGCAGAATAAGTTTATCATACCCATTGGTCCTGGTCAAACGCTTGTTAAGTTGAGCTTCCCGCGAAACTCTGTAATAGACAGCTAAAGAGGCAAAAGCAAGGGGGGTATTTACCCCAATCCAATCTGGTAGAATAGCTTTAGACAAAACAGCGAACTTATCAGGAGGAGGGCATAAATACCCCATGCATATTATAAAGTCGCCGCTATTTGATTTTGAAGCGTTCATCTCCTATCATTCCCATCACTGACGGGAAGAGCCGTGATGAGCCTGCTGGTGATGCTGGCAGTTGGGGTTCGAACTGATTCCTCATGCCCATTAACACCATATTTTCACGAAAATCCTCTTCTTAATGTCTTCGCCACCTCAACAATACCCCCG
>JAENIS010000040.1 GCA_016844285.1 Dehalococcoidales bacterium
GGTCGCCCTCAGTGGCGGTGTTTTTCAAAACCTTTACTTGTTGAAACGAACGTTAGCCTGTCTCCGCAGGGATGGCTTTGAACCATATATTCATCATCAGGTGCCCTGTAATGATGGCGGTATTGCCCTGGGTCAGGCGGTGATTGCTCATGCCAGGGTTACTCATCCTGAGTTGAGAAGGAGGAAGGTGAATGTGCTTAGCGGTGCCGGTTAGAGTCCTGGCAATCAATGGCGTTGAAGCCTCGGTGGAGCTGGGTGGGGTAGTTCGCTCGGCCAACCTGATGCTTGTGCCCGATACTCAAGTGGGCGATTATATCCTGCTCCATGCCGGTTTTGCTATCCAGAAGCTGGATGAGGCAGAGGCCGAGGAGACAATACGGCTCCTGACGGAGATGGCGAAAGAGGCATAGTCTACCCCGGTCTTTTGAGGTAACAGGAATGAGATTTATTGACGAGTTTCGCGATTCTGCGGCTGGTCAATCTCTGGTGTTGAGAATACAAAAAAAGAAAACACCGGCGGTTAATCTGATGGAGGTGTGCGGTACCCACACCGTGGCTATCTTCAAGCACGGCATCCGCCAGCTTCTACCGGAGACAGTGAACCTTATTTCCGGCCCCGGCTGCCCGGTTTGTGTCACGCCTAATGCCGATATCGATAAAGCGATTGCTCTGGCTCAGAATGCCGGTATCATCCTGGTTACCTTCGGAGATATGATAAAAGTCCCCGGCAGCTACTCCAGCCTTAACCAGATTAAAGCGGCCGGCGCTGATATCAGGGTAGTCTATTCTGTACTGGATGCCCTGAGAATGGCTGAAGATAATCCGCGCAAATCAGTGGTCTTTTTTGGTGTTGGCTTTGAAACCACTGCCCCGACTACGGCGAGTGCTATCCTTGAGGCAGAGCGCGGTGGCCTTGATAACTTCTTCTTGCTTTCGGTGCATAAAGTAATGCCACCGGCGATGAAGCTGTTACTCGATGCCGACGAGGTACATATCGATGGCTTTATTTGTCCCGGACACGTCAGCACGATTATCGGGTCAGAGCCGTATGAATTCATCCCGCGACAATACGGTATCCCTTGTGTGATTACTGGCTTTGAGCCTCTAGATATACTGCAAGGGATTGATATGTTGCTGGAGCAGGTTGCCAATGGTGAACCACGGGTGGCTATCCAATACCGCCGGGCAGTGCGGCCAGAGGGCAACCCGGTAGCTCTGAAGTATCTGGCAACGGTCTTTGAGGTTACTGACGCTCGTTGGCGGGGAATTGGCATTATCCCCGGCAGTGGCTTAAAACTAGGGCAACAATACCGGCGGTTTGATGCCGAGCATGCCTTCAATATTGTGACCAGGCCGCCTAAGGAAGCCAAAGGTTGCCGCTGTGGTGATGTGCTGCGTGGGGTGTGCCTACCTGCCGAATGCCATCTCTTCGGCAAAGCCTGTACGCCGGAACATCCCTCAGGTCCTTGCATGGTTTCGACTGAGGGGACTTGCTCGGCCTGGTATCTTTACCGGGGGAAGGACTAAGACATGCCGACAGCCAGAATAATCCTCGGGCACGGTAGCGGCGGCAAGCTCAGTCACGAGCTAATCGAGTCACTTTTTCTGCCACTGTTTCTTAATCCTATCCTGCAAACCGGTGATGATTCCGCCGTCTTTTCGTTGACCGATGGCGATAACATTCCCCGGGAGCAACAGATGGATAAAGAGAGAGTCGCTTTTACCACTGATTCGTATGTGGTGAAGCCTCTCTTCTGGCCGGGGGGAGACATTGGCAAGCTGGCGGTCTGTGGCACGGTCAATGATTTAGCCATGGTCGGGGCCACTCCCCTCTATCTGTCAGCGGCTTTTGTCATCGGGGAAGGGCTTCCCATCTCAACTTTGCGCCGGATTGTGACCTCAATGAAAAGGGCGGCCAGGGAAGCTGGAGTGAAGATTGTGACGGGTGATACCAAGGTGGTGGAGAAGGGCAGTGCTGATGGTCTCTTTATTAACACAGCCGGGGTCGGCGTGCTTGCTGTAGGAGTGAACATCTCTGGCAGCAATGCCCAACCGGGTGATATGGTTATCATTTCCGGCACCGTTGGTGACCACGGTATTGCCGTACTCTCGGCCAGAGAGGGCCTGGTTTTCCGTAACAATTTTAAGAGCGATGTCGCCCCGCTTAATCGTTTGGTTGCCGCCATGCTTAAAACGAGCGATAAGATTCACGTTCTGCGCGACCCTACCCGGGGTGGTCTGGCAACTACTCTGAATGAGATTGCCCGGCAGTCCCGGGTTGGCATTCGCATTATCGAGGAGAAGATTCCCATCCGGGAGGAGGTGGTCGCCGTTTGCGAGATATTAGGCTACGACCCCCTTCACGTGGCCAATGAGGGTAAAGTGGTTGCTTGCGTCGCCCCGGAAGATGCCGAAAGGGTGTTAGCGGTGATGAGGGAGAGTCCTTATGGCAGTGAGGCGACGATTATCGGGGAGGTGCTGGCCGAACCCAAAACCAGAGTGATGATAAAAACAAAGGTCGGCGGCACCCGGATAGTCGATATGCTGGCGGGTGAGATGTTGCCCCGCATCTGCTAGTGTCCTGTCCGGCTAATTACTGAACCAATGACTGCCTCAGCATACATTACCAGTTACGAATGACCTTACCCCCTTAAATCCCCCTCTCCTTCTAGGAGAGGGGGAAATAGAGAAAGATGGGCTGACGCCCTTCTTAGACACCCCGCAGTCTAGCTCTCATTACGGTGAAGGGATTTAAGAGAAGAGGGCTATGCCCCTCTTTGACTCTCTCCTAAAGCTGTCATTGCGAGGAACGCAGTGACGTGGCAATCTGGGCGGTCGAAGCCCTCCACCCGGATTGCTTCGCCTTCGCCTGCGGCGTATGCTCTCGCAATGACAGCAGAATCGACCAAATGCCAACAGAACCTTTATCCCGGTAGGTTGACTTGAAGCAGTCATTACGATATGATTCTAACGGTAAGAAGCCAATTTAGTACACTGGGGCTCGTAGCTCAGGGGCAGAGCGGACGGCTCATAACCGTTTGGTCGTAGGTTCGAAGCCTACCGAGCCCAGAACCAGCAAACTATTGGTGAATCGTGACTCGGTTGCTGGTGCTTGGTTCTGACTGACAACTTTCTGCTGAGGTTGTGCTGACCTCGTTTCAGGACTGCTGCCAATTGGAAGATAAGAACCGTTATCGGTTTGTGATACAGTCAATCGTAATTCTGGTTCGTAGCTGCATAGGCCTTATCTGGGCATCGGCCGGGCCGCTGCTGCCATTGATGATGCAGGCATACGGGCTTAGCCGGGGTCCAGCAGGTTGGTTTGCCTCTGCCGCTCCTCTTACCATTGCTATCGTGTCCTTGCCCGTCGGCATCATTGGTGCCCGGTTCAGTCTAAAGAAGACTTTTGCCGTCGGCGCATTTCTGCAAGCAGGAGGGATACTAGCCCCTTTTGCCACGAACTATGGGCTTCTCGTGCTCACCCGGGTGTTGTTTGCTATCGGTACGGCCATTACGATTCCGGTGGCAACAGCGATAGCGACCGAATGGTTTACCAGCCGGAAATTGCCCCTTATCAATGGCATCACCATGAGTTTTATCAATCTGGGAAACGCCATCGCCTTTATCGCCACTGTGCCCATTGCGACCGCTCTTTCCTGGAAAGCGCCGATGACTATTTATGGTGCCTTCGCCTTGACATGCGCAATTGCATGGGTCATCCTGGGCAGAGACCGGACAAAAATGCGCGCGGTAACAAACACGACCGGCACTCCGGCGGCAGAAAAAAGGCCGGAGCTCAGCACCTGGCAAGTTCTTACCAATCGGTCAACCATCCTGCTTGGGCTTGCCGTTATGGGCTCATGGGGTTTCGGGAATGCGGTAACTTCCTGGCTTCCCAGCTATTACCATGAGGTTTTTAACATACCGCTGGCCAAGGCCAGTTCCATCCTCGCCGTTCTTACCGTGGGAGGTACTATTGCCTGCCTTGCCGGCGGTATCCTGCCGGTGCGTATGGGACGGCGGAAGCCCTTTCTGATAGTCTCGGGGGTCTTTATGGGCTTGTCCGGTTTGGGCGCTATCTTGTTCAATAACCTGGCAGTTATCTATGTGAGCATATCTCTCTTCGGAATATTCAGTAACCTTCAGACTCCCAGTCTGTTCACTATTCCCATGGAACTGCCCAACATGTCACTGCGGTCAGGACTGATGGTCGTCTCGGTCATGCTGGTGGGAGGAAATCTCGGTAATTTCATTAGCCCGCTTCTTGTCGGCTACCTTGCCGATATGACCGGCTCCTACCTGCCCGGGTTTATTACGCTTGCGGTCATCTCACTAACTTTACTTGTTGCCGGTCTCCTGCTTCCGGAGACGGGACCCAAAGCGAATATCCCCAAAAAGGGGCCGCCCGAACTGGTGATAGTTAAGTAGACAGGATACCGTTTTGTCGGAGAAGTGAATTGACACGAACAGGACTAGGCATGGTTGATACACACGCTCATCTGGATATGAGCGCATTTGATGAAGACCGCAAAGAGGTGATTGCCAGGGCATTGGATGCAGGCGTAAGTACGATGATTGCAGTCGGCACCAACCTGGAGTCCAGCAAAAGAGCCATAAAGCTTGCTGAAGAGTATCCAGAGATTCTGTCCGCAGTGGGTTTTCATCCTCACGACATAACGACAGTAGGCAAGGCAGACATTGCGTTCCTTGGTGAAATTGCCAGCCATCCCAGAGTAGTTGCTATCGGCGAGGTGGGTCTGGACTTCTATCGAGACTACTCCCCACGAGAAGCGCAGCTACAAGCGCTGAAATGGCAACTTGAACTGGCAGCGAAGCTGGAGCTACCGGTTATTATCCATTGCCGTCAGGCAGAGAGAGATATGATGAATCTACTCTATGATTGGGTGTTATCGTATCAAAGTCCTCATGGACAAGGTCGGGGGGTGATTCACTGCTTCAGTGGCGATAGTGATAGTTCCAAGCGGTATTTGGAAATGGGTTTCTACCTTTCCCTCGGTGCCTATATCGGGTATAAAGGCTCAGAAAGTGCACATGATGTTATCCGAAGCATTCCGGAAGACAGGCTACTCGTTGAAACCGATTGTCCTTTCTTACCGCCCCAGAGTCACCGTGGCAGGCGCAATGAACCATCATACCTGCCACTCACGATAGAGGTACTGGCTGGGATTAGAGGAGAATCATCCGGAGAAGTTGCCCGAAAAACCACGGAAAATGCCCATCGCTTATTTCTTATTGGAGTGAACAAAGATAGCGGTATCAGATAGGCAAAGGAGAATTAGCCATGGCATATAAAGATATTGTCAGAAACTCAATAAGGACATTCGAGGATTTGGAGAAGTGGCTTACCCGGCAGAGGGCAAGAGTTGACCCCAGGCTCAAGGAAGTAATTGCCAAATATCCGATGAGGGTAAATACTTATTACCTCGGTCTCATTGAAAAGGTGAATGACGGTATCTGGAGACAGGCAATTCCTGATGTCGAGGAACTTGAGCATTATATGGACCTGACCGCAGACCCGCTGGATGAGGAAGGAGATATTCCGCTTGGTGGCCCAAGGACAATAATCCACAGGTATCCTGACCGGGTCTTATTGTTTGTCTCAAACGAGTGTGCCATGTATTGCCGATTCTGTACCAGAAAACGAAAAGTTGGCGACGACCGTAAGAATCCATCCATCGAGGATATAAACAAGGGGATTGAATACGTGGCATCTCACGAAGATATCAGGGACGTATTAATCTCCGGTGGGGACCCACTGCTCATTCCCAATAACAGACTTGATGAAATCCTGGGTAAATTAGCCGGGATTCAACACCTCGAACTAATCAGAATCGGGACCAGAGTACCATGTGTCTGGCCGCAAAAGATTATTGAGGATAAAGAGCTAATTGAGGTACTGAAAAAACATACGCCGCGGTCACTTAAAGAGCCTCAGCTTTACATAAACACACATTTTAATCACCCTAATGAAATAACTGATGAAAGCTATCAAGCGACTAAGATTTTAAGGGAACTGGGCATTCCATTAGGAAACCAAACGGTTTTACTAAAGGGAGTTAACGATGACACAGACGTAATGAGAGACCTGGTGCACGGTCTCGGTAAAATGGGAGTAAGACCATATTATCTATATTACGCTGACCTTGTTGAGGGAACGGGTCATTTTAGAACTGAAGTATACAAAGGCAAGGAAATCTGTAGAGACCTTTGTGGAGTCACGACCGGTTTCCTTCGTCCGACATATGTTGTCGATGCACAAGGTGGTAGAGGTAAAGTTCCTGTAGACCTCGGGTTTTCCGATGGCATCAGTGAAGAAAAGAAGGGTGGGACTTTTACTTCAGCGATTGGGCTGGGGAAGGTGTATGTCAACGACCCGATTGAAAGAATCGAAGGAAAACCGACAAGACATAATCCAAATAAGAAGTGAACCCCCCAGTTCTGCTTGCCTAACTGTGGTTGGAAGAAGGACTCTTTTATATTTTATTGCGCCAGGTTGAAGGTAGCGATATAATTGTGAAATATCAGAAGCTAACATGGAAACGGACCCGAAATTCCGTTCTCAATACGCCAAAAAGGATGACTGATATTATTTGCCGGGCATGAGAATTATCATCAAGTCCCGCCTTTGATTACCGGGAGGTGTAAGCACGTGACCGAATCGGCTCTATCTGGAGTGAAGATACTGGAATACGGCGAGATGGTAAGTGGACCCTATTGTGCCAAGCTGCTTGCCGACCTCGGCGCTGAGGTAGTGAAGATTGAGAAGCCGAGGGTTGGTGATGAAGCCCGCAGAAGAGGCCCTTTCCCAAATGATATACCTCATGCCGAGCGAAGCGGACTCTTCCTTTATCTTAATACCAGCAAGCTTGGTATCACCCTCAACCTGGAGAATCCGACGGGGAGGGATATCTTCACCAAGCTAGTGAAAGACGCCGATATTCTGATTGAAGATACGATGCCCGGCACCATGGAACGCCTTGGGCTGGGATACGACAGGCTAAAGAGCATCAACCATGCTATCATCGTAACCTCAATAACACCCTATGGGCAGACCGGCCCCTACCGGGAGTATAAGGCTCACCACCTTAATATCTACCATGTCAGTGGTCAGGCCCACCTGTCCTACCGGAACAAGCGCCGTCCCAACGAAGCTCCGCTGAAGGGTGGGGGGTACGTCGGTGATTATGATGCTGGCCTCAGCGGGGCAGTGGCTACCCTGGGCGCATTGTACAAACGTAACCTTACCGGCGCTGGCCAGCACATCGATGTTTCCAGGCAGGAGGCGCTTATTTCGCTGGACAGGATAGATATCGGCATCTTCGGCAACGAGGGAATGACTTTCTCTGCCCAGAGAGTCGGGATGCTTGGCGGGCTAATGCCATGTAAAGACGGTTACATCGTTGTCAGCGCCCCTCAGCAGCACCAGTGGGATGCCCTGGTCAAACTCATGGGTAATCCGGAGTGGGCGATGGGAGAGAAATGCAAGGACGAGTTTGCCCGGGCGAAGAACATCGCTGAGCTTCAGCCTCTTATTGAGGAGTGGATGATTCATCATACCAGGGACGAAATCTATCATGGGGGACAGGCCCTCGGTTGTCCGATAGCGCCAGTCAATTCCGCCGCGGAGGTACGCGAGTCGCCACAGATTAAGGAGCGGCGTTTCTTCGTTGAGATGGAGCACCCTGAAGCCGGCAAGCTACCCTATCCTTCCGCTGCCTACAAGCTCTCGGAAACACCATGGCGAGCGAGTCGTGCCGCGCCACTCCTCGGCGAGCATAACCACGAAATCTATTGCGGACGCCTGGGCTACACACCGGAGGACTTGGTGCGAATGCATGATGCCGGTATCATCTAGTCAGGGGGTATAGAGTAAGTAATGGAAGAACAGCCTTTAAATGGTGTCAGAATCGTGGATTTTACCTGGGCATGGGCCGGACCCTATGCGACTCTTCTCCTGGCGCTCATGGGGGCCGAGGTCATCAAGGTAGAAAGCTTGAAACGTCTCGACCATACCCGTGTACGCTCACTCATGGGTGGTCCAATTATTGGTGGCCCGGACTATTCTCCCGTCTTTAATGACATGAATCTAAACAAGCTAAGTCTAAGGCTAGACCTGACCCGGCCCAAAGCGATTGAGATTGTGAAGAAATTGGTCAGGATATCCGATGTCGTGACGCAAAATATGCGCCCGGGAGTCATGGAGAAGCTCGGCCTTAGCTACGAGGTGCTGAGGGAAGTGAAACCGGAGATTATCATGCTCTCTTCATCAGCCGTGGGGGCGACCGGGCCAGAAAGAACCTACGTTGGCTATGCCCCGACCTTTTGTGCCACCGGTGGGCTGGCCTATATTTCAGGCTATCCTGAAGGTACTCCCATCACGCTGAGCGGTGCCATCGATACCAGGGTAGGCACAACGGCCGCCTTCGCCATCCTGGCTGCCCTGAACTACCGCCAGCGCAGCGGCCAGGGCCAGTTTATCGATCTTTCCTCAGCGGAAGCGATTAGTTCCTTGATGGGGGAGGTGTTCCTGGGGCATGCGATGAACCAAAGAGTTACCGAACGCCGTGGGAATCGTGATGATAGCATGGCACCCCACAACTGCTACCCCTGCCGCGGCCAGGACCGATGGGTCACCATTGCGGTTTCGACCGAGGAGGAATGGGAGGCTTTCTGCCAGGCTCTGGGTAATCCTGGCTGGAGTCGGGAGGAGAGGTTCAACAGTGCCCGGAGCCGGTACCAGAATCAGGACCAACTGGACAGCCTAATCGCTGAGTGGACGATGCAGCATACCGACTATGAGGTAACTGAGATTCTGCAAAAGGTTGGCGTCGCTGCTGCCCCTACGCTCAATGGTGATATGGTCCTGGATGACCCCCATTTACAGGAGCGAGGCGTCCTGACTGAGGTTAATCATACGAAGATAGGCAGAAGACTGGTCGTGACGCCGCCATGGCGGTTTTCGGCTACTCCCGCTCAAGTCAGTCGTGCCGCTCCGCTCCTTGGTGAGCACAATAGCTACGTGTTGGGCGAACTTCTGGGAATGTCTCAGGATGAGATAGAGCAGCTCACCGGGGAGCAGGTGGTATATTAAGTTGATTTTGGTGCTCAAGTTGCGGACAAGGACAATTGAGGCATGCCTCACTAACGATGGCAAAGGGAATCCCGGATAATGCGTACTAAACCACAAGCCCGGAAATTTGGTATTCGCTGGCCTTTCTCAGGATTGATTCCTCTCTTAATGCTGGCCCACTTTGGCCATCACCTGCTCACTGCGCTGACTATCCCTCTTTTGCCCATGATTCGTAGCGAGTTCCACCTGGACTACGCACAGGCTGGGCTGGTGGTATCAGCCTTCAGCCTTTCGTACGGGATAGGGCAGTTACCGGCGGGATGGATTACCGATAGAGTTGGTAGCCGGGTTATGCTGAGCGTGGGTATCGTTGGTGTGGCTGTCGTTGGGGTTCTATTGGGGCTTTCCCATACGTACCTGCTGCTGATTGTTTTCCTGGTACTGATGGGGTTAATGGGTGGGGGCTATCACCCCGGGTCAGCCAAGATGATATGGTCATCGGTTGAGCCGGATAAACGTGGCCGGGCACTCGGTTTCCACATGGTCGGTGGCAGCGCCAGCTTCTTCCTGGCCCCGATTATCGCCGCTGCCATTGCTGCCACCTGGGGTTGGCGGGGTTCGTTCATCGGGCTGGCCATACCCACCCTCGCCTTCGGTATTTTCTTATACGTGGTGCTGGGGCGTGCCGGCATGAAAGAGGACATGCACACGACCACCGTCACTGCCAGTGAATCTAGCCCGGTCAAAGGCTATTTGCGCCGTCTGGTGCCACTCCTCATCCTGGTAAATGTTTTCCAGTCCATCCTTTCCGCAGTGCTCGCCTTCGTGCCGCTCTACTTAGTTGACCACTTCGGTATCAGCCAGGGGGCCGCTGCGGCTTCGATAGCCTTCGTTTACTCGGCGGGGCTATGGGCTAGTCCGTTGGGTGGGTATCTTTCCGACCGGCTGGGTATGCTGTCCGTAATCCTCACGGCCGCCTTTTTGGCGGCACCGGTGTTATATTTGCTGAACATAGCACCGCAGGGACTGGGAATCAGCGCCCTGCTGGTCGTCATCGGCACGATAATGTATATCTACACGCCGGCAGCACAGGCCTACGTCGTCAAGCATAGCCCTGAGCGGCACCGCGCTACCATACTGGGCATCTACTTCTTCGGCAACATGGAAGGCGCTGGGGTAGTGACTCCCCTGGTCGGCATACTCATCAATCGCTCCGGCTTTGTCACCGCCTTCACTGTCGCCAGTGCCGTTCTCTTTGTCGTTGTCCTTACCTGTTCACTATTCCTGCGAAGCAATCGTAGAGCGTCCAGCCCGGTAGTCTAGTACCCTGTCTGGTTAATTACTGAATAATGACTGCTTCAGCATATATTACCAGTTATTGATGACCTCATCCCCTTTATCCCCCTCTCCTTTCAGGGGTCTTGTATCAAATGTCATTCTGAGGAGCGAAGCGACGAAGAATCTGAGTGTGGGGCTGGCGGTAAACCAATAATCCTCACCACCCCGAGACCATTCGTTACGCTCAGGGTGACATGGAGGAACTCACTTTTGATACAAAGCTCCTTTCAGGAGAGGGGGAAATAGAGAAAGAGGGCCTTCGCCCCCTCTCTTTTATAACTCCCCCTTCCCATCGGGAAGGGGGCAGGGGGATGGGCATTTCGACTGAGGCTTGCCAGTTAGTCAGAGCATTCCCTTACTTTCACGAATTAGCAATGGTTACACCTGACGTGACACTAGACAACCAGGAGCGCCCATGCCAAACTTGGTCATGGACAAGTCTCTATGGTAGAATAGCCGCTAAAGGCTGAACGACTTTCATTTCACCGAGATTATCGGTAAGCCTTTGGAAACTAAGTCAGCGTTGGCCACCCCGGTGGCACCTCCGGCGGAGGGCAGAGGACTTGACATAAGTAGCTAATGAGCTAGGAAGCGACCGTATCGTGCCAGCAGATGGGATTCTTCCTGGAGGGTGAGATGACTACCAAACAGAGAGCGGTTATCGCCATCACCATGGGTGATGCTGCCGGTATTGGGCCGGAAACGATTGTGAAGGCTCTCCAGCTTGAGCAAATCTATCGCCTTTGCTGTCCATTAGTCATCGGCGAAGGTAGTGTCATGCAGGAGGCAATAAAACTGGTCAACAAGTCATTGACGCTGCACACGGTCAAGACAACGGCTGAGCTTAAAGGCCGCTTCGGCGTTATAGACCTCCTTGATTTGCACAACCTCGACTGGAAAGAAGTTGCCATCGGTCAGGTGTGTGTCGTTTGCGGCAAAGCAGCGATGGAATACATCGCTAAAGCGGCCCAACTGGCGCTGAGGGGCGAGGTTAAAGCTATCGTCACGGCGCCCATCAGCAAAGAAGCCACCGTCCAGGCAGGCTATGGGGACGTGGGGCACCTGGAATATCTGGCTCACCTTACCGGCGCTACCGAATATGCTACCATGCTGGTTACCGGCCAGCTACGGGTGGTTCATCTGACCACTCATTATTCGCTGAGAGACGCTTGTGATTTAGTGACCCGGGAGAATATCCTGTCCAAGCTGAAGTTAACCCACGATTCTTTTCGGCAGTGGGGTATTGAGCACCCTCGTATCGGTGTGGCGGCGCTTAATCCCCATGCCGGTGAAGGCAGTCTTTTCGGCTCGGAAGAGGTCGAGCAGATTGCACCGGCGGTCAAGGAAGCCCAGGCTCTGGGTATAGATGCCCGGGGGCCTTTCCCGGCTGATTCCATCTTTACCCGTGCGATTGGCGGTGAGTTCGATGTCGTTCTGGCGATGTATCATGACCAGGGCCATATCCCGATAAAAGTGCATGGCTTCGAAAAGAGTGTCAGTGTCGCCCTGGGATTACCCTTCGTCCGGACCTCGGTCGACCACGGCACCGCCTTCGATATTGCCGGCAAGGGTATCGCCAATTCGGAGAGCCTGGAAGAAGCCATCAAAACCGCCGTTGATTTGAGCCAGGAGAGCCGGTTATTCGAATCCTAGCGTTTGGTCTGTTTAATCACTGAGCCAATGACTGGTTCAGCACACGTTACTTACGGACGACCTCACCCCCTTAATCTCCTTCTCCTGTTCAGGAGAAGGAGAAATAGATAACGTGGGGCGGAAGCCCTCATTTGCTTTCTAATGGTGTCCTCATAGAATGGACTCAGGACATGGGTGGTGATATTCGAATGGAAGCATGTCATTCTGGCGAAGGCCAGAATCCAGATACCATGCTGCCCTTGGATTCCAGCCTACGCTGGAATGAAGTTATTGAACGTATACAGACTATTATGAGACACTTAGTAACTCCCTCTGCTCTATTGGCTTGGTGCAGATATAGCAATTCTCTGTTATAATCTTGGTGGTAATAAGCCGGTGATTAATCCATGATAGGGTCTAATCGCAATGATATGCCCAAAATGT
>JAENIS010000041.1 GCA_016844285.1 Dehalococcoidales bacterium
TAACGATAGATAAATGGATATACTGGCTGAGCTAAATCCAGCACAGAGAGAAGCCGCCGAAGCCATCAGCGGGCCGGTGCTAATTCTGGCTGGTCCGGGGAGCGGCAAAACCAGGGTGATTACCCACCGGGTAGCCTACCTGATGCGGGTTTGCCGGATTAGTCCCTACCACATTATGGCGGTGACCTTCACTAACAAGGCCGCCCGGGAAATGGTGGAGAGGCTGCAACGGCTGGTGGGAGACTCAGTTAAAGAGCTGACACTGGGCACTTTTCATGCCCTCTGTGCCCGCATCCTGCGCCGTGAGGGCCAGGCGATAAGCATCGACCCCCGCTTTGTCATCTACGATGATGAAGACCAGGTGAAACTGCTCAAGAGGGCGATTCAGGAAGCCGGTTTCGACCCGAAGCAGTATACCCCGGCGGCAATCGCTGCCGCTATCTCGGCCGCCAAAAGCCGGATGCTAACCCCCGCCGACTACGCCCAGCGCAGCCGGAGCTACTTTGACGAGGTCGTCGGCCGGGTTTACGAGCGCTACCAGCAGCTACTGGCCGAGAGCCGGGCGGTCGATTTCGATGACCTGCTGATGAAGACGGTCGAGCTATTCCGCCACAACCCTGATATTCTGGCCCGCTACCAGTCGAGATACCAGCACATCATGGTGGATGAGTTCCAGGACACCAACCTGGTGCAATATGAGCTAATCAGGCAACTGGGTGGCAAGTACCGCAACATCTGTGTTGTGGGCGACCCGGACCAATCAATCTACTCGTGGCGGTCGGCTGACCTGCGCAATATTCTTAATTTTGAGAAGGACTATCCGGAGGCTAAGGTAGTACTGCTCGAACAGAACTACCGCTCCACCAAGATGATTCTGGAAGTGGCATCAAACGTCATCTCAGTCAACCAGCAACGCAAACCAAAGAACCTGTGGACGGATAATGAGCCGGGCGAGGCGGTATCGGTGGTGGAAACCTACACCGAGCAGGAAGAAGCCCAGTTTGTCGTGAGTGAAGTGGAGCGTCTGGTCAGTGAAGGCAAAACCAGCCTGGGCGATTGTGCCGTGATGTTTCGCACCAATGCCCAATCGCGAGCTCTCGAAGAAGCCTTCATCCGTTACGGCACACCCTACAAGCTGGTGGCCGGTACCCGCTTCTACGAGCGGCGGGAGGTGAAGGATATTATTGCCTACCTGCGGCTTATCCAGAACCCGCAGGATAGTGTCAGCCTGATGCGGATAATCAATGCTCCCCAGCGTGGTATCGGGCAGCAAACTCAGCTTAAGCTCGCCAGCTGGGCCAAATCAATCGGCGTCTCGGCCTTTGAGGCACTGCCACTCCTGACCAGGTCGGAGTCCAATGAGGCAATACCTTTCACCCCTCACCTGCGCCAGGTACTGACTAAATTTGCCGGGATGATGGAGAAATTGATTACGGCCAGCCAGCAGCTAAATCTGGTTGAGCTTTTTGACCTGGTCATCGAAGAGTCTGGTTATCGTGCCTACGTCAAGAACGAGGCGGACGGGGAAGAACGCTGGGAGAACATCCTGGAGCTGCGTACTGTCGCCGTGGCCTACAGCGAGCTCAGACCACCAGAGGGTTTAGCCTCCTTTCTGGAAGGGGTAACACTCGTCTCTGATGTTGACGGGCTGGAGGAAACTACGGCCGCGGTCACTCTCATCACACTGCACCAGGCCAAAGGGTTGGAGTTTCCGGTGGTCTTTATCGTCGGTATGGAAGAAGGACTGCTGCCTCACTTTCGCTCCCTGGACGACCCGACCCAGATGGAGGAGGAACGGCGACTCTCCTATGTGGGCATTACCCGTGCCAAAGAGAGGGTTTATCTGACTCGTGCCTTCCGCCGTAATCTGATGGGACGCAGCATGGTCAGCCAGCCATCACGCTTCCTGAGTGATATACCACCGCGTCTGATTAAAAATAGCCCGGCGTGGCAGGGTGAAGAGAGGCCGGTGGCTGAGGCGATGTCTTCCTGGAATAGACCCGCCGCCACCCCCCGGCCGGTCAATCCGACACTCAAGGCGGGCGACCATGTCCGTCATAGCCAGTTCGGCGAGGGCATTGTGGTGAGTTGTCACCCGGTGAAGGACGATGCCGAGGTCGTGGTTGCCTTTAATCAGGTAGTGAAGAAGCTCCTCTTGAGCTTCGCCCGGCTGGAAAAGGTAGCCTGAACTTGAGCGCGTGAATCGGCGGGAGAAGAGAGGCTATTGTCCTTTGAACCTCTTCGAATAGAATAATGAAACGCCGCCAAGAATAAAAAAGATTAAGGTCATTGAGACATCACCCACGGTCGGGAGAACAACCACGTACGTCACCGTGGCTAACCCAAATGCCCACAAGATAAAGCCCAGGTGGATATACTTATCACGGTTAATCCTACCGATGTTTTGCTGGTGGTTCTCATCCATCTTAGAATTTAACCTGGCCAGTTCTTCTTCGATTGTCATTATCTCACCCCCTTCCTTGATGCTAAGAGTAGCACAATATTTTGCCAAATGAAAGACGAGATTGTTGGTTAATCTTACCCCCTTTGTTCCCCTCTCCTTAAGAAGGAGAGGGGAAAGAGATGTTAGAGAGGGGCGAAGCCCCTCTCTCGTCGATATTCCCCCTTCCCTTATTTAAGGGAAGGGGTTAAGGGGGATAGGTTGCTAAACAACCTCAAGATAGCCTTACGCATTACTGCCGGCGAGGTAATGAGCAACCAACCTGGTAGTGAAGAAACTCCTCCTGAGCTTTACCCGGCTGGAGAAAGTCGCCTGAACTTTAGCCCCGGGGCCGGCGGGAGAAGAGAAACTATTTGGCTTTAAACCTCGCCGAATATAATAATGAAACGACACCGGCAATAAAAAAGATTATGGCCATGGAGACATTACCCAGGGTTGGTATTGCAACGGTGAATGACATTGTGGCGAAGCTAAATGCCCACAAGATAAAGCCCAGTTTGCTGTACTTATCCTGGCTAGACTTAACCATCTCTTGCCGGTGGTACTCATCCACCTTAGCGCTCAACCCGGCCAGTTCTTCTTCGATTGTCATAATATCACCCCCTTTCTTGATGCTAATAGTAGCACAACATCTTGCCAAATGAAAGATGAGATTATTTGTTAACTTCGCCCCCTTAATCTCCCTCTCCTTAAGAAGGAGAGGGAGAGGAGATTTCAGAGAGGGGCTTTGCCCCTCGTGGACTCACCTTTGCCATATTTCCTTCTGATAAGAAAGAGATTTAAGAGAAGGGCGAAGCCCTTATCTTCTCTATACCCCCCTTCCCTTATTAAGGGAAAGGGGCAAGGGGGATAGGCTGCTAAACAACCTCAAGATGATGATTGACATGTTACACGTAAGCGTGTAGAATAATCGTAACATGCCAATTAAACTTTTAGACCCCCAGGTAGTGGCGCGGATTGCTGCCGGCGAGGTGATTGAGCGGCCAGCCTCGGTGGTGAAGGAGTTGGTAGAAAACTCGCTGGATGCCGGCGCCAGCCAGGTTACCGTTGAAGCCCGTGGTGGCGGGGTGAGCCTGATTCGAGTGACGGATAACGGGTCGGGCATGCCGGCAGCAGAGGTGGAGCTTGCCTTTCAGCGCTATGCTACCAGCAAGCTCAGCAGTCTGGCTGACCTTGAGTCTATTGCTACCCTTGGCTTTCGTGGCGAAGCCCTGCCCAGCATCGCCGCCATCGCTATGGTGGAGGTGGTTACCTGCGCCCGGGGTGAGTCGGCAGGCAGCTATCTCAGCATGACGGACGGCGTCAGCGCTAACCGCGGGAAGCAGGGGCGCGCTACCGGTACGACCATCACCGTGCACAACCTTTTTCGGAGTCTACCCGCACGACTAAAGTTCCTCAAGTCGGCAGCAACCGAAAATAGCCACCTGGCCAATGTCGTCAGCCAGTATGCCCTGGCCTTTCCTGAAGTCAGATTCAGCCTGTCGATTGAAGGGCGGCCGGTACTGAACACGCCGGGTAGCGGCCAGCTCATCGATACGGTCACCGAGGTCTACGGACTGGACATCGCCCGCAAGATGCTGATGGTTGATAGCCAGCAGGGAGGTTGGGAGGGTGGGACGGCTTCGCTGCTGATAACAGGTATGGTCGGCTCGCCGGCAGTGAGCCGTGCCAGCCGGGACTACTTGAGCTTCTTTGTCAATCGCCGCTGGATAAACAGTCGCTTGCTTGCCTGGGCGGTCGAAGAGGCATACCACGGCTTGCTGATGACCGGGAAACACCCGGTGGCGATTATCAATGTCTCGCTACCGGCTAAAGAGATTGATGTCAATGTTCACCCCACCAAGACCGAGGTAAAATTCGTCAACGAGCACGCCGTTTTTGGTGCCGTCCAGAAAGCGGTGCGGCGGGCACTGATTGAAACCGCACCCGTCGCCAAGATAGAAGAGGTGGCGACCACCTATCGAGAGTCAACCAGGCACAGTTCGAGTCTGTGGCCATCGACCAGCACCAGCGACCATCCTTCCTTGCTGACACCAGCCGGACCGACCCTCGTTTTCTCGCTACCGGCGCTAAGACTACTGGGGCAACTGGCCTCAAGCTACATCGTGGCGGAAGGCCCCGATGGTTTGTACGTTATCGACCAGCATGCCGCCCATGAGCGTATTCTCTTCGAGAAGTTCCAGCACCAGCTCTCACGACAAGAGGTGGAAGTTCAGGGACTACTCGAACCGGTGACACTCGAGGTCAATCCCAGGGAGGACGAAGTGCTGAAGACCTGTTACCAGCAGCTTGCCGGGCTTGGCTTCTATCTTGAGCCTTTTGGCGAGCGGACGTATCTGGTGCGGACGGTGCCACTCGGCCTGCATGATAAAGACTGGAGAGCCGTACTCAAGGAATTATGGGATACTCCATCAGGCGGGAGCAAGACGGACTGGACTGAAGAGCTGTCCATCTTGATTGCCTGCCACAGTGCCGTCAGAGCCGGGCAGGTACTGAGTGATGACGAGATGCGTGAGCTCATCAGGCAACTGGAGCAAGCTGCCTTGCCCAATACCTGCCCTCACGGCCGGCCAACAATGATTCATCTCAACTCCGGGCAGTTAGAGAGGGAGTTTGGGCGAAGATAATACCTAATCCTTCCTCAAAAAAACTGCCACGCTTTTGACCTTACCTACCCCCTTCAGCGAAGCGACCATCGCCAGCAGGACATTAGCGATGAACTCCCCGGGGAAAACACTCAGCGTTACCAGGTTATTATTGACGTAAAGAGACAGCCTTTCCCTCTGGGATTTGATAAAGCCCGCCTCGAGAAGGTCTGTCAGCGCCTTCACATCATCCGGAGCGAACTGCCTGGTCTTGGTTTCAAGGGGTTCATCAGTGACGATGGCGAAAAGCCGCTTGATATCAGTCAGCAGTGGGCCGGTCTCACGACGATGCACCTCTATCTTGGGGGCCTCAGCCTGCTTAAAACCTTCGGCCAGGATAATATCGTAGTCCTCACCAAAGAAGCGGGTGATTTCGTCCAGAGTCGAATCGGCCGCCACTGGCTTGATGAGCACCATCCTCTCCGGGGTACTGACGATAGTAGCCTCACTGCCGGCTTGGATGTGACGCCAGCTATCCGTACCGGGCTGGTCTACGGCGATACCCCGGGGAGCATGCTTGATGGTGGCCACCCGATAGCCCCGCGACTTTAACTCTCCAAGCAGCTTTTCGATAAGCGTTGTCTTGCCTGATTCGGAATTACCCACGATAGAAACAATTGCCGTCATTTTTATCCTTCTCCTTTCACGACTTCTTCTTCGTTCTGCTCACCAAATATCCTGGTGCCGATTCTGACGATATTGGCTCCCTCTGCTATCGCCAACTGATATGAATTTGACATCCCCATCGAGAGGTACTTCATCTCGACGTTGGGCAGGTTAAGCTGCTTAACCTGCCCAAAGAGCTTCCTGGTGACCACATAATAGGGACGTACCTCCTCAGCATGGTTGAAATGGGGCCCGATGGTCATCAACCCCACCACCCTGATATTGGCCAACTCGGCAATCTCCTTGACCAACTGGGACACATCCTCAGGGAATACCCCCGTTTTTTGCTTCTCCCGGCCGCTATTGACCTCAATCAGTACTGGCATTATCTTGCCAATCTGAGCACATCTTCGGTCAATCTCCTGCCCAATTTCAAGAGAATCAACCGTTTCTATCATATCAAAAATCGTGACGGCTTTTTTTACCTTGTTTCTTTGCAGATGCCCGATAAAGTGCCATTTTACCCTGTTGCCAATCAGGGAATAGGCTTTTTCCGCCTCCTGAACATAGTTTTGCCCGATAATCTCGACGCCACCCTCAATGGCCTCCCGGATTTCTTCAGGCGTGCGGCCCTTCGCCACCGCCACCAGTTGAACCCCGGCAGGTAGCTCGCTCAATATCCGCTGAACATTTTGCTTAATCATACCTGAGTCCGGTCACCACGCCGTGACTGATATTTGGGCGGGATGATAAACCAGCTAATCTATTTTAGCAATAAGCAGCAGCGATTTCTACGTCAGGCTGAAAATATAACTCCAGGGTATACTAAGCTACCGACCACCTTGAAATTGTTGATTACCTCACCCCCTTAATCCCCCTCTCGAAGGGGGCAAGGGGGATAGGTTACTAAACAACTCCACCTTGACTATTGTCCCCGAATATATCAGAATTAAGCTAGTCAGTAACCAGCAACCGGTAGCTCTGCCAAAGGCAACTTCGGGGCGTAGCGCAGCCTGGTAGCGCACCTGAATGGGGTTCAGGTGGTCGGCGGTTCAAATCCGCCCGCCCCGACCATAAATCGAAGATAACAAAGCCCTTGTTGTCGTTGGGACGACAAGGGCTTTGTCCATTCATTTGTCTTGATGTCCTAAGGTAGCATATGAAGGTGCATAGTTGACACTAAGGCAGTTGCTAACGTAAAATGACGGATATGGTCAGCATCACCGAAGCCGCCAGGATATTGAAGGTATCCCCGGACACTATCCGGAGACGTATTCGCAACGGTGAGTTAGATGCCCGCAAAGTGAAAACGGCGCGCGGTTCCCGGTGGCAGGTCGAACTAACGCAGGACGCCCAGGCAGAGCCTATGCATAATGATGCAGAGCCTATGCAAAGTGAGTATGTAAATGCACTACGTGAACAGATTCAATCCCTGGAGGCAGAGCTAGCCGCCAGACGAACCGAAATCCAGCAGTTACACGCCTTATTACATCAGAAAGCGCTCCCGGCGCCGTCCTGGTGGCAAAGACTATTCGGAAGACGTTGAACCAGCAACCGCTTTAACTTGACAAAGGCAAAGGCTGGAGCGTATCTTCTTAGTGGTAATACCGATTAGCTTGGAAATGGTTGAATCCTATACTTAGCCATGGCATATCCAAATAATGAATCTCACTTAAGCAATGTTGAGTAAAATAAGAAGGGGGTAAGATATGACTGGTGGTTACATGGGCAAGATGCTATTCGTTGACCTTACCAGGGGTGAACTAAAAGACGAGGTGCTGGATGATACGTTCTGTCGCCAGTTTATCGGAGGATACGGTATCGGGGCCAGGATTATCTTCAGCCAGCAAAAGGCCGGGGTTGATGCCCTGGGCCCCGATAACATTTTCGGCATCCTGACCGGCCCTCTGACCGGCACACCGGCCCTTTCCGGGTCGAGGTTCACCATCGTTGGCAAATCACCTCTTACCGGCACCTGGGGAGACGCCAACTCCGGCGGGGATTTTGGCCCCAACCTCAAGTTTGCTGGCTACGACGCCGTGTTTTTTAAAGGTATTTCCCCCAAACCGGTTTATTTGTTTATCGAAAACGGACGGGCTGAGCTGCGAGACGCCAGTTACCTGTGGGGCAAAGATACCTTTGAAGTGGACGATATCCTCCAGGGAGAACTGGGGGAAGAAGTCAAAATACTCTCTATTGGCCCTTCTGGAGAAAAGCTATCTCTCATTTCATGTCCGATGAATAACAAAGGTCGGGCGCCGGGACGCTCCGGTCTGGGCGCGGTGATGGGTTCCAAAAAACTTAAGGCCGTGGCCGTGACCGGCACCATGGAAGTACCTCTCGCCGATAAAGCTAGAGCTAACGAGATAAGAAGGCAGGCACTGGGTCAGCTTGTGGAACCTTTTGCCAGCCTTTTCAAAAACACGGGTACTCCCGGCATTACCGCTGGCTCAGCACTCAGTGGCGATTCCCCGGTGAAAAACTGGGGAGGGGTAGGCATCATTGACTTTCCCAATGTGGCTCCTATCGGGGATGTAGGTGTGATATCCCGCCAGCGACGGAAATATGCTTGCTGGCACTGTCCCCTGGGCTGTGGCGGCCATATGAAAGCCGGGGAAGAATATCCTTATCTGGAGGGCGCTCACAAGCCGGAATACGAAACGCTGGCTGCCTTCGGCACCATGTGTCTGAATAATAATGTAGAGTCCATCATCATGGCCAACGATATTTGTAACCGCTATGGACTGGATACTATCTCGGCTGGTTGTACTATCGCTTTTGCCATTGAATGCTATGAGAATGGACTCATTACCAAACGGGATACCGATGGCATCGAGCTTACCTGGGGTAACCACGCTGCCATTGTGGCGATGACGACCAAGATGGCAAAGAGAGAAGGCTTCGGCAATATTCTGGCTGATGGCGTCAGGGTAGCTGCCGCGAAGATAGGCAAGGGTTCCGAGAAATACGCCATGGATATTCAGGGACAGGAAGTCCCGATGCATGACCCCAAGCTTAGTTTTCACCAGGCCACTACCTATCAGTTAGACCCGACTCCCGCCCGTCACACCCAGGGCGGCGAAGGGTTTGTCCCGGCGGGGCTACCGATGCCAGCCTTCGACCCCAACTCCTTTACTGGCCGGGGAGAGGCCCATAAAATCGCCAGCAACTTCTTCCACAATGTCAATTCGGCCGGGATGTGTATGTTTATGTATATCTGTCTGCCGAACGCCAGTGTCTTTACCGACTTTATGAGTGCCGTCACTGGCTGGGACATGACGATGGATGAACTACTTCAGACCGGAGAGAGAATCTCTAACCTCCGACATGCTTTCAACCTGCGCGAGGGTTTGAATCCGCTCAAGTTTAAAGTACCGGCCAGAATCCTCGGCAAACCAGCACAGCAAAAGGGACCTTTAGCCGGAGTCACCGTTGACGAGGACACGATGGCGAAAGAGTACCTGGCCGCCATGGATTGGGATGCCCGGACGACCAGGCCAAGCCGGAAAAAACTGGAAGCATTGGGACTGAAGGACGTTGCTAATGAGCTATGGCGTTAGCCCGAATCTGGTAAAGGATGGGTGGGCATCATGGAAGTAACCGAAATCCTTTCTCAACTAATCAAGATTCCCTCGGTGAACCCACCTGGTGGCGAGACCAAAGTAGCCGTGTTTCTCAAAAACCTCTTTGACGAAGCTGGCATCAGCAATGAAATCATCGAATCGGCACCGGGGAGGGGTAATTTTATTGCTTCTCTGGGCAGCGGGGAGAAATCGCTGCTTTTCCTCTCACATGCCGATGTTGTTCCCGCCGGAGAGGGCTGGGATTTTGGCCCTTTTGGTGGTGAGGTCAAAGGGGGAGTCGTCTACGGCCGGGGGGCTCTCGACTGTAAGGGATTAGTCGCTGCCGAAGCTCAGGCGATGCGGCAACTATCCAAACACCGGCTCGGCGGGAAGCTTATCTTTGCCGCCACTGCCGATGAGGAAAACGGGGGCAGCTACGGAGTAAAGTTCCTCACTGAGAATCATCCGGCAAAACTAATGGCTGACTTTGCTATCAATGAAGGTGGTCAAGAACCGATGATGGCGGGTAACCGATGCACCGGTTTCATCCAAGCGGGCGAGAAGGGCCCTGTCTGGACCAAACTGAAATTCCGGGGTATTTCCTGTCATGGAGCAATACCGACGCTGGGCGACAATGCCATCGCTAAAGCCTCACAGGCGGTGGTTCGCCTGGCTCACTATCGGAGCGAAGTTAAGCTTACTCCCGAGATAAAAGGCCTGCTTGACAACCTGAATCAATCCGGTGACGGCAAAGGGATAACGGCACAGAATGTGGATGCCTTTCTTGATTCATATCCCGACCGTACTATGGCTGAAACCATCAGGTCTTTAACCCGGATGACCATTTCCCCCAATGAAATTCACGGTGGCAGTAGAACCAACATTGTCCCCGACAACTGCGAAATCCAGGTTGATATTCGGGTTCTCCCCGGTCAGGATAAGCAATATGTGCTTAATATCCTGCGTTCCCTGCTGGGGGAGGAAGTGGATATCGAAATCCCCGCCTTCAATCCGGCCTCTTTCTCCCTGACTGGTTCAGCACACTACCGGCTTATCGAGCGAACGATGAAGGACAGCCTGGGGGAGATAAATTGCTTCCCCATCATGTCTGCCGGAGCTACCGATTCGCGTTTTCTCCGCGCCATGGGAGTCCCCTGTTACGGCCCGGGTATCGCCACTACTGACTTCGACCCGGCTCGGCGAATGACCGTCCATGCCAGGAACGAGTCTATCGATATTAAGAGCCTGCAGTTAAAGGTTGATTTTCTGGTAAATCTAGCCCTCAACTATCTCGGCGAAAAGCACTGAGGGTTCTGTATGGTTTTGAGTGGTCGTCATTGCGAGCGAAACGAAGCAATCCGTATACTTTGAGATTGCTTCGTCGCTTCGCTCCTCGCAATGACAGAGGAATCAACGCAATACAAACAGAACCATCCTGATTGTTAATTTACTTCTTGAATTTATCGTCTCTGGCTTTAATGACTGCCTTGACTCCGCCTTCCTTCTCTGCCTTAGCTCTCGTTTCTTGCCATCTCTTTTCTTCATCGCTGAGATGGGATAGCTCGTGAGCTAACAGGTGATACTGCCAGGCATCTCTCTGTCCCATATAATCCCAAGCCTGGTTGATACTTTTCTTGGTCATTCTGATGGCAATGGGCTGGTTCTTGGCAATCTTACGGACGAGCAGCATCGTCTCTTCTTCCAGCTTCTCCCGGGGAACAACCTTGCTGACCATGCCATACTCCTTGGCTTCTTTGGCCGGAAGAGGGTCACCCGTCCAGATTACCTCTTTAGCCTTGCGGAAACCGAGGTTATAAGGCTCGATGAGAAGCTCAAAGCCGGCATGTGCCCATCTGGTTAGCGGGTCGATAAACTGGGCGTCCTCTGAGGCAAAGATGATGTCGCACATCGAGGCGTAAAGCAGGCCGGCAGCAATGCAGTTTCCCTGCACCATGGCAATCGTCGGTTTGCTCACATCCCGTATTGCCAGAGCCTGGTTGATGGTGAAGTACTCGGTGGTCTTCAGGCGTTTTTCCATGCCCGTGAGCTTGCTATCCTTGACGGCGCTCAGTACTTGACCCTTGGCTGGCTCACCTTTACCACTGAGGTCATAACCGGCACAAAAGTCCTTGCCAGCTCCAGCGAGGACAATCACCCGCACATCATCATTGAGGTCTGACGTCATAAAAGCATCCTGCAGTTCCTCAACGGTGAGGTTGTCTATAGCGTTGCGCTTTTCCGGACGGTTCAGGGTGATTTTAACAATACCAGGTTCGATTTCCTCACAGAGAATTTGTTTGTAACTCATTACTCCCTCCTTTTCAGTTCTCTATAATATTGGCCAAGAACCAAGTCAGCCCCATTCTAGAAGATGCGAGAAGACTTGTCAAACTGCGAATTAGGATTGTTTAAGAACCTTTCTTCCCCGTAAGGTGAGCCAAACTGTAGGACGTCTAAGAGGGTTTCGCCCCTATTAGAACATCCTTCCCCCTCTCCTCAGGAGAGGGGGGATACAGGTGGTGAGGTTATTAAACAAACTCCGAATCGACTAATAACAAGCACTACATAAGCACTACATAAGCAGCACCGAAGCTGATTGCTAGATAGTCAGGCGTCCTTCTTTCATTAGCGCTTGACCATCAATCAACACGGTTGGTTCCCGGAATATCATGTCCATATGCATCGGACTCTCCACCTTGCCGCCGAGGCTCTTGCTATCCCCCATGGCAATATGGGCCGTGCCCAGGGCTTTCTTCGTTTCCCGCAGGCTGACACCAACACGAGACTTGGGGTTGGTGCCGATGCCAAGCTCAGCAATGTTCCGGGCACTATCCCCTATCGGCTCAATGAATTCCAGCAACTGGCGGGCTACCACACCGCCTTCAATACTGGTAACCTTGCCTTTGACGACTTTCAGTGATATCGCTTCTTTCAGGAAGCCGATGTCTGTTTTTTCCATACTGAAGGGATTCACCAGGATGCCGTTAGCGCTGCCTTCAATCGGGGCAATGGCCGCCTCGCCATCAGGGAAGGCACAGAACTGACCGGGTTGGTTTGCCAGACCAGCCAGCACCGCGGCTGACCGGCCTTCTATGGAGAAGGAAATATCCGTTCCGTCCTTGGTAGTCAACCGGGCCTGCTTACCTGCTGTCAGGATTGCAGCAATTTTCCGGGAAAGCTCTCCTATCTTGCCGTAATCAGCCGTGGCACCACCGTGCACCATCATATCTTCATTAAAGCCCCACATGTCACAAAGACGGATGCCACGTCTTAACGCCTCTCGTACTGTCTCGGTATGAACGATGGCGCTAGTAGCCTGGGCAATAACCACGTCAGCAGCATGGATAGCAGCGACGGCTGATGGCGGCGGGTCAATCCCGCCAACCTCTTTTGGTATAATGGTAACAATTACCGGCTCAGCCCCGGCGGCTCTTACCCAGGCGGCAAGAAGCTGAGTGATACTCTGGGGACGGTCCGTATCGGTGAAGATACAAACCTTGTCCCCCGGCTTGACACTAAGAACTTGCTCTACAATCATCCTGGCGGTAGGTGCCATCGCTATCATCGCTAGACTCATTGTTCTCCTCCTCTATAATTATGAATTACAAAATCGACTTTTTTAATCCTCCAGTATGGCGATGACCCTGGCTGGGGCACCGTCACAGCGAAATATCTTTAGCGGCATTGCCATCATCTCGAACTCCAGGTCATCAAAGGTTTCCAGATTCACCAGGTTCTCGATGAGGGGAATACCGTGCTTCAAAAAATAGCGGTGATTAGGAGAATCGCCCGGTGAGGCAATCGTCCCTGGTTTAGCCGCCTTCTCAATGGGGTGGTCGAGAGCGAGAGCCTTTATTCCCTGAGCCACCAGCCAGTGGCTGGCCTCTTCGGCCAGAAAAGGATTATCGGTATAGAAGTTGGGCTGAAAGAGGGCCTTTTCAGCCCAACCACTATGCGTTATCGCTATCTTGCCTTTCAGGTCAATCTTATTGGCATTGACTACGGCACGAACCTGGTCAACGGTTATCGCCGTGTTCTTCTTAGCAACTTGCCTGAGGTCCAGTCTAACGGCTTTACCCATCACTTTATCCAGTGGTAGCTCATCCACCGTGATACCATCGGGAACAAAATGATAAGGGGCATCTACGTGAGTGGCCACATGTATTGGCATGCTGATTTTGGTATTGGAGCGCCCGTGGATTTCGTGAACATGAAAGCGCTCAAGACTAACCGTCGGAAAAGAAGGGACAACCGGAATCCTGGGGTCACCTAGAGTAGCAGTAAGGTCAACAATTCGGCTCATGGGTTATGCTCTCCTTTCCAGTAGGGACAGGTCAGGTGGCGTCCTTTCTTCTCTGGAGGTTGGGAGTGGAGAGGCCACCAATCCCATCTCGGCGTATACCCTGGCATAAGCATCATAGGCTTCGGGTCGCCAATCCCGCAGAAAGTCGTTTCGCCGCTTGGACTCTGCCATCTCCTCGAAATCAAGCTCCGCTGAGATTACCTGCTCGCTTTCCGCATCAGCCTTAGCCAGAATGTTCCCCAGGGGACCAATAATGAGGCTGCTACCATAAAAAGGAGGGAAGCCCTCACGATAGAAAGTCTCCTTACCAACGCGGTTGGCAGCAAGGATAAAGACGTTGTTCTCCAGAGCCTTGGTCCTTAAACCGAACTCCCAAGATTCGCTCCGCCAGCCGGAGGACGTGGTGGGTAAAAGTACCAGTTCCGCTCCTTTCACCGTGAGACACCGCCAGGCCTCGGGGAAAGAACGGTCATAGCAGATGAGCATGCCCGCCTTGGTCTCATCGAGGGGGAAAACGGGAAAACCCAGGTTACCGGGGTGGAAGTAATACTTCTCATTGAGATATCTACCCCCATGGTTCACGAAGGGGCAGTGCACCTTCCGGTATTTGCCTACCACCGTTCCCTCCGGTGCAATGAGAAAGGCACAATTATAGTAGCTCCCCTCCAGTTGGTCACTTTCGAAGATGCTGCCGGCAATGTAGGCATGCAGTTGCCTCGCCATTTGGCCAAGGGTATCAGTGGTCGGTCCGGGGATAGTCTCCGCCAGCTCGAATCGCTCTGGAGCCTCGCTCACCGCAAAGTAGGGTGTTGAAAATAGCTCGGGCAAGCAAATAATCCTCGGGCTGGCGCTGGAGCATGTCTCCAGAAGAGCCAGGGCATGAGCGACGTTTTCCTTTTTGCTTGCCGAAACCACCCTCAACTGAACCGCGGCAACCTTCAATCTATAGGCCATTGGCGACCCTCACATCGTAATCCGACAAAGCGGCTTGGTTCCGACGAGTATAATACCATAGCAGGTATCGAATAACAATAGCGGTATATTGACAAACTTTGTGTTTCGTGATAGCCTACTATAACGTATCATGATGACTACTATAATTATGGTTACTATGATTGCCTTGCTGGGGCTTACGACCGTCATTAGTGTCGCAGCCCTGGTTGTTTTAATAATTAATCTAACCGCTAAAGAGTTGGTGGGTGCTGGTAATTATGCTTCGTTTCCGCGCTTGGGTAAGTTTTCCGGTGTCGGTATCTTGCCCTCGAGCATGGCGTCTACCGTTATCGTAAAGGGCTATCGGCATACTCCGATAGGGAGGATTTGGTTATGAAACTCAGGACTACATTATTAAATGGTTGGTTGGCAGCACTACTTTGCTTCGGGATGCTTCCGGTATTGAGTCCCGCAGAAAGTGCGGCCCGGGCGGGTATTGCTTTTGTCCCGAGTGGTACTAGCAGTGTTAGCAGTATTTTTGATAATAGCGGTACTAGCAGTGTTTTTGATAATAATGGTGCTAGTAATGTTGGTGCGGCAGCGGTCATTGATGATGCTGGCACTTATAAGATGTGGTACACGTATGGTTCGACCAACTTTACCATCCGGGGGACGACGGCATCGATAGGTTATGCCACCTCACCGGACCGGGTAACCTGGACAAGACAAGCGGCGACGGTACTGACGGGGAATCTGACATGGGATGCCAGTGGAGTTGGCGCCCCTGCGGTAATCAAAGATGGCTCGGTTTATAAGATGTGGTATACCGGGGGAAAGACGGATGGTTCGATAAAGGGCACCGTCCCGGTGATTGGTTATGCGACATCGGATGATGGCATAACCTGGACGAAGAATGCCAGTCCGGTACTGACGGGGACGGTGGCGACATGGGATGCCAATGGTGTTGGTGCTCCTTCGGTAATCAAGGATGGGTCGGTTTACAAGATGTGGTATAGCGGGGGTACTACTGATGATACGGTCAGTGGTACTCATCCGGCGATAGGTTATGCCACATCGACGAATGGGACAAGCTGGACGAAGAATGCCAGTCCGGTACTGCAGAAGAGTGGGCAGTCCTGGGATAGCAGTGGTGTGGCGGTGGCCTCGGTGGTCAAGGTAAGTGATACCCTGTATTACATGTGGTATACCGGTGCTACGGGGTATACTCTGCAAAATGCTGGTGCGATAGGTCAGGCCACTTCGACAAATGGAATCACGTGGGTAGCGCAATCGGCTCCCATCATGCAGAAATCAACCACCTTTCAAGCGAATGGTGTTGCTGCCCCAGCGGTAACTCGGTCTGGTTCGTCCTACCACATGTGGTATACGGGCATTGATGCTAACAAGAATCCTTCTATTGGTTTTGCCTCTGCCTCCTTCGCTCCCCAGGTGCTTGCTACTTCACCGTCCGCTAATGCGACCAATGTGGCGGTCAACACCCTGGTGATGGCTACCTTTGATAAGGCGATGAATCCTGCCACGATAAATACCGCCAGCTTCCGACTTGCCAATGGTGGGCCAGTTACCGGTGTGGTGACGGTCAGTGCCGATAACCGCACGGCGACCTTTACCCCCGGTGCTAACCTCGCCTATAACACGTTATATACTGCCAACCTGACAACAGCCATTACGGATGCGTCAGGGAACGCGCTGGCCAGTAATAAAGGGTGGATATTTACCACGGCTGCCCCGACAGGTCAAGCGCCGGTCAACCTTAGGTCGGCTGACAGTTACGCGGTTCTAGCTGGCTCGACGGTTACCAGTACCGGAGCTACGATAGTTAACGGGGATCTCGGGGTAAGTCCGGGGACTGCGGTGGTTGGATTCCCGCCCGGAATAGTGAACGGGACGATACACGCGGGCGATGCAACCGCAGCCCAGGCTCAACTAGACTTGACCACTGCCTATAATGACGCTGCCGGACGAACCGTCGGGGCGGTCACTGTTGCCGGAAATATCGGCGGGCAAACTCTCACCCCCGGGCTTTATAAGTCCACATCTACGCTTGCGATATCATCAGGGGATCTCACGCTAGACGCCCAAGGCAATGCCAATGCGGTCTTCATCTTCCAGGTGGCGTCCACACTTACCACGACATCTGACCGCCAGGTTATCCTGAGCGGCGGAGCTAAGGCTGCCAACATCTATTGGCAGGTCGGGACTTCAGCAACCCTGGGAACGACCTCTATCTTCAGGGGGACCATACTGGCTGACCAATCAATCACTTTGAATACTGGTGCGACACTGGATGGCAGAGCGTTGGCACGTATTGGCGCGGTTACCTTAGACGGGAATGCCGTTACCAAGCCTGTCGTAGGGGCTGACATCACTCCTCCTACCGTGGTCGGTACTTCACCGCTAAACAATGCGACTAATGTACCGGTTAATACCGTAGTGACAGCCAACTTCAGTGAAGCGATGAATGCTGCCACGATAAATACCGCCAGCTTCCGCCTTGCCAATGGTGGGCCAGTTACCGGTGTGGTGACGGTGAGTGCCGATAACCGCACGGCGACCTTTACCCCCAGTGCTAACCTTGCTTATAACCGGAGCTATACGGCCAACCTGACGATAGCCATCACTGACCTGGCGGGTAATCCGCTGGCGGCTCCCTATACCTGGAGCTTTACGACTGGTATTGAGCCGGTAGCTACCCTGAGTGGTCAGCCGGTCGGCCTGGTAAATTACAATTCAGCCAATATCACTGTCGGTGGGACAGATATCACCCACTACAAGTTTAAGATGGACACGGGTAACTATAGTGCCGAGCGGACGGTATCACAGATTATCGCCCTGACCGGTCTTCCTGAAGGCCCACGTATTCTGTATGTGCTGGGCCGGAATGCGGCCGGCACCTACCAGATTACGCCGACTACAGCGACATGGAAAGTGGATACGACTCCTCCCACCGTAGCCAGTACCACGCCGACGGATAATGCCACCAATGTCGCGATTAACATTGTTGTAAGTGCCAATTTCAATGAAGCGATACGTACGGCTTCGATAAATAGTGGGAGCTTTACTCTTTATCGTGGCGCGACACAGGTATCTGGTAATGTGGCGCTAAGTGCTGATAATCTCAGTGCTACCTTTACTCCTACTGCCAACCTCGCCTATAACACGTTGTATACGGCTAACCTGACCACGTTTGTGAAGGATTTGGCGGGCAACGCCATGGTCGCGCCGTACACATGGCGCTTCACCACCACGGCTGAACCTCAGGTAATCCTGAGTGGACAACCGGTAGGGCTGGTCAATTATAATTCAGCTAATATCACTGTTGGCGGACCAGACGTCACTGCCTATCAGTACAAGCTGGATGGTGGTAGCTACGGTGCAGAGACACCGGTATCCCAGTTGATTATGCTGACTGGTCTATCCGATGGTAATCATACTGTTCTCGTGCTGGGCAGAAATGCGGCCGGCACCTGGCAGTTTACGCCAACTACAGCCTCGTGGAAAGTGGATACGACTCCTCCTACGGTGACCACTACAACGCCGTCGAATAATGCGACTAATGTACCGGTTAATACCGTCGTGACCGCCAACTTCAATGAAGTGATGAGGTCGGGCAGTATCACCACCGGCCGGTTTACGCTTTATCGCGTTGGTGTTGGCCCAGTTAACGGCGTGGTGACGGTCAGTGCTGATAATCTCAGCGCTACCTTTACTCCCAGCGCCAACCTGGCTTCTAACCAGAGTTATACGGCCAACCTGACGACAGCCATCGCTGACCTGGCGGGTAATCCGATGGCATCACCATACACCTGGAGCTTTACCACGGAGACCGTGCTGGATACCACGCCACCTTATGTGGTCAGCACCGTGCCGACCGATAATGCTACTGGCGTTTCGGTAAATACAGTCGTCGTGGCCACCTTCAGTGAAGTGATAAAGGCTTCCACGGTCACTGCCACCAGCTTCTATATCCTCTCTGGTAGCACACCGGTGGCTGGTACAGTGACGGTTAGCACCGATAATCTCAGTGCTACCTTTACGCCCAGTGCCAACCTTAATTACAGCAGTAACTATATCGCCACGCTGACTACCGATATTACCGACCTTGCCGGTAACCGGCTGTTGGGGTTGGGTGGCCAGAGCTTTAGTCAAACCATAAAAGTACAGAGTCTGGTCTGGTCAGTACCGGTGACGGTCAGTACACCAACCCAAGGGAGTAATCCTAGCCTGGCTTTGGCCATCGATACCACAGCGACCAACGGATTTGATGATGCTTTCGACATACCCCACGCACCGGCGGCGCCCGGGACTATGCTTGATGCTTACTTCCCGCTTGTTGGCGGTATCCCATTCAACAAGCTCGATAAGGATTTCCGAGGCCAAGCGGCCACAGTTGTCTGGACGCTTGTCTTAGGCCCAACCACTGACGGCACAACCACTGAGAGTATTACGGTGAG
>JAENIS010000003.1 GCA_016844285.1 Dehalococcoidales bacterium
TCAGGATGTGTTGGCGTCGCTCAATTCTTCAAAACACGCTCAATTAGCACCCCGTTAATCAACATTCCCGGTTGTCCTCCCCATCCTGACTGGCTGGTGGCAACGGTGGCCAGTGTCATGATTAATGGGCTGCCCAAACCGGGACAGATGGATGAGGTGCTGCGGCCGATAGCTTTTTATGGAAAGACCATCCACGAAAACTGCCCGCGGCGTGCCTATTTTGAAGAAGGTAAGTTCGCCCGCAAGTTTGGCGAACCAGGGTGTCTTAACGAGCTTGGATGCAAGGGGCCGGTGACTCATGCTGACTGCTCAGTCAGGCTCTGGAACCACGGGGTGAACTGGTGCGTCGGCGCTGGTAGCCCATGTTTTGGGTGCGTCGAGCCGGGTTTCCCTGACCTGGTATCGCCGATGTATGAGAAGATGAGTGATACGCTACTACCGAATATTAGCCAAACAAGGAAAGGCGGTCAGAATTAATGGGCAAGATAGTTATTGACCCGCTAACCCGCATTGAGGGTCATCTGAAGGTAGAAGTTGTCGTCGAAAATGGAGTGGTCAAGGAAGCAGCTAGTTCCGGTCTTCTCTTTAGAGGCATAGAGCTTATCTTGCGAGGCAGAGACCCACGGGACGCGCAGGTGTATACACAGCGCATCTGTGGCGTCTGTCCTACCAGCCATTCAATGGCGGCCACTCTGAACCTGGATAGTGCTTTTGGTATTAGCGATAAGATACCTGATAACGGCCGACTGATGCGCAATCTCATCCTGGGAGCCGCCCATATTTCCGACCATATCCTCCACTTCTACCATCTGGCTGCTCTGGACTTCGTCGACGTCGCCGCTGTTGCCAGCTATGATGGCAATAATGCCACCCTGAATTCCGTGAAGAGTTTTGTCGAACGGGGGGACTTAAGCCCATTCCTGCCCCGCTATGAGGGTGACTACCGACTCACGCGGGAGCAAAACCTCGCCGCGCTTTCCCACTATCTTCAGGCCCTGGAGATGAGAATGAAAGGTCAGGAGATGCTGGCCATTTTCGGCGGCAAAATGCCTCATAACGTTGGCATTGTGCCCGGTGGTGTCACTGAGGTGCCCACGATTGACAAAATCACTTCCTTTCTGTGGCGGCTGAACGAACTGCGTGACTTCGTCAATACCGTCTACATTCCCGATGTCCTGATGGTTGCCGAGGCCTACGCGGACTACTTTCAAGTTGGCCGTGGCTGTGGCAATCTTCTTTCCTACGGCAGCTTTGACCTTGATAGCAAGAACCCGGACCTGACAACGAGGCAGAGATTATTCAAGCAGGGTACCGTCTCCACGGACCTTAAAGTACAGCCTCTCGATATCGCCAAGATAACTGAGGCAGTCAAACATTCCTGGTATTCCGATTCATCCTCAGGCATGAAACCGGCAAGTGGGGTGACCGAGCCTCAGCTCGTCAAAAATGGTGCCTATTCCTGGGTAAAGGCTCCCCGCTATGATGGGCGGGTTTATGAAGTTGGCCCTCTGGCACGTGTGGCCGTCACCTACGCCAGTGGTGACCCGACGGTCAAGTCCGCAGTTGATAATGCTCTGGCTAAGTTTAAGGCCGAGCCGGCGGTTTTATTCTCCGTCCTTGGTCGTCACCTGGCGCGGGCACTGTACACAAAGATAGTGAGTGATGCCATGCCCGGCTGGCTTCTGCAACTGAAACCCGGTGAGCCGGCCTATCAGCCTTACGTTATCCCTGATGAAGCCAACGGGGTAGGTTTAGTCGATGGCGCCCGCGGCGCGCTGGGTCACTGGGTAGAAATAAAAGATAAGAAGATAGTCAATTACCAGTGCGTGGTGCCCAGCACCTGGAACCTCTCTCCCAAAGATGACAAAGACCAACCCGGGCCGGTGGAACAGGCACTCCTGGGGACAAAAGTGAAAGATGAGGCCAACCCCTTCGAACTTGTCCGCATTGTCCGTGCCTTTGACCCCTGCATCGCCTGCGCCGTGCATCTGGTAACACCCAAGGGACGAGACCTGGGCAGGTTCCGCATTTGCTAGGGTACGGAATTAAGAGTTGACATGGAAGAGCAAAAACCAAGGGTAGCCATAGTGGGATTTGGTAATCTATTACTTAAAGATGAGGGAGTAGGCATTCATGTCATCAAGGCTCTACAGGCTATGGTATGGCCTCGCGATGGAGGCATTGAGATAATTGATGGCGGCACTTCCACTGATATTCTATCCGGCTTGACGGTGCTCGATAAGCTGGTCATCGTGGATGCCGCTGCTGGTGGTGGAGAGGCCGGGAGTGTCTACCGATTCGGGCCGGAGGAAGTGGCGGAGCAAGAAATGGTCACTTCACTCCACCAAAACAGCCTGAGCATGTCCCTCAAAACTATGAAGTATGTGGGGTTGGAGCCGAAGGAAGTAGTCATTATCGGCGTTGAGCCAGCAGAGATAGACTGGGGCTTGAAGCTGTCACTTAGCATTCAGAACAAACTGCCCCGCATTGTGGAGATAGTATTACGGGAGGCCGGCATTGTCCCGCAAAATCTACAGACGATAGGAAGCTAAAAATGATAGTATCGGAATTAAAACCAATGCCTGAAATTCTCGCTTGTCTTGGTCAGGACAAAGATGTCTTTCTCATCGGGTGTCATGGCTGTGCTGAGGCTTGCCAGACTGGTGGTGAACCCCAGGTACTGGAGATGAAGCAGAAGCTTGAGGAAGCTGGGAAAAGAGTCACCGGACATACTATGGTTGACATGCTGTGTAACAAAGCACTGGTAAAAATGACGCTTTACCCGCATGAGGCGGACATTACCGCTGCTGATTCTGCGCTGGTAATGACCTGTGGCATCGGTGTGCAGGCTACGGCTGCGGTCGTGGACAAACCAACTCATCCGGCGTGCAATACGGTGAATCTCGGTGGGTCACGCGGGGAATGGCGCGGTAGCGAAAGATGCCGGGAATGTGGTGATTGCCTGCTGGATTATACTGGAGGTATATGCCCTCTGACAGCCTGCACCAAAAGTCTAATTAACGGCCCTTGTGGTGGGGCGAAAGATGGTAAATGTGAGTTTGAGCCAACAGTCAGGGATTGTGGTTGGCACCTTATCTACCTGAGGTTGCAGAAAACCGCCCAGTTGGATAAGATGAAGACAATCTTGCCGCCGAAGGATAATGCTAAGATGCAGCCACCACCCGCTTTGCGCTCAACTATTATTTGGGCTTTGGAGCAGAAGGAAATAGGGAGATAGTATCAAAGATGGGTCTTATTGAGGCGCTTAACAGCGGTAAGTTTGTCGTCACGGCTGAGGTTGCCCCGCCAAAGGGGGTGGATATCCAGGAGATGCTGGAAAATGCCAAGCTCCTCAAGGGCAAGGTAGATGCGGTCAATATCACTGATCAGCAAAGCTCAGTAATGAGACTGGGTTCCCTCACTGGTTGTCATCTGATGAAGCAAGCTGGATTGGACCCTGTCTTCCAGGTTACCTGCCGGGACCGGAACCGCATCGCCCTACAATCCGACCTGCTCAGCGCTTATGCTTTAGGAATTACCAATGTTCTATGTCTCACTGGAGACTATGTTTCCATGGGTGACCACCCTTCGGCCAAGCCAGTTTTTGACCTGGACTCGATATCCTTACTCAGAGCGGCCAAGATACTTGAAGGAGGAAAAGACCTGGCGGACAAGCCGCTGAAGGGTAACCCCAAGTTCCTTCTGGGGGCGGTAGTCAATCCTGGTGCTGACCCTCTTGAGATGCAGATTATCAAGATGGAGAAAAAGGTGGCTGCCGGAGCCAGCTTTTTCCAGACTCAGGGAGTCTATGAGCCAGCCAAGTTTGAGAAGTTCATCAATGCCACCGAGTACCTTCATGTCCCGGTGCTGGTGGGGATTATCCCACTACGTTCTGTAGCCATGGCCCGTTTCATGAACAAGGCCGTGGCCGGTATCCATGTGCCTGAAGAAATTATTGAGGAACTGGACAAAGCTCCTGACAAACCTAAGAAGAGCATTGAGATAGCCGGGCGTCTTATCCGTGAGATGAAAGGCATGTGCCGTGGCGTTCACGTCATGGCGATTGGTTTGGAAAAAAGGGTTCCTGCCATCCTGGAGGCGGGGGGTCTGGCGTAGAGGTATCATGTCCACAAATAGTATCGGTGATTTCAGAGTCCTGCATGACATTGCCAGAGCAATCAATTCGACTCTGTCTACTGATGAGGTGCTTCGGGCGATAGTGAAGACGGTGACCGGAGCTGTACATGCCAAGGGTTGTTGTATCCTCATGAAAGAGACCGGCAGTAGCCAGCTTGTCAATGCCGCCAGCTATGGTCTAAGCGAGAACTATCTTAGCAAAGGACAGGTTTCCCTTGACCCTATTATTGCTGAAGTATCCGAAGGAAACCCGGTGCTGGTTCTCGATGCCGTCTATGACCGCCGGGTGCAATACCCGGAAGCCTCCAGAGAGGAGAAGATTGCCTCGATTCTTTCTGTTCCCCTTACATATCTGGGTGAACTCATTGGTATCCTCAGGATTTATACTGCGGAACGCCGCTTCTTCAGCGAGGAGGAAATGGACTTTGTGAAGGCGGTGGCTGACCTGAGTGCTACTGCTCTCAGCCGCGCCCGTGAGCATGAGAACCAGATTGCGAATCTTGAGAGCCGGACCAATGCATGCTACCTGGAGCTGGACAAATTGCAGCAAGGTAGACGCTACCTCATGCGTTTTCTGGCAATGGTGGGACATGACCTCAAGTCACCAATTGCGGCTGTTGAAAGCTACCTCAACGTGATGAAGGCGTGTATTGCCGGCCCGTTAAATGAGAAACAGAAAAACATGATGGATAGAAGCAGCATTCGCTTACGGGAACTGGTCGCTCTAATCAACGACCTGGTAGATGTCTCCCGTCTTGAAGCGGGACAGATACCTATGGAGGTTGTCAAGGTTCCTCTGGAGCCGGCGATTCAAGAAGCTCTCGAGGTAGCGAAAGTTGAAGCGGAGCAAAAGGGCCTGCAATTGAGAACCGAACTCGCTTCACCATTGCCCCAGGTAATTGCCGATAAGCGGCGATTGCAGCAGGTACTGGTCAATCTCTTGACCAACGCGGTACGTTACACCCCGGCACCGGGTGAGGTCATCCTCAGAGTGCGCGATACAGACGGAGTGGTGTTATTTGAGATAATCGATACTGGTATCGGTATCCCTCCGGAAGACTTCCCCCATATCTTTGAGGAGTTCTTCCGAGGTCACAATGTCGAAGCCAAGGGTACCGGATTAGGGTTATCCATCGTCCATAGAATCGTGGAATACCTGGGGGGGAAGATCTGGGTAGACAGCCCATGCCCCGAAACCGGGAAAGGTAGCAAGTTCTCTTTTACCCTGCTCAAAGAGATGCCGTCCGGTGGCATACGGGGCGTTGAGGCACAACAACTCCCGGAAAGTCTGGCATAGAACCACGGCGATGTTTTTGCCGAAAGGAGGCAGAGATGGCAGAAATACCCAAAATTCTGGTTGTTGATGATGACCCGGATGTCGTCGATTCGTTGACTATGATCCTGGAAGCTGGTGGTTACCAGATTGTCACCGCTCGGGATGGGGAGGAGGCACTGACCAAGATAAAGGTAGAGAAGCCGAATCTGCTTCTCCTCGACCTGCTTATGCCGCGCAAGGACGGCTTTGCTGTCCTCAAGGATTTGCAGTTCGACGAAAAGTTGATACCATTACGGAAGAAGATGCACGTCGTCGTCCTGACTTCAGTACGGGAAGAATTCGCTCGACGCAGATATTACCTTGAAACCGCCACTATGGAACTCGGTGTGGATGACTACCTGGAGAAGCCGGTCACGCCTGAAGAATTGCTGAAGACTGTCGGGCGATATACCAGGGCCACAGATTAATCCAGAGCTCCCCGGCAAGGTTCGGGTCATGAAGAAGGAGGTACAGAGTGACCACGCAGAAGAAAAGAATCCTTTTGGTAGACGATGATAGTGACTTTGTTGAAGCTACCAAAATGCTCCTGGAAACCAGGTACAATGTAAGCGTTGCTTACGAAGGTAACGAGGGCATCAGGAAAGCCAAAGAAGAAAAACCAGACCTGATTATCCTTGATGTTATCATGCCCAAGAAAGACGGCTTCGCTGTCTGTGAAGAGCTGAAGGGAGACCCTAACCTGAGAAAGATACCGATTATGCTGCTGACCAGTTTTGCTGTTAGAATGGCGGAGACCACCACCTCAGTAGCTCAGGCAATGATTACCGAGGCGGAAGACTATATGGACAAACCGGTAAGTCCAGCCCAATTATTCCAGCGTGTCGAGAAAGTGTTAAAACGCTGAGATAAAGCGTGGCTCACTGGATGTCAGGTTCACTCCTCGATGGCTCTCCATCCTATCCGCCTTAGAAGATTGCCATGACATGCTTCCACGCCTTTCAGTTGGTCTTAATGCGTGGCTCGCTCCTCTCTAGTTGACACTGTCAACTCCTCTAATAAGGTCAAGGTAGTCTTAAGCAGTGGAGCCAGCGAAGAGAGTCGAACTCTTGACCGACGGTTTACGAAACCGCTGCTCTACCACTGAGCTACGCTGGCCCCGCTAAATTATAGCATAAAGTTAAATCACCAAGAACGCGATTATTTAGGAACACTACCCCTTCATCCCCATCTTCTTAATTGGAGGTGGGGGGAATGTAAAAGAGTGGTTAATGCCACTATGAGACTTCCCTTAATTTAATTCTACTTACGGAGAAGGTCATCTACTTCCCGAAAAGGTTCCCCCTTGTCTAGACCCTCACAAATTTCCTGATGACTCTCGTACCTCTCTCGACTTTACCCATGGTCATAGCGACTTCACCGACATAAATATCACCCTTGGAATCTACGGCTATCGTATGAGGAGCTACCATTTCGACCTTCATCGCCAGTGTCGTATCCTTCCAGGGGTCGCCTTCCACTTTGTTGGACAGGCGGGTTATCAATTTGCCATCGTTAGTAAAGATGCTGATTCTCTGGGGTAGCTCGGAGACGTATACCGTGCCTTCTTTATCAATACATAAATTTGTAGGGCGCTTTACATCCGTCCATTGTGTCATGAATTTGCCGTTCATATCGAATATCTGAATGCGGTTGTTTTCCCGGTCACAGACGAGCACGCGCCCATTGGAATCCAGCCAGAGGTTGTGGACGAGACGGAACTGTCCCGGTTCGGTGCCTGGTTCGCCCCAGGATTTGATTAGTTTCCCGTCCGGGCCGAATTTGTGCACCCTGGCATTGCCGTAGCCATCGGAAACGAAGACAATGCCTTCAGCAGAAACCTGGACACCGGTCGGGCGGTTGAATGGTCCGGCGCTTCGCTTGATTGAATCCAGCCCCTGTGGCTGTATATAGCCTGAATCAGACGGCTGGTCCTTGGTCCCTAAGACCTGAAGGACTTTGCCTGCTGTCGTGAACTTAGTGACGATATGGCTACCATCATCGGCGCACCAGACGGAACCGTCCGGACCAAAGGTTGCTCCATGAGCCCGCTTAAAATAGCCCTCTCCCCAGGTACCGAGCAGGTTTCCGGCACGGTCCCACGTCGTAACCGGATGTGCACTCCGGCTGAGGATGTAGATTTTGTCACTAGCGTCAACGGCTATCCCGGCACCATCGGTGAACGTCCACCCCTTTGGAAGTTCCGCCCATTCATCGACCAGTTGATAAGTGTATTTACCAGAACCGTACGGCATGTGATACCTCCTTCTGCTTATTGAAAATATTTATCGTCTTAGCTAAATGAGATGCTGATTACACTTTACCTGTTGCGTTTATCAATTAGTTTGCCGTTAGCGGGACCGGCAGTGGTATGCTTCCAATTATGGTGGGCGGTAGAGGACTCGAACCACTGACCCCCTGCGTGTAAAGCAGGTGCTCTAACCAACTGAGCTAACCGCCCTTACTGGCGCGCTTGGTGGGGTTCGAACCCACGACCTCAGCCTCCGCAGGGCTGCGCTCTATCCAACTGAGCTACAAGCGCCTTGTCTTGAATGGTGCCGAAGGGGAGATTTGAACTCCCACACCCTTACGGGCACTACGCCCTGAACGTAGCGCGTCTGCCATTCCGCCACTTCGGCATGGTAAACCAACGATTAACTTTAGCCTATCCTCAAATATTCGTCAAGTGTTTAGGGAATGAGGTTGTTAGATGAGCTTCATCATCTTGTGGCCGATAAATAAATGTTTGCCCTTTTGGCGATATAAAGTATAATAGATGGCATATGACTAAAGCAGATTCTAAGCATAATCAAATTGTAGCGAGGTTGGAGGAGAGCGCTCGTGTGAAATTGGCTATTGCTAAAACAATGAGCCATGAGATAGAATGTATCGCTAATTTTATCATTGCCGCTTATCAGGCTGGCGGTAAAGTAGTGCTTTTTGGTAATGGTGGTAGTGCGGCTGATGCTCAGCATATTGCCGGAGAGTTAGTCGGTAAATTTATGCTGGAGAGGCAGGCTTTTCCAGCTATTGCCCTGACGACCAACACTTCAATATTGACGGCTCTCGGTAATGACATGGGCTATGAGAACGTGTTCCGTCGGCAGGTCGAAGCGTTGGTGAATGAGAAGGACGTTGTCATTGGAATTAGCACCAGTGGTAATTCACCGAATGTCATCGAGGCAATCAATGCCGCCAAGAAAAAGGGGGCTAAAACTATCGGGCTAAGTGGTGGTCGCGGTGGTAAGCTGGCGGAGCTAGCTGACCTGGCGTTAGTCGTGCCTTCGGAAAGCACCCCCCGTATCCAGGAGGCACAAATTACCATTGGGCACATTGTCTGCGAGCTGGTAGAAAGGGAGCTAGCAGCTAGTCAGCGAGTCGGTTAGCGGATAAACTTATGACCAGAGCCGTTTTCCTCGACCGGGATGGCACCATCATTGAGGATGTTGGTTACCCTCATGAGCGTAACCAGATAAAATTTCTCCCTGGAGTCAGCCAGGCAATCAGACGGTTAAATGAGAATGGCTTCAAAGTTATCATCGTCACTAACCAGGCTGGTGTAGCCAGAGGTTATTTCACTGAAGAGACCGTGAAAGAGATAAACAAGTACATCCAGGAATCGCTGGCGGAAGAAGGGGCAGTTATCGATATGGTCTATTATTGCCCCCATCATATCGAGGGGGTTATCGAGGAATACCGGAAGGCATGCCACTGTCGTAAACCTAACCCGGGAATGATTGAGGAAGCGGTCCGTGATTTTGACATTGATGTCGGAGGTTCTTTCCTCATTGGTGACCACCTCAGTGATGTTGAAGCAGGAGTGAGAGCCGGCTGCGGCACCGTTCTTCTTGCCCGCGAGGAGCCTCTATCCAAAAGTAGGGAAATCGTGGTGGTGCCTGACCACATTGCTCCCGACCTGTTTGAAGCCGTAAAATGGTTGGTGGCGCTTGCCTGCCCGGAAGAGGAGATTCAGTGAAATCAGTCAGAACACCTAAGCCTATCGTCTTTGATACTCAGGTTCATGATATTCCGCCGGAAGTTCTCCGCGAGCTTTACTTGATGATGCTAAAGATACAAAAGGTGGAGCTTAAGGTGGCCGAGCTTTACCATGAAGATGAAATGCATACCCCGGTGCATTTATGTCTCGGCCAAGAGGCAATTGCGGCTGGAGTTTGTGCCAATCTCGAAAGGAGTGATTATGTCTTCAGCAACCATCGGGGGCATGGGCATTATATCGCCAAGGGGGGCGATATTAAGGCGATGGTGGCTGAGCTTTATAACCGTGCCACCGGTTGCTCACAGGGCCGGGGTGGCTCCATGCATCTCGTTGATACCTCGGTGGGCATACTGGGGACATCTTCAATTGTTGCCGGTGGTGTCCCCCTGGCTACCGGAGCGGCTTTAGCCTCTGTCCTGAAGAAGGACGGGCGTGTTTCGGTGGCCTTTTTTGGCGATGCTGCCGTCGAAGAAGGCGTCATCTTCGAAAGCATCAACTTTGCCATGTTGAAGAAGCTGCCGGTGGTATACGTGTGCGAGAATAATTTCTACGCGGTGTTTTCTCCCATATCGAAGCGGCAGGCTGGGGATAATATCTATCGCCGTTTTGGCGGTCTGGCTATCCCCGGCTACCGGGTCGATGGCAATAACGTGATTGAGGTCTACCGCACCGCTCAGCAAGCCATCGAGAAGGCTCGTCAGGGGGGTGGCCCGTCATTCCTGGAATGCCGGACATATCGTCTTAGAGACCATCATGATACCGGCTCCGGCGTTGAGGTTGGCTACAGAACGCAAGCAGAGGTGGATGAGTGGGAAGCGAGATGCCCGGTGCATAACTTCGAACGCTTTCTGCTTGAGCAGAAACTGATAACTGCCCGTGAGATAGAGGAGATGACTTCATCTCTCGACCGGGAAGTGGCCGAGGCTTTTCAATTCGCCCAGGATAGCCCTCTGCCTGATGGTGGTAAAATCTTAGCCTATCTATATAGCTAGTGAAGGGAAGCCGATGGATTGGTCAAAGACGCTGCTAAAAGAGGAGCTTAATTTTGATGATGCTGCGGAGCAGCAAGGCAGGAAGTTATCCTATGTGGCAGCATTGAAGGAAGCCCTGGAACTGGCGCTTGGCAGCGATGACCGTGTCTTTGTCATGGGGCAAGGTGTTGACGACCCGGTGGGGATGTTTGGCATTACCAAAGATCTCGACAAGAAGTATGGTGCCGATAGAGTCTTTGATACGCCATTATCCGAAGAAGCCTTGACCGGTGTGGCGGTGGGTGCCGCTATGTCCGGGATGCGTCCCGTCTATATGCATAACCGTCCCGATTTCTTGCTGCTGGCGATGAACCAGATTGTCAATCATGCGGCAAAATGGAGCTATATGTTCGGCGGGTGTGTCCCGGTGCCGCTGGTCATCTGGGCCTGCGTCGGGCGGGGGTGGGGTGGTGGTGCCCAGCATACCCAGACCTTGCAGGGGCTGTTCAACCATGTGCCCGGGTTGCGCCTGGTGATGCCTACCCGGCCTTATGATGCCAAGGGGTTACTTATTACCAGCATTGCCGATAACAACCCGGTGATTATCCTTGAGCACCGTTTTCTTTTCCGGCAGAGCGGCTATGTGCCGGAGGGGTTATACAGTATCCCCTTCGGGCGCGGTATTATCCGGAAGTCAGGCAGAGATATCACCATTCTGGCCATTTCTTATATGGTGGTTGAAGCCCTGGCGGCGGCTCAGGAGTTGCAAAAACAGGGCATTGATGTGGAGGTTATCGACCCGAGGACATTGAGACCATTAGACGAAGAGATTATTCTGAGTTCAGTAAAGAAAACCGGGCGACTCCTTATCGCCGATACCGGCTGGAAGACCGGCGGCGCCGGAGCTGAGATTGCGGCGATGGTTGCCGAAAAGGGATTCGACAATCTAAAGACATCGATAAGACGGATTGCTTGCCCCGATACACCTACACCGGCGGGCTATACCCTTGAAGCCAGCTTCTATCCCGGTAAGGCAGATATTATCGCTGCTTGCCAGGAAATGCTGGGCAGGAAGTCTAAGCTAAGTTGACATAATGTCAGGACACAGCTACTATGGAAAAAGATAGCAAGATTTTTGTTGCCGGTGATGAAGGCATGATTGGCGCGGCGATTGAGCGTCGTCTACGGGAAAAGGGCTTTACCAGCGTGGTGATGAAAACTGCCGTTGAGCTAGACCTGACCAATCAGAAGATGGTTTTTGACCTGTTCCGGAGAGAAAAGCCGGAATATGTTTTCCTGGCATCCGCCAAAATTGGCGGTATAATGGCAAATAGCAAGTATCCCGCCGATTTCATCTATACCAACCTGCAGAGCCAGAACAATGTCATTCACGCAGCGTGGCAATCCGGAGTGAAAAAGCTCCTCTTTCTGGCCAGCTCCTGCATCTATCCGAAAAGCTGCCTGCAGCCGATGAAGGAAGAGTACCTGCTCACCGGCCCACTGGAACCCACCAGTGAACCTTATGCGATTGCCAAGATTGCCGGTATCCGCATGTGCCAATCTTATCGTCGCCAGCACGGCGCGAACTATATCTCGGCCGTCCCGTCTGACCTTTACGGACCGGGCGATGACTTTAATCCGGAGACGGGTCATGTGCTGCCTGGCTTGATAGCGAGAATACATCATGCTAAAATCTGTAGTGAAGCAAAGGTGGTTGTCTGGGGGACGGGCACCCCGCGGCGCGAGGCTTTTCATGTGGACGACCTGGCTGATGCCTGTCTTTTCTTAATGGATAGCTATGATGAGTCTGAAATGATTAACGTTGGTTCCGGGCAGGACATCGCCATTGGAGAACTGGCCGGGCTGGTGAAAGAGGTGGTGGGTTTCAAAGGGGAGATTGTTTTTGACAAGTCGAAACCGGATGGCGCCCCGCGAAAGCTATTGGATGTCGCTAAAATGAGCAAGCTGGGTTGGCCGCCCAGCATCAGCATGGCAGAAGGTATCCGGCAAACCTACCAGTGGTATCTAAACCATGGAGCGTAAGTAATAGAAGGTAAAGACCTCTCTAGCTCTCTTCCCTCTCTACCTGGGGCGAGGATAGAGACAAAGAGAGAGGTTAATGGATAAGAGAAGTATTGGAGGGTGAACTGTGAAAATATTAGTTACCGGAGCGGCTGGTTACATCGGGTCGATATTGGTACCGACGTTACTAAAGAAGGGCAATGAGGTTATTGCCCTGGATAATTTCATGTATAACCAGTCGTCATTGCTTGATTGCTGCAATGATGAGAAACTGTCTGTCGTGCGTGGCGATGCCCGGGATAAGGCACTGATTTCCCGGTGTCTCAAAGGGGTTGATGCTATTATCCCCCTGGCTTGCCTTACCGGAGCTCCCGCCTGCGACCGTGACCCGGTGGGCGCCAGGACAATCGCCCTGGATGCCGTCACAATGCTCCTGGGGTTGCGTAGTAAAAATCAGGTGATTATTTATCCCAATACCAATAGCGGCTACGGCATTGGCGCAAAGGACACTTCGTGCACGGAAGAAACCCCTCTCAACCCGATTTCACTCTACGGTCGGGTCAAAATGGAGGCCGAAAGGGCACTTCTGGCTGACGGTAATGCGATTGTCCTGCGGTTGGCGACAGTTTTTGGTATCAGCCCGCGGATGCGTCTGGATTTGCTGGTGAATGACTTTACCTACCGGGCCGTTACCGACCGTTCGGTTATCCTTTTTGAGTCGCATTTTATCAGGAACTACATCCACGTCCGTGATGTGACCAAAGCTTTTATCCACTGCCTGGATAACTTTGCCCGGATGAAAGACCAGCCTTACAACGTTGGTTTAAGTGATGCCAACATTAGTAAGTGGGACCTCTGTGAAGAGATTAAGAAACAGGTTCCCGGCTTTTACTTTGTTGAGGCTAAGGTTGGCGAGGACCCGGACAAAAGGAACTATATTGTCAGTAATGCCAGGATTGAAGCCACCGGCTTTAAACCGGATGTTTCACTGCCAAAGGGAATCGCTGAACTCATCAAGGGTTATCAGATTGTGAGGAGAAGTCAGTTCACTAATGTCTAACTATACCGAGGCCAATCGTGAGGTAATGAGATGATTATCAGCCGAACACCCTTTCGGGTTTCCTTTTTTGGTGGTGGGACTGACTACCCGGTCTGGTACCGGGAAAATGGTGGCGCCATATTAGGCACCACTATCGACAAGTATTGTTATATCTCCTTGCGCTACCTGCCACCTTTCTTTGAGCACAAATATCGCATTGTTTACTCTCAGGCCGAGCTTGTCCGCAGTATTGATGAAATCCACCACCCGGCAGTGAGGGAAACGCTGCGATATATGGGTATTACTGACGGGATGGAAATCCACCATGATGGCGACCTGCCCGCTCGCACCGGGTTAGGCTCCAGCTCGTCCTTTACCGTGGGACTGGTCCACGCCCTCCATGCTCTCAAAGGAGCGATGTCCTCCAAGATGCAGCTGGCTAAAGAGGCAATCCATATTGAGCAGGAGATACTTAAGGAAAATGTTGGCTCTCAGGACCAGCTTCTGGCCGCCTTTGGTGGTTTGAATCGCATTGATTTCAGCGGGGAGCATAACTTCGAGATTAAGCGTGTCATCATCAAGCCGGTAAGACTAGAGTCACTGCAAAATCATTTGATGCTGGCATTTACCGGGCTTTCCCGGATAGCTTCCGGGATTGCCGAGGAGCAAATTAAGCAAACGCCGAACAAGAAACGAGAGCTGACGGAGATGCACCAGATGGTCGATGAGGCAATCAATATTCTCAGTGGGGACAGCGACCTGGTGGACTTCGGCAAGCTATTGCATCAGACCTGGCAACTCAAACGCAGCCTGACCGACAAGATATCAAGCCCCTATACCGACTTCCTCTACGAGACGGCTCTTCAGGCTGGTGCCACTGGCGGGAAGCTCCTTGGCGCTGGCGGTGGTGGTTTCATGCTTTTCTTCGTTAAACCCGAGCTTCAGCCCAGAGTACGGGAGGCGCTGCGTGACCTCTTGTGCGTCCCCTTGCATTTCGAGAGCACCGGTAGCCAGATTATCTTCTACGAGCCTGAATCGTTTTACGGGGTCGAAAAGTAGCGATGGGTGATAGTCTGGCTCGAGAAGTCGACCTTTTGCTGGTTAATCCGGGAAGCCGTGCCCAGGTCTATGGCCGGCTGGGTGCCTCGCTGGCTGGTATCGAACCCCCTCTCTGGGCAGCATTGATTGCCGCCTTTGTTCGCCAGCAAGGCTATACCGTTGGCATCATTGACGCTGAGGCGGAGAATTTGAGCCCGGAAGATACGGCTGAAAGGGTGGCTCAATATCATCCCCTGCTGGCTGGGATTGTGGTGCTTGGTTCCAACCCGTCGGCTTCGTCGACGCCGAAAATGACGGCGGCGGGCGAAGTTGCCAGGCTACTGAGTCAGAAAGCCCCCCGGACCAAAATCGCTTTCACCGGGCTGCATCCGTCCGCCCTTCCCGAACAGACACTAAGGCAGGAAAAGGCCGACTTTATCTGCCAGGGGGAAGGCTTCGATACTTTCCTCCGGCTGCTACAGGTGTTGAAGTCAAAGGGGAGCGACTATCAAATTCCCGGTCTCTGGTACTGGCGGAACGGTGAGGTAATATCAAATCTACCGGCACCCCTGGTTAACGCCGACGACCTGCCTCTAGCGGCCTGGGACCTTTTGCCGATGGATAAGTATCGTGCTCATAACTGGCATTGCTTTCAGCATATTGACCGGAGGCAACCCTATGCCGTCATCTATACCAGCCTGGGTTGCCCCTTTAATTGCAGCTATTGTAACATTCACGCCCTTTATGATGGCAAGCCGGGCATCCGTTTTCGCCAGCCGGAGAAAGTAGTCGAGGAAATCGACTTTCTGGTGAAGAACTATCACATAAAGAATCTGAAGTTCATTGATGAGCTATTTGCCATGCGTGAGGACCGGGTGATTGAAATCTGCGACCTTATCATTGCTGGTGGCTATGACCTGAATATCTGGGCATATGCCCGGGTAGACACAGTTACCGAGGTAATGCTCAAGAAGATGAAGCAGGCAGGCATTAACTGGGTGGCCTATGGCTTTGAATCGGCCAGTATGAAAGTCCGTCGTGGTGTCGATAAGAAATTCGGACAGGAGAAAATCATCAAGGCGATAGAGATGACACAGGCGGCTGGCATCTACATCATCGGTAATTTTATTTTCGGACTTCCTGACGATGACCTGGAGACAATGCAAGAAACGCTGGCAATGGCCAGGGAATTCAATTTCGAGTATGTCAACTTCTATGTGGCGATGGCTTATCCCGGCTCCTCGCTTTATGAAGATGCTGTTAAGCAGGGCATTGAGCTTCCTGAAGTGTGGCATGGCTATGGGCAGTATGCTGAAGAAACGCTGCCTCTCCCTACCCGGTATCTATCCGCAGCCGAGGTTTTGAGCTTTCGTGACCAGGCTTTTATCGAATACCTCAGTAGTCCGAAGTATCTGGAGATGGTGAGAAGCAAGTTTGGCGATAGGGTGGTGGCACATATCACCGACATGCTCAAGCATCCGATTAAGCGCAAGTTTGTTTCGAGTGTGCGTTAAAGGGAGGCGTAGCCTCTCTTATTCTGGTAAAAGGGGGTAGCTTTTAGAGTGCGAATATCATTTGGTGACCTTAAGATTGGTAATACCGCCCGCAAATATGTGCAGGCAGCCCTTGACCGAAACTGGATTTCCGAAGGGCAGAACGTTAAAGAGTTCGAGCAAAAATTTGCCGCTAAGTTTGGCTATAAACACGCCATTGCCACCAGTTCCGGTACGGATGCGGATATGTGTGCCTGTGCTTCACTCTACGACTTCGGCGCCCAGCGTGGGGACGAAATACTGGTGCCGGCACTATGCTTTGTTGCTTGCGCCAACTCCATCCTGGCGGCGGGTTTTATCCCCAAGTTCGTTGATATTGAGCTGGAGACGCTGAATATCGACCCGGCTAAAATTGAGGCGGCCATCACCAGCAAGACCAGAGCCATCATGGTGGTCTATACCATGGGGAAGCCCTGTGAAATGGACGCCATTATGAAAATTGCCAAAGCCCACCATTTAATGGTTATCGAGGATGCCTGCGAGTCACATGGTGCCACCTATAAGGGCAAGGTGGTTGGCAGTATTGGCGATATGGGCACCTTTAGCTTATATGCGGCTCATATCATCGTTGCTGGTGAAGGTGGCATGATTGTGACCAATAGTGACGAAGTCAATAAGGTGGCTCGCTCGGTAAAGTCCCATGGCCGACCTTTCGGTAGCATCTACTTTGACTTCCAGCGTATCGGGTTCAACTCCAGAATGAACGAGCTGACCGCCGCCATCGGTCTGGAAGGCGTGGAGAATTTTGATGAGACCTTCAGAAAGCGCAAGCAAAATCTATATAAGCTTCTGGAATTGACCCAGGGATTATCGGACTATGTTTACTTTATCCAGGAAGAAGGTTTTGAAAAGGTTAGTGCCCACGCATTCCCGCTGGTCTTGAAGGATAAAAAATACGACCGCAACAAGCTCTACAGCTATTTGGAAGAAAAGGGCATTCAGTGTAAGAATCTCTTTGGCAGTTTACCCACGCAACACCAGGCCTTCAAGTTTCTCAATTACGAATACGGTCAATTCCCGGTATCCGAGTATGTCGGTGATAACGGGCTGCATTTTGGTATTCATCAGTATCTCAACGATGATGATTTAGTCTACATTAGCGAAACGCTAAAAGCCTATTTTCGTGAGCAGACTCGGGGATAGCTAATGGCGACACCATCACATTTGAGCATCAAGCCGACGAAAGGCTGGCACCTGATAGACTTTAAGGAGTTAATCGCCTATCGTGACCTGTTCTATTTTCTGGTGCTACGTGACATAAAAGTGCGCTACAAGCAGACGGTCTTTGGCGGATTGTGGGCAATTATCCAGCCCCTGTTCCTGATGTTTGTTTTTACCCTTTTTTTTGGCCGGCTGGTTAAGGTACCATCTGACGGTGTCCCCTATCCCATCTTTAGCTATTCGGCGATGATTGTCTGGACCTATTTTGCCAATGTCGTCACTCGCTCCGGTAATAGTCTTATTCAGGAAAGTGCCCTGATTTCCAAGGTATATTTCCCCCGGTTGATTGCGCCGTTAGCACCGGTGGTGGCGGCTCTACTGGACTTTGCGATTGCCTTTGTCGTTCTCATTGGTATGATGTTGTATTATCGTATTTACCCGACGGTGATGGTTGTTTTTGTGCCGGTACTGGTTATTTTAACGATGCTGGCAGCGAGTGGGGTCGGCATGTTCCTGGCGGCACTTAATGTCAAGTATCGGGATATTGGCGCCGCCATTCCTCTTTTAGTGCAGCTCTGGATGTTTGCCTCGCCCATCATTTACCCAATCTCAATACTGCCGGAGAAATATCGCCTAATCTACGTCCTCAATCCGATGGCGGGTGTGATTGAGGGGTTTCGCTCGGCTTTGCTTGGCACCGTTGCTTTTCCCACCGGGATGGTACTGGTTTCGGCGTTAGTCAGTATTGTTCTCTTCTTAATCGGGGCGTTATATTTCAAGAGAACAGAACGCTATTTTGCTGATGTCATTTAAAGTGTTGATTGACCTCACCCCCTTAATCCCCCTCTCCTTTCAGGAGAGGGGGAAATAGAGAAAGAGGGGCGAAGCCCCTCTTAAACACCCTACGACAAAATCCCTCTCGCTCTCCCTTTAGTAAAGGGATAAGTGTCCCCCCTTTGAAAAAGGGGGATTAAGGGGGATTTTCCTCCAGACTTTGCCCCTCTCTTACTTTTACACCCCCTCCCCTTGCTAAGATTATTGTATCAACTGTTATTCCGAGGAGCGAAGCGACGAAAAATCTGGGTGTGGGGCTAATGGTAATCCAATAGTCCCCATCACCCTGAGACCCTTCGCTACGCTCAGGGTGACATAGATGAACCCACTTTTGATACAGAGTCCCTTAATAAAGAAAGAGGATAGATTTTTAAATAGCCTCTTTATATCCGATTTACTCCGCGGCCACTGCTTGGGCTGCCAGTTCATCCGCCTCGACTACTCCTTTTAACGCCGATAAGGCAACCTCTAGCTGACGGGCATCTGGTTCTCTGGTGGTCAGCTTTTGTAGCCACTGGCCGGGAAGGAGTAATGCTCGTATCAGGCCAATATTGGTGTGCCTGGCACCGAAATAGATAACCTCGTAACTAATCGCCGCAATCACCGGGATGAAGACGATTCGTGATAGTATCATCAACCATAGCGAAGGTAACCCGACCAGTGCAAAAAGGATAATCGATATGATTAATACCACAAAGAGGAAGCTGGTACCACAGCGGGCATGTGCGGTGCTGTACTGGCTGGCAGTCTCCAACTCCAGTGGGGCATCGTCTTCATAGGCGTTTACTGCCTTATGTTCAGCACCATGGTAAGCAAACACTCGTCTGAGGTCAGGAACCAGAGTCATTGTTTTCAGGTAAGCGGTGAAAATAGCGACACGGATAAGACCGTCAACCAGATTGAATAATAGCGGTGAGCTGAGGTGAAATAACCTGGTCAGGAAGAGAGGCACCATAAAGAAAAGAGCCACCGCAAAAACTACGGCGAGAGCGACGATAGCCCAAATCATTCCTCCTGAAACCTGTTCCCCTTCTTCTTCCAGAGAGACATTGGCCGAGTACATCACTGACTGAATACCCAGTACCATTGCTTCCAGCAGGATGATAATACCTCGTGTCAGGGGGGTTCGTCTCAGCCATCCGGTATATAAATTACCCAGCCGCTCGGTGGTGATGGCCAACTCTCCGTCCGGGCGGCGCACGGCAATTACCATGTTCTTCTGCCCCCGCATCATGACCCCTTCGATAACGGCTTGACCTCCGTAGTAAAATCTCCTGGCCATAAGAACCTCCGTAATAATGGGCGTTCAGTAACCTATCCCCCTGTCCCCCTTCCCTTCGCAAGGGAAGGGGGAGTAAAAGAAGGAGAGGGGGCACAGCCCCCTCTCCTAAAATCTCTTCCCCCTCTCCTTTCAGGAGAGGGGGATTAAGGGGGTGAGGTTAATCAACAAGCTGGTATAAAGAAAAGGAGCGGTCTTTTCAGCCGCTCCTGAATCTTGACTTCCCTATCCCTGGACTAGACCATTTAATAATCGCTGTTCCCACCCTTACCAGTCTAGGTTTTAGCCGCGTAGCGCCGCTTAAACCGTTCCACCCGGCCGGCTCTGTCCAGCATCCGGCGCTCGCCAGTGAAAAAGGGATGACACTTGCTACAAATCTCAACCCGTAGTATCTTCTTGGTTGAACCCGTCGTAAACGTATTGCCACAGGCACAAGTCACCTTGGCATCATCATAATAAACTGGATGAATCTTCTCCTTCATACCACCTGGTTAGCGTTGACGCTAACCTTCCTCCTATCACCTATCGGCTCGAACTTAACAATGCCGTCAATCAGAGCAAAAATGGTGTAATCTCTCCCTAAGCCCACATTATCACCGGGATGAATACGCGTACCTCGCTGGCGAACCAATATTTCCCCGGCACTAACACTCTGGCCGGCGTATCTTTTTACACCGAGTCGCTTTGATTGGCTATCACGACCGTTGTGAGAGCGCCCGCCCGCTTTTTTATGCGCCATTTGCCATCACCTCTTTCTTACGAAGGTTTCTCCACTGGTTCATTTTCGGCCGCCACCGTTTGAACTATCTTCTCAATGATTATCCCGGTGTAATCCTGGCGGTGCCCCTTCTTCCGCCGATACCGCGTTTTAGACTTATACCGGAAAACAATGACCTTCTTCCCTCTGCTATCGCCACGTGAAGTGGCAATCACCTTTGCCCCGGCAATGGTAGGTGTACCGATGGTCACCTTATCACCATCGCCGATGAGCAGCACCTTGTCTAGCTCAATAGTAGCACCATCAGCGATATCCTGATGGTCCAGTTCGATGAGCTGACCCGGCGTTACTTTGTATTGTTTGCCGCTGGCTTCAATAATAGCGTAAATGTTAGACCTCCTGAATGTCATATTCTACCAGTTAGCGCTGATAAGTGTCAAGTGCCTGGAGATTGTTCGGGTTCTGTTTGCATTTGGTTGATTCCGCTGTCATTGCGAGACCATCCGCCGCAGGCGGAGGCGAAGCAATCAGGGTGGAGAACTTCGCCTGCCCGGATTGCCACGTCGCTACGCTCGCAATGACAACTATTTCATACACAGCCAAAACCGAATGGAACCCCCTTGGATTGATGTCGCCTACAGCTCGACGTCACTATCCGCGTAAACAGACTCATTATGGAATATCCTGGTCAGGCGCACAATACGCATATTCTCCCGCCGTGAGACATCCATGAAAACCGAGGACAGCCCCAGCCCGATAAGCATCGGGAAGAGCGCTGTCTCGAGCACCGGACGCAGTCGCCGTGGTACGCCAGCGGCAATATTACCCAGCCAGCAGGTACTTCGTATTGTGGTCTCGGTAGCATGGATAGCGCGGAGAAACTCGATAACTTCAACCAGATGACGCTGCCCCAGTTCGCCCGCAATATGTATCAGGCCAGGGTCAATGATAATGTTATCGTTGGGGATGCCCGCTTCATTAAGCGCACCGATAAGAATCGATGCCTTGAAGAGCATCTCCCGGGCATCACAGGGTGCCGCCGGGTCACTGACGAGCAGCACCACCGAAGCGCCTTTCTCGGCTACTAGCGGTAGCATCTTATTCAGCCGGATGTCATCTACGGAAATATAATTGACCAGGGGTGGCCTTTTGCAGACGGCTAGCCCGGCTTCCAGTGCCTCTGGGTTATTCGTGCTCAGGCATAATGACTGGTCAGTAATCTGCTGGATGGCTCTGACCGCAAACACCATCGCCTCAGGCTGGTCAAAATGTTGCTGAATATTTATCTCAAGCACATCGGCACCGGCGGCAACAGATTGCCGGGCGTATTCCTTGAGTATGTCGGCTGGCACCTGGTCGGGATTCCAGCCGGTGGTTTGTGCCTCTCGAAAAACCTGATTTATCTTTCTGTTTCTGGTGGTTAAGTTGTTAGCAATAACAATCATGATGAATGCCTCCCTTGTGCTACCCCTTTATGTGGTCTGCCAGTTGTTGAATCGCTCGGTTCAAGCCGACCAGGCGATGGGGCCAAACAGTGCGTCATATCTCATCATGAGAAGGTCAAAGTGCCGCTTTTCTTCACTGGTGAGGAAGGTAAACATTTGCTTGCCCAGGGGGTCGCCGGTGGCTAACGCCGTCTGACGATATAAGTCGTAGCTCTTTATCTCGATGTCGATGCCAAAGAGCAGGGCATCCCAGTCGCTGGAGCGAGTCGTCACTGCTTTTTCCCGGGCCTCTTTACTCCTGGGAAAGAGGGGTTTATTAAGGTCAATAGCTACCGGCTTTATCTCAGGAGAGCCTACCCATTGGCCATCACTGGTCAAGGCATCATATTGCCTCTTGATGAGATTATAGTGCCCCTGCTCATCGTCGGCGAGATGGTGGAACGTTTCTTGCCCCTTTTTGTCGGCGCTGGTCTGGGCAGCTTTAAGGTAAAATCCGCGTCCTTCCTGTTCAAGAGCCATCGCCTGCTTCAATACGGTCAGGGCGGCTGTCTTATCTTCCATCATGTTCCTTACCTCCGTTTTTACACTATTATCAAGCCAGTAAGATGTAAGGCTATTTAATAACCTATCCCCCTGCCCCCTTCCCTTACGAAGGGAAGAGGGACATAGGGTGAGGGGTTATTAAACACCCTCGTAGTGTGCTTCTTCCTCATAAGAATTCAACGAAGAGTCTTTCCACTTGTTTCGGGTCAATCTCCTGATTCACCAGTGGGCCTTTAACCAGGGCGGGTATCTGCTCTTCATAGGGGGGCATCTCCTTTTGATAGATAAGGCCAATCGGTATCCGTTCCCCCCACTCCAGAGCCTTGTCCAGAGCCGCTTTTCTATCACCGGGGTCATAACCCGTTTCATTCTCCAGCTTATAGACTCTTTCCCTGTACCAGGCATACGTATTCTGATGATTAAACGAGACGCAGGGCTGGAGAATATCAATCAGGGCAAAACCACGGTGACTGATGCCCATTTTCATCATACCCGCCAGATGTTCAACATCTCCCGCGAAACTCCTGGCAACGAAACTAGCACCGGCGACTATCGCCAGGGCGATGGGATTGAACGGAGCCGCCGCCCCGTAGGGTGTGGTCCTGGTGACAAAACCAGGGTCGCTGGTGGGGGATGCCTGTCCTTTGGTCAGGGCATAGACCTGGTTATCATGTACCAGGTAGGTAATGTCATGATTACGGCGGGCGGCGTGGATAAAGTGATTACCCCCCTCCCCATAGGCGTCCCCGTCACCGCTGATAGCGATAACAGTCAACTCCGGGTTGGCAATTTTGGCACCAATGGCGGGAGGCACCGGCCGGCCATGAAGGGAATTGAACACGTTGCCCTTCGTGTAGTGGGGCAGCTTACCCGCCTGGCCGATACCGGATACCAGCAGCACCCGGTGTGGCGCGATGTTAAGCTCAACCAGTGCCTGGTTCAGTGCCCTCAGAATACCAAAGTTGCCACAGCCCGGACACCATGTCGGCTTAAGCCCGGTGTAGTCAGATAGTGCCACCATCTCTAGCCACCCTCCTTTCGCACCGCTTCGGCAATATTGGCCGGGGTAAAGGGACGTCCATCATATTTCAGAATTCGGCCGCTAACATCCCGGCCTGTTTCGGCTTTGATGAGATAGGCGAGCTGGCCGGTAGCATTATTCTCAATAATGTAGCTGTTACGGGTACGGCCGAGAGTTTCCGCCACCGCTGTTGCCGGGAATGGCCATAGCTCATTCAGATGAAGCATATTGACGCTCTTCCCGTCCTTACGCATAATATCGACCGCTTCCTGAATGGCGCCATAGGTACTGCCCCAGCCGATAAGGGTGGTAGTAGCATCCCCGGGGCCATATACCGGTAGCGTGTTGATTTCCTGTTTGAGGCTAATGAGCTTGCGTAGTCTTTTTTGCATCTGAGCCGTTCTGGTCAGAGCATCCTCTATAGGATGTCCCTGCTCATCATGCTCGTCAGAATCGGCTACCACCAGGGCTTTCCCCTGTCCGGGAAAAGCTCGTGGCGAAATGCCCGAACCGGTTATCTTGTACCGCTGATATTCCGATAGCTCACCACCTTCATCAGACCGGAGAAGACCACGCTCAATCGTCACCCGGGAGAGGTCAAAGACATCAACCGTGCTATAGGAACTGGCCAGATAGTGGTCGGTCAGAATGATGACCGGTAGCTGATACTTGTCAGCCAGGTTGAAGGCTTTGACCGTTGCCCAGAAGGCGTCTGCAACGGTAGCCGGAGCGAGGACAGCCCTGGGGAAATCACCCTGATGGGCATGGAGGACAAATTGAAGGTCGCCCTGCTCGGTACGGCTCGGCAGACCGATGGCTGGACCGGGACGTTGTCCCTCCACGATGACGATGGGCGTCTCGGTCATCGCCGCCAGTCCTAAGCCTTCGACCATCAGGCAAAAACCACTGCCCGATGTCGCCGTCATTGCTCGGACGCCGGCATAAGCCGCCCCGATAACCATGTTGATGGCGGCTATCTCGTCCTCGGCAGGCACCATTACCATACCGTAGTCCTTTGATTTGGCCGCCAGATACTCGATAATGGAGGTGGTCGGCGTCATCGGATAGGCCGCCACGAATTTGCAGCCGGCCGCAATCGCCCCCAGAGCTATGGCCTCGTTGCCGTTGATGAGCATTCTTTTTACCGTGGCGAGCGGTTTAAAGTGGCGACTGAAAGCATTGCTAAATTCGGCCTGGACGTGCTCATAGCCTGCCCTGGCAGCCCGGATGTTGCTTTCGGCAACCTGGCCGCTGCCAAAATGGTCGGTCAGGACACTTGCCACCAATTCAAAGTCATAATCGACCAGGGCAAGGGCGGCGCCGAGAGCGATGGTGTTGGTCATCAGTTTATTACCCGCTTTTTCCTCAGCCAACCTTTCCAGAGGGACATTAAGGAAACGGCGATTGCCGGCAACGTCTTTTATTTTCTCACCATCAAAAATGACCACGCCGCCGGGGGCTAATTCTCCCTGGTGCAAATCGATGCTTTCCTTATTCAGTACCACTAGGATATCCAGCGATTCGGTAATAGCGGCGACTCTGGTGTCACTCACTCTGACACGGAAGAAATTGTGACCACCCCTTATCCTTGATTCATAGTCCTGGTCAGCGAAGACGTGGTATCCACCTCGGGCGAAGACCTTGGCCAGCAAAAAACCGAGTGATTGCACCCCTTGCCCGGCTTCACCGCCAACCATAAAGTTGATTCCAAGCGACATTGGTTACCTCCGTACTCTGGCTAAAGAGTGTTCAGTTGGGCCAACCGAGAAATATCATGACCATGATAGCGTGTATCATCACTGAAGGCCAGAATATTTTCCATAGCAAGCAATGGTATTTATAGAAGCTCCGATACGTCTGGTATTTCATCAGCCATTTACCTATTTTGGCTCCGGCAAGGCAGCGGCAGGAGAGAAATATCATTAGCCCGGTCACCAGGTTGATAACGCCCAGAATAATAATCAGTCTGGTTACTAGCAATAAACTAGGCATAGCTATTTCACCTCCATTGACCAGTAGTCCCAAAACATGTTTTACTGCACAACAACTTTTCCCGTCATTGATGGATGGGGGGTGCAGTGGTATTCGAAGGTACCGCTCTGCCTGAAGGTATAGCTAAAGGAAGCACCACGAGACAATGCCCCACTCTCAAACAGGTTACCCTGAGCGGTTACCGTGTGAGATGTTGAGTCGTCGTTACGCCAGGTGACGGTAGTACCCACACTAACTGTAATCGTGGCCGGGAGAAAGGCGAAGCTATCAATAACGATTTGGGCACCAGGGGATGTTTCCGGTGGTGCCGGCGTCGGTACCGGTGTGGGCGTAGGTGTGGGTGTAGGAGTTGGTGTAGGAGTTGGTGTGGGTGCAGGTATGGGTGCAGGTATGGGTGCTGGTGCAGGTACTGGCACTGGTACTGGCGTGGGTGTGGGAGTCGGCGCCGGCGCTGGCGTTGGTATGGGTATAGGTGTTGGTGTTTGAGCCTTCGCTTGGCAGGATAAACTAAACCCGGTGACAAGTAACACTAAGACCAGTGTTAGCACCGCTAACCGGCTGCTAGACTTACTGCCGGCGACAAAATACTTCTTCATTGTTTCTTCTCCTCATGTAGCGGGCATACTCCCTGATATTACCGGGGGCTGCTTACCCTCATTCCGCGGCTTGTTTGAGGTCATGATACTCCCGCACCAACTCCGCTACCGCCGCTTCATCTTCCAGTGTCGAAAGGTCACCCAGGCTGGTATTTTCGGCCACGGCTTTCAAGACCCGCCGCATAATCTTACCGCTTCTGGTCTTGGGCAGCTTACTCACAAAGTAAATCGAGTCAGGCGTGGCTATCGGCCCGACTACCTTTCGCATGTGATTGGTCAGGTCCTGTTTCAGGTTCTGATTTGGTTTTATCTCGTCCTTTAGCTTGACGAAAATGACGATGCTCACTCCCTTTACCGGGTCAGATTTGCCGACGACCGCCGCCTCAGCGACATCAGGGTAGGAGGCGGCCGCATCTTCCAGTTCGGCGGTGCCCATTCTGTGCCCGGCAATCTTCAGGACTTCGTCAGCCCTGCCCAGCACCCAGAAGTAGCCGTCTTTGTCCTTGACGGCATAGTCTCCACTGTAGTAGATGCCGGGGAAGCGCGTCCAATAAGCCTCGCGGTAGCGCTCCGGGTTGCCGTATATACCCAGGAGCATCCCCGGCCATGGTCTCTTTATCACCAGCAGTCCTCTGGTCTCCGGCGGTACCGGCTTGCCCTCATCATCAACCACCTCAGCCTCGACGCCGGGAAGTGGCAGGGTAGCTGAACCTGGCTTAAGAGGGACGCACTCTATACCTGGAGCCGGCGATATCATAATGGCACCGGTCTCGGTCTGCCACCAGGTGTCGACGATGGGGCACTTCTCCCCGCCGATATGCTGGTAAAACCACCGCCAGGCTTCAGGGTTGATTGGCTCCCCGACGCTACCCAGCAGTTCCAGACTGCTCAGGTTGTGTTTGCTGAGCCACTTTTCACCATAGCCCATAAACATCCTTATCGCGGTGGGCGAGGTGTAGAATGCGGTAACCCCATACTTATCAATAATGTGCCACCACCGGTCAACGCTGGGATAATCAGGGGCACCTTCATAGAGAACAATGGCTGCCCCGTGCATCAGTGGCGCGTAGACGATACAGCTGTGACCGGTAACCCAGCCGACATCCGCCGAGCACCAGTAGACTGATTCTTCTTTAATGTTAAAAACCCACTTATAGGCGCAATAGTTGTGCACCAGATAGCCGCCGGTGCTATGCACGATACCCTTTGGTTTACCCGTCGTCCCCGAAGTGTAGAGAATGTAGAGCGGATGATTTGATTCTACCGGTTCGGGGGGGACAAAGGGTGTTTCCTCATCCACCAGGTCATCCAGCCAGAGGTCCCGGGGAGGTTTCATGGTGACCGGGATATTAGCTCTCCTGACAACGACCATCTTTTCCACGGACGGACACATTGCCAGAGCTTCGTCGGCAGCCGCTTTTAAGGGGATAACCTTACCTCTCCTGAATCCGCCGTCGGCGGTGACGAGTAGCTTCGCTTGCACGTCATTAACCCGGTCGGCCAGGGCCTTGGCGCTAAGACCGGAGAAGATGACGGTATGGATAGCGCCAATCCGGGCACAAGCCAGCATGAAAATAGGCAGCTCCGGTATCATCGGTAGATACAGGGCAACCCGGTCTCCCTTACCCACGCCGCACTTTTTCAACACGGCAGAGAAGCGGTTGACCTCACTATAAAGGGTGGAATAGCTCAGTACACGGCTATCTCCGGACTCACCTTCCCAATATATGGCCACCTTACTCCTCCGCCAGCTCTTGGCATGGCGGTCGACGCACAGGTGTGATGCGTTTAGCTGCCCGCCGACAAACCACCGGGCAAAGGGCGGGTCCCATTCGAGTACCTTGTCCCAGGTCTTGAACCAATCTAGCTGACGCGCCTGTTCCGCCCAGAACTGCTCCGTGTCCTCCATCGACCGTCGATACTCATCATGGAGCTTCCTCAGTGGCAGATACCTGGACTCGAACGGGAGTGACAGATTATCCATGCACGTCCTCCTTGTTAAGCAGCCTCTTTCACGCTATTTATCATGGGTCTTTCCCTCACACCTGATAATATCCCAAGAACAGAAGCAGTGTCAAAGTATGAGGTTGTTTAGTAACCTATCCCCCGGCTCGATACTAGTCTGTTATGATTGACGACTAATTTTCGTTCTGCTACTCCTTCTGGTCTTTATTGTCTTGTTCTTGGAGTTGCAGGAAATGAGCTAATTTCCGCTTTAGTTGATTTTTCCTCATAAACTTGCTCAACCGAATTTCCGGTAGAGCATCTTTAAACACATGCGTATCTATAGAGTGGGCCGTAATTCTCTCTTTGAACATCTGCTGCATCGAGGTAGCAAAAGGTTCGGGTTCCACAGGGACCTGCGGCAGTTGATACATTACTATAGCTACTAATGATTGCGATTTGCGTTGCGGTTGTTTACTTGCCGACTGCTTCATTGTTTTCCTCTAAAGTATTAAAGCAAAAAGGGGTACGAATTTGGCTCGACGGCTATTTTCGTTTCCCAAGTGCGGCAAGTTGCTGATTCCATCTGGTGTGAGTATGAGACTTGCGGTGGCGTAGTAACCAGGCTTCCTTATTTCATCGAAGAGGTCTATAATTTAGAAGAGACTTCATTCGGCGCCTGGCCCCCGCTCACCGAATGACTTTGAGAAGTTAGCTCTTATTCAGGAGAATAGTGGATTACCACGCTAGACTCTCTAACTCTTACCGTCTAATCACAGGGATGCAATCCCTTATAGCTCGAATAGGTGCTATTATTTATCAGGGGATAAATGTATGTCACTACAAAGCAAAGCGATACTAATCATTTGTGTCGCCCTGATAGCCGTAGTGACCGCGATATATACTACTTCACGGCTCATCCTGGTGGGTGGTCTCTTACGCATTGAGCGTTACGAAACTGAGAAGAGTACCCAACGTGTGCTGGGTATTTTGTCTGAAACCGTTTCAGAATTAGAAGCTACTAATGCCGACTGGGCGGTGTGGGATGATACCTACGCCTTTATTGAAAGTGCTAGTGATGAGTATATTCGGGTGAATCTCGTTGATAGCAGTTTTATCCATAATAAGCTCAACCTGATGCTGTTTGTCAATTCCTCCGGGCGGGTCGTTTTCGGTAAGGGTTTTGACCTGGACAATGGGAAAGAAGTGCCACTATCGGCACAATTGCTCGATAACGCATCTCGTACCTACCTTTTAGGGAATGGCTCGGACGCAAAGAGCGATATTTCAGGAATTGTGCTTCTTAATGAAGGCCCAATGATGATTGCCTCGCAGCCAATCTTGAAGAGTGATTCCACCGGACCATCCCGCGGTATGCTTATCTTTGGGCACTACCTCGATTCTACGGAACTAAGTCATCTTGCTCAATTAACGCTTTCTAATATTACTCTCGTTCGTACCGATGATGTGTTAGATTCTGACCTTCAGGAAGCACGGCACTCTTTGTCCGCAGGAACGCCAATTTTTGTTCAGACGCTGAGCACACAGGAGATAGCGGGATACACGTTGCTTAATGACATCCGTGGAAACCCCATTCTCATATTAAAAGTCGTTATACCTAGAGATGCCTACCTGCTAGGTCAAACCGCCATTGCTTATCACATACTGGCGATATTGGTTATTGCACTGGTGGCTGGTGCGGTGGCCAGCTTAATTGTGCAAAAGCAAATTATCTCGCGGTTTGCCATTATTGTGGATAGTCTCAAAAGAATTACGACAATCGATGATACCGAAGTGCACCTACCTGTTTCAGGACATGATGAGATGTCGTTAATAAGCGTAAGTATCAATGGAATGCTCGCGGCGTTACGTAAGTCCGCCGTTGAGTTGCGTAAGCGTGAAGAGCGCTACCGCTTGCTTGCCGAGAACGCATCTGATGTCATTTGGACGGCAGATATTGATACACCTAACCGGTTAACCTACATTAGTCCCTCGGTAACACACCTGTTGGGTTTTAGCATTGAGGAAGCTATGGCCAGGAAGATGGAGGAAGCATTTACTCCGGACTCGGTTGAAATTATCTCGAAGAATCTAACCGAAGAGATGGCTATGGGGTGGGGAGAACAGAATGACTTGCTCCGGTCGAAAACAATGGAACTTGAGATGTACCGTAAAGATGGTTCCATAGTTCCCGTTGAAATCCGGGTTAGTACCATCCGTAAAGCTGATGGACAACCTCACCAGATTCTGTCAGCAGCACGCGACATTACCGAGCGTAAGGAAGCCGCTGAAATCCTGCACCGGCTCTATCAAAAGGAAAGTGCGGCAAGACAAGAACTGCAGGCCGAAATAGCGAAGAGAATGGAATATACCAGAGCGTTGGTGCATGAGTTGAAAACGCCGATTACTCCCATCATTGCGGCGACTGAGCTGCTGCTGGAACAAGTAAAAGAAACTCACCATGCCAGCCTATTGGGTAGCATTAGTCGTAGTGCCGCCAATCTGAATCGCACGATTGATGAACTCCTTGACCTGGCCAGGAGCGAACTGGATATCCTCCGCATCAATCCTGAGCCTATGGACCCCACCGTACTACTGGAAGAGATAGCCAATGAAATGATACTGGTAGGGTCGCGTAACCGACAGTCTGTAGCTCTCAAGATACCACCATCGCTCCCGATGGTTCAGGCTGATAGAGACCGTATACGGCAGGTGATACTGAATCTATTTAACAATGCGTTTAAATTTACTCCGGCAGGGGGAGAGATTACCTTGAGCGCACAGCAAGATACTACTAATCTGGTTGTATCCGTTAGCGATACGGGTCCTGGCTTAAGCAAGGCACAGCAGGAAGACCTGTTTAACCCGTATCATCGGGTTGAAGATGATAGACAGCGACTCAGCGGACTAGGGTTGGGGCTAGTGCTGGCAAAGAGATTTGTGGAACTGCATGGAGGACAGATATGGGTGAGGAGCGAGAGAGGTAAAGGTAGTACCTTCAGCTTTTCACTGCCATTGGCAGTAGCTAAGTAGCAAAATGCAGAAATCAAGCCGGGAGAAAAGTCGTGAAAATTCTCATTATTGAGGACGAGCCGGAGATTGTCGAGGTACTCACCGTGGCGTTTGAAATACGCTGGCCCGATGTCAAATCGGTCTATACCCATATGGGAGAGAAGGGGGTAGCACTGGTTGAAAGTGAGAATCCTGACATTGTCATTCTTGACCTGGGGCTTCCTGATATTTCAGGTTTTGACGTTTTGAAGCAGATTCGCACGTTTTCTGATGTTCCCATCATCATTCTGACCGTAAGAGGAGAGGAGTCTGACGTGGTGAAGGGCTTGGAATGGGGAGCAGATGACTATATGACTAAACCTTTCCGGCAGCTGGAGCTTATGTCACGCGTGCAGGCTTTAACCCGCAGAACTGGCTCTTCAATTAAAGAACAACCTTTAACTTATGGACGGTTGAGCTTTGACCCTGCCACAAGACAGCTGCTTTATGGCCAAATCAAGATAATTATTACCCAAACTGAGGCTTCTATTCTCGGGTGTCTCATTAAGAAAGCGGGACAAATAGCGGCATACTCAGAGCTTGCCGAAACGGTGTGGGGTAGCGATTATCCGGATTCCGTCAATAGTCTCAGGGTTTATATCCGGCGTCTGAGACAGAAAATTGAAAAAGACCCTGATAATCCTCAAGTTATCCTGACTAGGTCTGGCGTGGGATACTTCTTGGTAAAAGAAGGCTAGTGTCCTGTCTGGTTAATTAGCCAATGACCGCTTCAGCACACATTACCACTTGCGGATGACCTCAATCCCTTAACCCCACCGTCATTCCAGCGCAGGCTGGAATCCAGGGGTAGGGTAGTATCTGGATTCTGGCCTTCGCCAGAATGACATGCTTCTATTTGAATAGCGTCACCCATGTCCTGAGTCCATTCTATAATGAGACTATCACTAGCTCCCCCTTCCCGGTGGGAAGGGGGTCAGAGGGATGGGCATCCGACTGAATCTTGCCGGTGAGTCAGAATATTCCCCTATTTTCACGGAGCAGCAATAACCACACCTGGCGTGACTCTAGCTTTTCACAAATTGTTATATCACCTTAATCGTACTGTAATACTATTGTAATTTTTCTGGCCCAAATTTAATCACGCTGTAATTGCGGTGGCGTATACTTAAATTGTAAAGCATGAAACCAGGTTTGAATAAGTGGCTAAGAAAATAAAATTTCTTGGTTGGGTGATTACCTCAGTACTGATTCTGTTTATTGCTGGTCTGGGTTTCATCTATCTTACACCAGGCTATAGCCTTAAGCTGGTCAGAAGCGGGAGTATGACTCCAGCCGTCAGAATGGGTGATGTCATCATTAACGGGCCGATAAATGGCAGTATCAAACCAGGAATGATTGTTACTTACCAGCGTGGTGATGAGCTGATAACACACCGGGTGGTATCAGTTAATAACGGTAAACTCGTGATGCAAGGCGATGCGCTTGAGCACCCTGACCCATGGCTGGTAACCCTGTCTGATGTGAAGGGCACGTACCTGTTCAAGATACCATTTATCGGTTTTGCGCTTAATTTCATCCGGACGAAGCTTGGATGGTTCTTGGCGATTATTGTTCCAACCGTAGTGCTCGTTGGCTGGCTATGTCGGGACATATTGAAGGAGGCGTTCAGCGATGTAGAGAAAACTCCAAAGAATAATGAGGCTGATGCTCATCTCCGGAGTGTATTGAAGGAGACACGTAGCGAATCACGAAAGACCTCAGATAAAAACATCCGTGATGTATTGATAAAGTCACTTAATGAAGCATATCAAGGTTCCATAGAGTCGGAGGTGAATCCTATTTCCAAACAGAAGAAGACGCGATAGAAACAAACGCAGAAGGAAAATAAAGGAGGAAAAAGGATGAAAAAAATACTTGGTTTAGGAGTGGTTGCCCTACTGGTGATGGGGCTGGTTGGTGGTGGCACGTGGGCTTACTTCAACGATGTTGAGACCTCCAGTGGTAATATCTTGACGGCTGGAACGTTGAATCTTGGTCTGGCAAACAGTGCCAACGGGACCCAGACAGGTAGCTCTACCGGGACATGGACTACCCCCTCCGGCTGGAAGCCCGGCAATACCGCGAATGCCACTCTCTATGCTGCCAACACGGGCACTATAGACATGAGCACGGTCAATATCACTTTCGCATATAGCATAACTAATGGCACTCCAACTTCGGTTAGCAGCTGGAATGGAACGGCAAATACGGACAAGCTTGAAAAGATGATTAAGATAACCACGGCAACGTGGGGTGGTGTTTCTGTCCCGGCATTGGTGAATCAAACACTGGAGGACTTGGCAACTTCAAATACCCTTCTCGGTTCCCTGGCTAATGGAATAGAAAAAGGACTCAACATCGTATGGACATTTGATACGACGGCGAGCAATGGATGCCAGGGTGATTCGGCGAACATTACCGCAACCCTTACCGGAATCCAGTAGGATATGCCGAAATGCTGGTTGAAGGGAGGCTGAGGCCAATAGAAGCCTCAGCCTCCGGAGCACCAAAAAGGGAGCAGGGGTGTGGGGATGAAGAAAATACTGGGGCTGACCATAGTTTCTCTGTTGACTATCAGCATGGTCACCGGGGGCGTCTGGACTTATTTCAGTGATGTTGAAAGGAGTTCCAGCGATATCCTGCTCGCGGGCACCCTGGACTTGAGTCCCACCACCAGCGGGACGGGCCCCGCTGGGAAGTATACGGTGACGCCCGGTGGTGACGGCGCTAACGGTAATGTAACCTTTCAGAAACTGCTTCCCGGAGAATCAGGCAGCATTACCTGGGTGCTGGTAAATAATGGCAGTATCAGCGGGCCGTTGGTCATCACCTCTGCCGTCACTTTCAGCGATGTCAGTCAGAATGAAATCGAGAATGCCGTGCCTGGCAACAATGGCGGCGGCAACGGTGACCTTGATGAGTATGTCGGCGTTAAGCTCCAGCGCGGGGTCGGCACCAGCCAGGCAAATGCCCAAGCCAATTTCACCTACATTCTCGGCTCCGCCAGCAATTACGTACCTTTCTTCGGACTGGAAGCAGTTCTGGATGCCCAGAGTGTGGCAAT
>JAENIS010000042.1 GCA_016844285.1 Dehalococcoidales bacterium
GTCGGCTTACGCCCCCATACCTCCAATTCGTTCTGTTCCTGTTCAGTAAGAATTACCGGTGTTGCTTTTCCAGCCATGCTCTGAGTATAGATGAGTACGATAGTACGCTGATTTATGCAACTGAGTAGTAGCAAGCGGTGCCTTATCCTTCTTAATCGTTACCGGTTACTTTGCTTCTACGCTGCCCGTGCTTAAAAAGAGAGGCTGGGGATACCCCCAGCCTCTCTATATTATTTAAGAGTATCGGCCTTTTTATCTCACTATTTCCGGTGCCGGAACAGGTGAGCTACCGCCGGTAGCTGGTAAATGCCCTGGGGCATATCGTCAAGGTCTACATTAGGGCCGATAGCAGCTAGCGACGGGACACGGAGAACGCTTAACCGCACCCAGGTATCAGCGGTTATTTTCATGACTTTCTCTACGAGTTCCTTTCTCTTCACCGGGTCAACCTCGCGCTGGCTGGCATCGATGAGCTGGTCTACCTCGGGAAAGGCTTTGCTGAGATGACCGAAGAGGTCAGTGCTATAGTAGGGATTATAGAAAGATTGGAGCCCCGTATTGGCATAGCCATCACCACCGAAGCGGTAGATGGAAGCCGTTCCAATCGCCGGCGAGGTGGGTGTCTTCACCGGGTTACGGAAGGTGTAAAAGCTAGCGGTATCAATGGGAATTATCTGGGCTTTGACCCCTACCTTTATCCAGTAGCCCTGTATTATCTCCACCAGTGCCGGTAAGAAAGGACTGCCGGAGACCACCATACTATAGAACTTGATATTGAACCCATCCGCATAGCCGGCCTCTTTGAGCAGCCGCTTTGCCTCCACGGGGTCATAGCGGTACATCTTGGCCGAGTAGTCCATCCAGTAAGGGATATCGAGGTCCCCGGAAAGCGGGCCAATACCATTATGCGTGGCCGGAAGAGCCTGGCCATGGAAGTAGGTCGCCCCGATTTCCTCACGATTAATTGCCAGCGAAAGCGCCTGCCTCACCCGGACATCGCCGATTGGGCCCGCCCCTGGCTCGTAGGAGCCAACGAAGTTGACCACAGGACCCTGGCTGCTCCCTCCTTTGACTATCCTGAAACCGGCTGCTTGCAGGCCAGCCGCCTCGTCCACGCCGATGTCAGTAGCATCTATTGCTCCCGTCTTTAACATTGCCACCCGCGTCGTCATCTCCGGTATCAGAATTTCAGATAGCTTTCTAAACGCGGGGGTCTTCCGCCAGTGATTGTCCACGGCGGCGTATTCAATCGTATCTCCGGGAACATGGCGGGCGAATTTAAAGGGGCCGCTCGCCACCGGCTGGCGCTGGAAGCCTTCCGCCCCAACCCGCTCATAATAGTCCTTCGGTATCACCTCGGCGGCATAGCTACCTCCCGCCTGAGCCAGAAAGTCATAGTAGAAGGGCTGCGGGCCCTTGGTGATAACACGAACGGTATAGTCATTGACCACTTCGAGACGTTCGGTAGACGCGGATATACAGGCATAGACCGATTCTTTGCTGGCGTACCGGTCGAGGCCAAATTTCACGTCTTTTGCGGTAAGGGCATCACCGTTATGGAATTTAATCCCTTTGCGGACGGAAAAAGTCCAGGATAGACCATCGGCTGCCATCTCCCACTTTTCCAGAACCCCCGGCAGAAGCTCACCATTCTGTCCGGTGGCGATGAGGGTATCAAGATAGGGGCTTAGATACATTTTGCGGGGCCCGGTGGTGTTTAATACCGGGTCAAACTTCTCCCCGTACAGCGAGCTCAGGGCTAGCCTCAGCTCCCCGTAGGGCCCGGTTGGAGCCGGGGTGGGCTTGGGTGTTGGTGCTGGAGTCGGGGCAGGAGTGGGTGCTGGTGCTGGAGCTGGGCCCGGGGCAGGAGCAGGTACTGGTGCTGGTGTCGCCTGGGCGCAGCCAGATACCAACAAGGCAAGACTTAACCCCAGTGCGACTAACAAGTTGACTTGCTTGGCTACTCTCATCTCTGTCCTCCTATAGTATAATTGATACAAACCGTTCTCCCTTTGCCATAAGCCAGGCATAATGCCTCAGCTTAAAACGCAGCAGGGTACCAGCTCCTATCTGACTCTAAGAAAAGCGTTGGTACCCTTCACAACTTCCATTCTGCTAGAAAACGGCCAGAGTTATCTCATATTTTATTATTAAAGTTTACCCTGTCAGCGTAACTTTGTCAAATTCACGGGTTAAAGATTGTTTGCTAAGTTTATTAACCCTTCACCCTTTATCCCTCTCCCCTTCGTAAGGGAAGGGTCTTGTATCAAATGTCATTCTGAGGAGCGAAGCGACGAAGAATCTGGGCGTGGGGTCGGCAGTGAGCCAATGGTTCCCACCACCCCAAGACCCTTCGCTACGCTCAGGGTGACATGGAGGAAATCACTTTTGATACAAAGCCCTTGGTAAGGGAAGGGGTTAGACCTGCCCGCCGAACACCTACTCGCCCAACAAGTTCTTTGGCAGGCGAGAGACTTTGGCAGGCGGGGAATTAGGTTAGTAAACAATCTCCGGGTTAAAGGTTGAATCAATTCGAAGGTCGTTTAATCAGATAAAATGGCTGACTCTCTTTAGGACTGGCTTTGAGCCGCTTAGACACGATGTACCTTAACCAGGTTGGTGCTTCCTGCCATGGCTAATGGCAACCCAGCCGTAATCACGACGAGGTCACCCGTGCTGGCGATATTTGTTTCGAGGGTAACCTCTCTGGCCAGCTCGAAAACCTCTTCCAGATTGGCCGGCTCCGGCTTTTTGACCGGGAGAACTCCCCAAACCAGGGACAGGCGTCGCACGATGTTGTCCGAGGTGGTTACTGCCAGAACGGGCTGACATGGCCGGTACTTGGCGACTCGCAGAGCCGTGGTGCCACCATTGGTAAGAGCGATAATGGCTCTGGCCTGCACCTGGGAGGCTATCTGGCAGGCAGCTCTGGCAGTGGCATCGTTGACTTCAGCCGGCATATCCGGCCATCTTTCATGTAATATCCGCTCGTAAGGGAAGGCAGTTTCCGCTTCCAGAGCTATTTTCGCCATCATGCCCACCGCTTCCGTCGGATAGCTACCGATAGCGGTTTCTTCAGAAAGCATCAAGGCATCGCTGCCGTCGAGAACGGCATTAGCCACATCCGTCGCCTCGGCGCGGGTGGGGGTAGGCGCCTGCACCATCGATTCCAGCATCTGGGTGGCGGTGATAACTGGCTTGCCTCGATAATTAGCTTCCCGTATGAGGTATTTTTGTGCCAGCGGTACCTTCTCGATACTTATCTCCTGGGCCAGGTCTCCCCGGGCAACCATGATACCATCGCTGGCATCCAGTATGGCGCTGGCATCCGCAAGAGCCGCTGCCTGCTCTATCTTCACGATGACCGGGATATTGGCCCCCATTTCTCGCAGCAGTTCTTTAACCGTTGTTACCTGTTGGGCGGAGGAGATGAAAGAGAGGGCAATGAAGTCGACATTCTGGGAAAGGGCAAACTCCAGGTGCGGGCCGAAGACAGCCTTCATATCCCCCGTCTGGTGTTTTAGTCCGGGGAGGTCAAGCAGGATACCGGTGGGCATCTTGAGCTTTTGGCTTAGCGAGCGAACCCGGGTGATAAGTTGGCGGTGCTCCTCAAGGGTGCCATAGTTCAGGTTAAGACGGGTCACATTCATACCGGCCTTCAGAATCCGCTCAATAGCTTCCGGAGAATTGCTCGCTGGACCCAGGGTACAGACTATTTTGACATGACGCCGGGCTTTATCCTGGTTCACGGTTTCCTCACTTGAGTAACGCCTTCCTGCCGATAATTTCCTGCCTCAGATACCATTTTTGCACCGCCTCAATCACCTCATCAACGCGGTCGCAAACTCTCAGCAAGTCGAAGTCCTCTTCGGATATCAACTTCCTGGACAATACAGTACTTCTCAGCCAATCGAGAAACCCTTTCCAGTACTGGCTGTCAAACAACACCACCGGTAAGGGTCTTATCTTGTGAGTCTGCATCAGGGTTAGTACCTCGGTTAGCTCATCGAGCGTGCCTAAACCACCGGGCATAATAAGAAAGGCAGTCGCATACTTTACCAGCATCACCTTGCGAATAAAGAAGTGATGAAAGGTTATCGACTTTGTCGTATAAGGGTTACAAATCTGCTCCTCAGGAAGCTCAATATTCAGTCCGATTGACGCTACGCCGGCTTTAAGTGCCCCATGATTGGCGGCTTCCATCACTCCTGGCCCACCACCAGTGATGATGGAGAAACCCAACTGCCCCAGCCGGTAGGCTATTTCTTCGGTCCTGGCATAGACCTCATCTTCCGGACCAGCCCGGGCGGAACCGTATATGGCGACTGCCGGCTCGATACCTGAAAGCTTGTCAAAACCCTCGACCAGCTCGCCCATGATGCGGAACATGCGCCAGGATTCTTCCTTGGCCAAATCATTTATTTCATATCCGTAGGGCATTTCACTCTCCCCGGTAAGAATCGCCGGCGCTTGTCTTCTTAAACTAGACTATTATCATATCACCTGATGGGATAAATTACTATCAGGGGTAACTCACAATGCGCGTACCGTACTGCGCCTACCGTACTTGACAAGTTGAAGAAGATGTGCTTTAATCTAGTATAGAAGCAGCGTGTGGCCACCGGGGCTCGCTTCGGGAGGTGTATCATGAAGCTTCAAGCATTACTGATGGTCAGACAGGTTGATAGTTTATGCCCTGTCGGAAGGCAGGGCGGGCAGAACCCGAGCCTGACTTGGTAAGATATTTGGAGGCCATTCTCAGGTGAAGAGAGGCCTGCTGCGGTAGTGAACACCGCCTGTGAGTTAGGCTCGTAGACTGAAATCAGAGTGGAGAGCACTTAACCGTGCTCTCCACTATTTTTTGCCCCTTTATTTTCAAGACTGCCTACTCCAGTATCGGTCTCCTGCCGGCCCACGGTGACACCTGCTCAAAAGCGGCCGCCGCTCGGAGGACGGTGACATCATCAAAGCGCCGGCCAACAATCTGCAGGCCAACCGGCAAACCATCCCCTGTCCAGCCACAAGGGACTGAAGCTGCCGGCTGCCCGGTCAGGTTAAACGGATAGGTGAAGGCGAGCCAGCCAATAGGAGAGACCTTCATCCCGGCAATTTCTCTCACGCCCAGTTGACCAACCTGAAAGGGCGGTACAGCTACAGTGGGCGTCAGCAACAGGTCATACTTATCGAAAAAGGGGCGGATTCCGTTCCAGTACTCAAATCGTTCCAGGCAGGCGCTGATGTACTCCGTGGCTGCTTTGTCCTTGTTCCGCTCGATAAAACGAGCCAGCCGGGTATCAATCTGTGCCATCTTGTTTCCCAGGACTGTTGCCAGCCCACAACCGATGATAGTGGTGAAGGGTATCTCCGGACTCTTAACCGAGGGGTTAGCCTCCTCTACGGTACCGCCTAAAGTCGCAAAGACGTTGACGGCAGCTTTGGTTATCTCCCGAACCACGGGGTCGACCACAGCATAGCCCAGATTTTCACTCCAGGCGATTTTTAATCCCTTGAGGTCACCCTTGAGATAGGACAGGTAGCTCAGCCCGGTCTCAGGTAGAGACAGACAATCCCGGTCATCCCTGCCGGCGATGACCTCCATGGCCAGAGCCGCATCCCGGACGGTACGGGTAATCGGCCCGGTATGGGACACTGTTTCCCAGCCCGGGAAGCCCGAGTATTGAGGCACCCGGCCAAAGGTTGGCTTAAAGCCGAAGACACCGCAGAAACTGCTGGGAATGCGTATCGAGCCACCCCCATCCGTACCGATACCCAGTGAGCACATACCCAGAGCCACTGAGGCGGCTGCCCCACCACTGGAACCTCCCGGGGTAAGCTCCAGATTCCACGGATTAAGCGTGGCACCAAAAAGCTGATTTTCCGTGACTGCTACCCAGCCAAACTCAGGAGTATTTGTCTTGCCGATAATAATGGCTCCGGCGGCTTTTAACCGCTCCACCACGATGGCATCATCTTGCGGGATAAAGTTCTCATGTATTTTAGAGCCACCGGTGGTGCGAATGCCCTTGGTAAATATCAAGTCCTTAATGGATACCGGCACACCATGAAGAGGCCCAAGCTCACCCCTCTGCATCACCTTGGTCTCGGCTTCCCTGGCTTGTTTCCGGGCGCTTTCAGCAACCAGCGTACAATAGGCATTGACCGTGGGATTCAGCCGCTCGATGCGCCACAGGATAGCATCCACTATCTCTACCGGAGAGAGCCGCTTCGTCTTGATTGCCGCCGCCATCTCCACCAGCGACAGGTAGCAAATTTCGAGATTGTCCATACTATCCTCCTTATCAATATTTACCGCATCTCTTAAGGTCGTTGGGAAACCTATCCTTATATTACTGGAAGGACACCCTTCCCTTTCTGGACCGAGTGTTTAAGAGGGGCGAAGCCCCTCTTTCTCTATTTTCCCCTCTCCTCCCAGGGGCTTTGTATCAAAAGTGATTTCCTCCCTGTCACCCTGAGCGTAGCGAAGGGTCTCGGGGTGGTGGGTACCATTGGCTCACTGCTGACCCCACGCCCAGATTCTTCGTCGCTTCGCTCCTCAGAATGACATTTGATATAAGACCCCTTCCAGGAGAGGGGGATTAAGGGGGTGAGGTCAACAAACAAGCTCTCCTCCAACTTGACAGCCGATGCGGTGAGCAGCTAAAGTAAAAGATAATAAGTAATAGCTCAAAAGCAGGCTGTCCGTCAAATCCTGCCTTGCCGGAGAAGTGCCCCAAAGAGAAAAAAGATGTACACACTTTTGTTCGATGAATTCGTAGCAAGCTGTGACACCCTGCGGGTATACCGGGAGGCTAAACTGATTTATTCATCAGATAGAGACCGGCTGCTCCCCCTGCTCGAATACATCGACCGGTTTGCCCCTTGCCAGCAGACAACCGTAATTTTCGATAAGATAATGGGTAATGCAGCGGCTTTGCTCTCGGTCAAGGCGGGCGGACGGGAAGTCTACAGTCCGCTCGGCAGTCAACTGGCGATTAAGACATTAACGGATTATGACATTAGGTACCACCTCAGCCAGATTGTGCCCTCCATTCAAAGACCGGACGGGCAAGATATGTGCCCTATGGAGAGGTTATCCATAGATAAAGAGCCTGAAGAATTCTACGAAGCTATGAAAAACGCAATCAAATAGAAGAAAGAAGGATTATGGAGACGATAAGACTGGGCAAAACCAACATGATGGTATCCCGTGTGGGCTTAGGTAGTATCCCTATCCAGAGGCTTACCACCACTGAGGCAGTGGCTGTAGTCAGAAGGTGCTTGGAGCTGGGCATTACCTTTATCGACACCGCTAATGGTTACACCACCAGTGAAGGGCGCGTCGGTCAGGCGATTGCTGGCCGGCGGGACGGCCTCTTCATTGCCACTAAATCCCATTCGCGAACTCGTGACGGCATCGAACGGCACCTTAACCAGAGTCTGAAGCTCCTCGGGGTGGAATACATTGACCTCTACCAGTTCCACGGCGTCAGTGATACCAGGGACTTGGACATGGTGCTTGATGCCAATGGACCCATGGCGATTCTGGAAGAAGCCAAAAAACGGGGGGTTATTCGCCATATCGGCATTAGTTCGCACCAGATAGATGTCGCTAAAAAGGCCATAAAATCAGACCGCTTTGAAACCATCATGTTTGGTTTTAACTTCATGACACAAGAGGTAGCTGACGAGCTTTTGCCGCTGGCCAGAGAGCACGATGTCGGTTTTATTGCCATGAAGCCTTTCGGTGGAGGCATGATTGACAACATTCCCGTTGCGGTAAAGTACCTCCTGCAGTTTCCCGACGTGCTGATGATTCCGGGTATCGAGAAAATAGCCGAGATTGAGGAGATTGTGCAGTTACTCAATGGGACGCATCAATTGAGCAAAGCAGAAGAACAGACAATGCAACGTATCCGAGCCGAACTGGGCACCAGTTTCTGTCACCGTTGCGAATATTGCCAGCCTTGTAATCAAGCTATACCGATATCGCGTGTGATAACCAGCCGGAGTTTCGCCCGGCGCCTGCCCACAGAGCGCCTCTTTTCCGGGGAGATGGCCGAGGGCATAGCAAAGGCCGCGGACTGCATCGAGTGTGGCGAGTGTGAAACAAGGTGCCCCTACCATCTGCCCATTAGAGACATGCTGGCGGAACACGTCAACTGGTATCAAGAAGAGAAACGGAAATACCAGGAAAGAGTTGCCCCGTCAAAATAGGCCAATAATTCTGACTGATTATAGCCTTTAATAACCCCTCACCCTTAATCCCTCTCCCCTGGTTAAGGGGAGAGTAGGTTACTGAATGCTCTCCAAATAGACCTGACTGAGGGCTAAGTTCTAGCCTTGCCTTTCGCTTTCGCTGAGTTTTTTCTTACCCCACCACGCCTTGAGCCGGGCAACAATCTCTTTTTCATACCCCCGGTCACCGGGGAAGTAGAACTGTTTACCCTGGAGTGATTCAGGCAGGTTCGTTTGCTCGGTAAAGTGGCCGGGGTAGTTGTGGGCATATTGATACCCCTGACCATAGCCAATATCTTTCATCAGCCGGGTCACCGCATTGCGCAGGTGGAGTGGCACCGGCTCATCGCGTCCCCGCTTAATCTCCTCCTGAATCTCAGAGTATGCCTGGTAGAGAGAGTTGCTTTTGAGAGCGGTCGCCAGGTAGACGGTGGCCTCGGCCAGAGCCAGATTACCCTCCGGCATACCGATGAAATGCACCGCCTGCTGGGCAGCCATCGCCACCACCAGCGCCTGAGGGTCAGCCAGGCCAACGTCCTCGGAGGCAAAGCGAACTAACCGGCGAGCAATGTAGAGCGGGTCTTCCCCGGCCTCCAGCATCCGCCCCAGCCAGTAGAGCGCCGCATCCGGGTCGGAGCCGCGCAGCGATTTATGCAAGGCGGAGATAATGTCATAGTGCTGGTCTCCGGCTTTATCGTAGCGCAAGGCCGGGTGCTGTATGGCATCCTCAATCGTCGCCAGCGAAACACGGCGCTTCCCTTCCGTATCAGGCGGGGTCGCCCGGGCGGCTATCTCCAGAGCATTAAGGGCAATACGCGCATCACCCTTGGCCATGCTGATAACATGATTCAGGGCAGCATCATCCAGCTCGACGTTCAGGTCGCCCAGACCTCTTTCTTTATCTTGCCGTGCCCTGGCGATAATCAGCCGGATTTCACTCTCATCCAGCGACTTTAGCGTTAGCACCTGACACCGTGATAAAAGTGGCGAAGTCACCTCAAATGACGGATTCTCGGTGGTGGCGCCGATGAGAGTAATGGTGCCATCCTCAACAAAAGGCAGGATGGCATCCTGCTGAGCCTTATTGAAACGATGAATCTCATCGATAAAGAGGGTAGTTTTCTGCTGGTGCATTTTACGGCGTTCTTTGGCTTCATCGATGATGCGCCGCAAATCAGCCACACCGGCACTGACGGCGCTGATGGGGCTGAAGTGGGAGTTGGTGGCACTGGCGATGATATAGGCCAGGGTAGTTTTACCGCTACCCGGTGGCCCCCACAGGATGATTGAGGGTAACTGACCGGCTTCGAGCGCCTTCCGAAGCACCCGCCCCTGGCCAACAAGGTGCTCCTGCCCGACAAACTCGGCCAGAGTGCGCGGTCTGACCCGCGCTGCCAAGGGGGCATCTTTCCCTTTCTCTTGCTCCAACCGCCAGTCAAACATGTCCACCAACCTCACCCCCTTAAGCCCCCTCTCCTTTAACCATGGTGTACAATTAGGTACAATTCCTATCATTATCATCTGTAGCGTTATCAGAGGGCACAAGAACAGTATAATACATCTTTAATTCAGCGTCATCCACTTGTATTGACAGAAAGGAAAACGATTCGTTACACTGGGTTTGATTTCCCAATACTATTAAGGTTACAACCAGTTCGGTTAATCCTGTCCTGGGAGGGTAAAGTGGATACCGACGCGCGGTATCCAGAAGAGGAGCCTGGCTAGAGGGCAGCGCTGATAATGGTACTTAGATTGCAGGTAAACACTGGCCTGTGACAACTGTAAACTTTACGCGTTGAATGTGCTTGTCAAAAAAGGAGGTGTGCTGTGGCAGAACGAGCTTTAGCCGAGGTAACCGTGCTGGACCTGAGTGAAGGTATCGCTGGTCCCTATTGCACGAGACTACTGGGTAACTTTGGGGCTAAGGTCATTAAGGTGGAGAAGCCTGGCGAGGGGGACAAATCCAGAAGAGTGGGGCCCTTTGCCGAAGACATCCCTCATCCGGAAAGGAGCGCCCTTTTTCTCCACCTGAACGTTAATAAGAAAAGTATCACCTTGAATCTGGAGACAGTGGCGGGGCGAGAGATACTTCAGGAGCTTGTGAAAAGGGCAGATATATTGGTGGAGAGCTTTAAACCAGGGCAAATGTCGACCTGGGGGTTAGGTTACGAGAGCCTGGAGAAAATAAATCCCGGATTGGTGATGACCTCAGTCACTCCCTTCGGACAAACCGGCCCCTACCGGAATTACAAGTCTAGCTCCGCAGTGCTGGATGCCCTGGGTGGACATACGTTTATCGGGGGAGACCCTGACCGAGAGCCTTTGAGAAACTATGAGGGGCTGCCTGAGTACATCGGCGGAACGTTTGCCTTGTTGGCTACCCTGGGAGCACTCTTCTACAGTGGTAACACCGGCGAGGGACAATATGTCGATGTTTCAGTGGTGCAGGGTTTAGCGGTGCTGGACTCTCATCGCATGAGCCGTTGGACACACCTGGGAAGTATTATGCAAAGGGAGGGTGGTTTTGGTGGCTGGCCCGGAAAAATCTACCGGTGCCGTGATGGCTTAGTTTGCCTGGCTGGTATTGGCCCCGCCGGGAACTTAAAGGCAATGCACAGTGTGATGGGTCTCCCCCAACTGCTCGACCCGAAGTACAAAACTGAAGTGCAAAGGGCTGCGTTGCGGGAAGAGTTAGACGCTCTTATACAGCCCTGGTTGATGGAGCATGACAAGTACGAGATATTTAACGCCTTGCAGCAGGCAAGATGTCAGGCTGCCGTGTGCACTTCAGCCGAAGACCTGTTGAAAGACCCCGGCTGTGAAGCCCGGGGGTTTTGGGTGGAGCTGGACCACCCTGAGGCTGGCAGGATGGCTTACCCGGGGGCATTCGCCAATATGTCGGAAACAGAATGGCAGATGAGCCGCGCGCCACTGCTTGGTGAACATAATAAGGAGATATATCACGGTGAACTGGGTTATACGCCACAAGAGCTAGCACGGCTAAAGCAGGATGGTGTTATCTAAAATGGATATAGTTCTATGCGATAAGGAGGTTGGCTGATGGAAAAACTACCACTGACGGGGATAAGAGTTATCGCTTGCTCGTTTGCCACCGCCGGCCCATTTAATACCTCGATGCTGTCACATTTGGGTGCGGAGGTGATAAAGATAGAACATCACCTGGCAAGGGGGCCGGCCAAACCTTCAGGTCAGTTGTCAACAGGGCCACGTTATCCAGATGGAGACCCCGGAGAAAGTCCCTGGAACCGCAGCGGGCGTATTAACGAGAAGATACTCGGGAAACTCAGTCTATGTTTAGATTTAAACAACCCTAAAGGGAAGGAGATATTTCTCAAGCTGGTCAAAATAAGCGATGTCGTGCAAGACAATTACAGCACCCGGGTCATGGGTAACTTTGGTCTTGATTACCCTGTTCTCAAAGAGGTCAACCCCCGAATCATCATGGTTCGTCAGCCCGGTTTTGGCACCACGGGACCGTACAAGGATTACGTTGCCGGAGGCTGTCCTACCGAAGTTCATGGCGGCTTGTCCTTCTATATGGGTTACCATGACGGCGAGTCAATGCGTGCCGGAAGCTGCATCGTAGACCCCTGGACAGGGATACATATGACTTGTGTTGTTCTGGCGGCGTTGTGGCAAAGACGCCGGACGGGGAAAGGTCAATTCATTGATTCTTCACAGAATGAATGTATGACGATGGGAATAGGAGATAGAGTGCTGGGATATCAAATGAAATCCAGCAGTTGGCCTGACCGTCTCGGTAATCGCCATCCTTCGATGGCCCCCCACGGTTGTTACCCCTGTAAGGGAGCAGACAAATGGATAGCCATAGCGGTGGCCTCCAACGAGGAATGGTCGGCGCTATGTCAGGCGATGGGTAATCCACCCTGGACAAGGGAGGAGCAGTTCAGGAATCAAACGAGTAGATTGGGCAACCAGGATGAGCTGGACCGTCACATCGGGGAATGGACCGCCCAGTATGACCACCTGGCGCTGATGCACACTCTGCAAAGTCAGGGGGTTACTGCTGGCGACCATCCGGAAACGGGAGTCCGTGCCTATGCGGCTCCCCCCTGGAAGATGTCAAAAACACCCCGACGGGAATTCAAGGGGGCACCACTGCTTGGTGAGCATAATAGATATGTCCTCGGTGAGCTTCTTGGTTTTTCGGAACAGGAGATAGCCGGACTACAGGGGGAGAACGTCATAAGCGATCGCCCCCTTGCCTAGGAGTGTGTCTGAGTAATACCTGTGCTGAGCGCGGCCGACCTTGATTATTGACTTCTCTTAGGCACGGTCGACCTATTGCTCCTAGAGCAACTTAAGTGGTTCTGTTCGGTTTTGGTGGCTGTGGTTAAATAGTTGTCATTGCGAGCCCTTCGGCGGAAGGGCGAAGCAATCCGAATGAATCGTTGAGATTGCCACGTCGCTGCGCTCGCAATGGCAGCGGAATCAACCAAATGCAAACAGAACCCCTCGGACTGACACTGGCTAATCATGATTGAATATGGTAGCATGAGCATAGATAGAAAGCAGGCTGTTATCCATCTTGATGTCAATCAACAGGGGCAGATGAAGAAGAAACCTGCCAGCATTTACAAATAAGACTACTCTCTTGACCCGGAACTTTTCTGGGACATCAGTGGTGACCGTGAGTGTGCCGAATCTCTGGTTACGAAGATAGATGAGGCAAAAACCCTGAAGAAACAGGGTTAGTCGTCGAGTTGCACAGAGGTGGAAGTTATGGGGGCATCGGCAAGTAATCTACCACGTAAGTGGCAGGACCGTACTTCAAATATCTTGTCTACTTATCGATTTATCGGGTTGGCAGCAGCCCTTGTTTTGTTGCGTTTCGGAGCTTCATCTGACCAATTTGAGACGTTACCGATAATCCTGCTTATTCTCCTCGGTGTTTACGCTGTTCTCAGAGTAGTGCATCCTACTCGCTGGGCTCTACCAGGCATTGTCGGCTATAGCCTGCTGGCGATGGATGTCTTGATAAGCGCCTTTGCAACAGACTCAACCGGCGGGATTGATAGCCCATTTCTTCTTTACACCCTGGCTCCCGTGCTGACAGCCGCGCTTTTTATGGACACTCGGATGACAGTCACGGTTGCCGGGCTTACCGCATCCAATGTCATTGTGGCTCACCTTTGGAATCCGTTGGTCAGTTCAGCGTTACCAATGCGTGATTTAAGTCAGCTATCCATGTATCTAACCGCGGTCTGCCTTGCTGCTGCCTTGCCTTACATGGTGAATATGAATCTCAGGCAGACTATGGGGTATGAGAGCACGCTCCTGGAACGGCAAAGGCTGGGTCGCGAACTTCATGACGGAGTTTCCCAGACCCTTAGTGCTTTACGGTGGCAACTCCAGCTTCTGAATCGTCGATTATCAGACATGGGTATTGTATTGAACGAAGCCAAGCAACTGGAGGAGCTGATTGAAAAAGCACAAGAGGGTACGACGGAATCTCTGAACTTGCTGACTAGCCTCTCCACCAGCGGACCATTTTCCAACCGCCTGGCTAGTTACCTGAGCCAAGTCGCTCAAAATATCAAGGTTGATTTTCAGGCGGAAGAAGGCATTGGAGAGATTAAGCTGGAGCCTACCGCTGAGCTTGAGCTAATGCGTATCTGCCAGGAAGCTGTGGTCAACGTTAGGAAGCACTCCGGTGCTAACAGCGCTAAGGTTCAATTGAAGTTATTGAAGAACATATTACAAGTGAAAATTTCCGACAATGGTTGTGGCTTTGCCATGGCTCCATATCTCCATGACGGTGCACAGGTCAAGGGTCATGGCTTAATTGGGATGAGAGGCAGGGCTGAGTCAATAGGCGCTGGATTCGAGATATCCAGTGTCCCGGGGAAAGGTACCGAGGTCACCGTAGAGGTACCACTGGTTCACTAATAAAGCAGGTTAATGAGAGATTGATAAAAGTCCTTATCGTTGACGACCACGCTTTAATCCGTAGCGGACTGTGTTCAATACTGGGAGCAGAGTCCGATATTAGCGTTGTCGGCGAAGCCAGAGACGGAGTAGAAGCGGTCAGTAAAGCACTTGAGCTGAAGCCCGATGTAGTTATCATGGATCTCTTTATGCCCCGCTCTGGTGGCTTGGACGCAACAAGAGCAATCAGGGAGGAGCTACCCGGGGCACGGGTGTTGCTCCTGACCATCTCTGAGCGGCCGGAGGATGTGTTTCCGGCTCTCAGACTAGGGGCACAAGGTTATTTACTGAAGAACTCCAGTATCACCGAAATTGTGGACGCGGTTAGAAGGACCGCGGCCGGTGAGAAAGTGCTCTCCCCCGCGATTACCGGTAAGCTGATAGATGAGCTGAAGCAGCCAGGGGGTGAGCCGCAGCTCAGTCCAAGGGAGATTGAGGTCTTACATATGCTTGGCGAGGGTTTGGACAACACTGATATTAGCCAGCGGATGTTTATCGGGGAGAGCACCGTCAGGACATATATTCACCGCCTTCTGGAAAAGCTGCAACTGAAGAACCGGGCTCAACTTATCAGCTATGCACAGAGCCATCTTTTCTAGGCACCGGCGTTATTAGATACCGCCAGCCCCAACCTTGCTATTCCACACCCAACGTCATCAAATATGTAGACATGTACCGGCAATCTGTCCTTCGCCTTCTTTAGTCGTGGATTGACCAATGTCGGTAAAGAAGTGGTGACACGAATTGGTTACAAATCTTCGACATTTCGCGACATGGAAATCAACGTTTTGGGGATAGACGGCCGACCCTAAGCTTAGTAATCTATAAGCAGTAGATGGGTTTACAGGTTGAGATGCCGTCCAATCGGTTCTACGAGAAACAAACCGTTGAGAGTGTCGATAAAAGAGTTACTCGATAGTGAATGAGGTATATGATGCTAGAACAGTTAGGTTCAATAAAAAGCGAGAAGGGTTTTACTTTACTGACGTTAGCCATGGGCCTGGGGATTGTGGCCATCCTCGGTGGCGCCATCACCATTGCGACCATCCAGATGTTTCGGGGGGCCAGTTACAATCAAGTCGCGCTGGCTCCCTCCGCCGGGCAGTTCAAGCAGGCAGGTGAAAAAATCGGTACTGCCAGGGTGCAGATTGAGGAAAATCCCATCCGGATGACCACACAGACGGTTAAATTTGCCATTGTGTCCACTAATGGTAGTGTCACTGTGGGTGGCAATGCCCAGGTGACCTCCGACCCCTCGTTGATAACCAGGGGTGGCATCTATGCTGCTGGTAATGTCATCGTGAGCGGCAGTGCCAGTGTACAGGCTGATGTTACCGCCACTGGGACTATTAGCGGTTTAGAGCATATTACCGGAGTCCCCAGGGCGGGTTATGCCCCGGGACTGGTATTCTTCTCCGATGCCGAAATTACGACCATGGTTCAGCAATACCGTACCGAGGCGCAGGCGGGAGGCACCTATAATGGCGACTATAGCGTTAACAATGACCAGAATTTGGGACCTCTTTACATCAATGGCGACATTAAAGCTACTAAAGGGGATATAACGCTGACCGGGACGGTATATGTTACTGGTGCAGTTAATATAAATGGTCAAGCCACTTTCAGCGGCTCGGGAACCATCGTTGCCGTGGGTGATATTGACTTGCGTGGTAAGGGGACGTTTACCCCTGACCCTGGTCATACCCCGATAATTTTCTCCACCAATGGGGATATTACTTGTAAGGGCAACAGTGGCGTAGAAAAGGCACCCGGTGTGCTTTATGCCCCACGGGGGGACATCGCTCTGGGTGGTAACACCAGCTTATACGGTTCGGCCATGGCCAGGACTGTTTCCAGCACCGGAAGTTCGGTTATCTACCCCTTCGCCCAGTAGCCCGGGCTATACCAAACTACTGAGTGAGTTGAAATGGGAAATCACAGTCAACAGGATTGACAGAGGAGGTGAAACAGCAGATTTGTTTTTTACGATTACTTCGTCACAGTAACATTTGTTTAAGGTATCAGGGCAAACCAAGAGAGGTAATGAGACCGTGAAACCCCTAATCAGCAAGTTTAAAAAGTGGTTCATCCTTTCCCGGAAGGATGGGGAGCA
>JAENIS010000105.1 GCA_016844285.1 Dehalococcoidales bacterium
GCGTAAGAAGATTACCAAGGCTCACTCGGCAGAAGTGGATGTTGAGACCAATGATGGCCGTAAGTTCACGGAAAGGGTGGACTATCCACCCGGAGACCCGGGAAATCCGGCGAGCCAGGAGGATATAGACAAGAAGGTTATGTACTATGCTTCGAAGGTGATGGGACAAAGTAGAGCGCACCGTCTTATTGAAACAGTGAAAAATATGGAGGCTATTTCCGATTTGAATGAGCTGGGAAATAGGCTTCGCATTCAATCATAAGGCGACTCACTTACGGCATGACTGTTAGCGATGGAGTCAAGGAGGAGAATCAGCATGAAAAGTTCACAAGCCATCAAAATGGCGGCCACAGTGGTAATGGCGGTGATACTAACGCTGGTGGGTTGTGCCAAAGCGGCACCAGCACCCGCACCAGCGCCGGGGCCAGCACCAGCTCCGGCACCAACACCGGCACCAACACCCACTCCAGCACCGGCACCAGCACCGGCACCAACCGGACCTTATGGGTCGTTAACGGTAGGAGATTACGGAGACATTGCACAATTTGACCCCATAATGTTAAGCTCTGGCGTGGGTGCAAGGGTAACCCCTCTCTTTGACCTGTTGGTCCGGGTAGATGATAAGGGTGCTTTAGTACCGGGGATACTGGAAAAGTGGGAGATAGCTCCTGACGGCAAGTCATGGCTCTATTACATCCGTAAAGGCATCAAGTTCCACAATGGCGAGGACCTTAACGCCGCCGATGTCAAATTTAGTCTTGACCGATTCATGTCCACCAAAGCTATTGCGGCGACGATAAGAACTGCGGTCGAACGTGTTGAGATAGTCGATGATTATACGGTGCGCCTCTACACTATCGGTGCGCAGCCCTTCCTCCCCTATTTTAGCAGTGACTACACTCCGGCTCTGGGGCAGGTAACACCGAAGGATTACCTGGAACGGGTTGGTGCTGAATACTTTGGCCTGCACCCGGTAGGAGCTGGCGCATTTAAATTTGTTCGCCTTATCCAGGGAGACATGGTTGAATACGAGGCGTATAACCAGCATTGGCGGCAGGCGCCGGCCTTTAAGAAGCTTACACAGATAGTCATGGCAGAGGAAACGACAAGGGTAGCTTCGTTAAGGACAGGGCTAGTCGATATAGCTACGGTAAGTATGGAATCAGCCAACCAACTGGAAGCCGCCGGCTTCAAGGTAGGTGTTCTGGAGGCCGAACAGCCGGCAGTTGCTATCTACGCCACTTATGACCCCCGGGCGGCCAGTATGCCAACGGCTGATGTCCGGGTGCGACAGGCGCTCTCCCTGGCCATTAACCGTGATGAGATTGACAAGACCTTGATTGGGGGAAAGGGTGGCCCCACGACGCCGCCCCTCATTTACGGCGGGACGGCGGATATCGATAGAGCTTATTGGCAGGAGTATTGTGCCAAGGCTTATCGCTATGACCCCGCGGAAGCCATGCGGCTGCTGAAGGAGGCGGGCTATCCTCAGGGATTCACTTTTAAGTTATTCACCGCCAACAAGGGGCTGTTTCCTCAGCTTGCGGAGGTCGTACAGGGCTACTGGCAAAGGATTGGGGTTAAGGCGGAGCTTGTACCCGTGGATTACACCGGGGTAGTTATCGGCCAGATGTATCGAGGCATCAACCTCACCTATGCCGCCGCCATCGGCCAGGCAATTCCGCGTTCGGTGGCGCTGGCCCCAATCGCCGGACCGCGCCTGGTCGCCAACTTCCATTCCAAAGGCGGTATGTTCCTCTTGGGCACGGCACGTCCTGATGTCGATAAGCTAATCGACGATGCCCAAAGCGACGTGAACCCCGCCAAAAGAAAGGAGCTTTTGGCACAAGCAATCAAGGAGATTGTCGATAGCTATACCCACCTGCCCATTAGCAGTATGCCAGTACTGGTGGCAGTGGCACCACGGGTAGACCTCTACATACCGCCGGGAGGGGGACGTCCAAGCCTTCATGGTCTCCTCGAGTTGGCCAAACACCGGTAACCATAATACGTCACTGTTTTGGTAGAAGTATGGTAAGTACGCCACACCTTAGGGATGTGGCGTACTTACCATACGACCATGCTTTGAACTAAAAAATGCCTGAAGGAGATGGTAATGACAATTCGCAGACAAGATGTTACCCAAAGACTGGCGGAGTACGTTAGTGGTCTACGATATGATGACTTACCCGTTGAGGTAATCCAGCAAGCCAAGATGGTTATTCTGGACGCCCTGGGCTGCCAGGTAGCCTGCAGTATGCTCGAGAATGGCAGATTAATCATCCAATTTGGCCAATCTCTAGGCGGCCAGGCCGAGGCTTCGGTATTGGGGGGTAATTACCGGACCTCAGCGATAAATGCGGCACTGATTAATGGCACTCTCGGTCATGGTGATGAGATTGACGAATCGTTAGAGGAGGCCGGACACGCCTCTGCGGTCATCGTGCCCGCAGCTCTCGCCTGCGGGGAGAAGGAGAGAGCGAGCGGTAAAGATATGATTGCGGCAGTTGTCGCCGGTTATGACATCGCCGGGCGACTGGCTAACGCTGGTCTTTCCATGCGCGCCGGATTCTCCAGCAATGCCAGCGAGTTCTGGGGAGTCGCCACCGCGTGTAATATATTGAAGCTAAAAGCGAGTGAAACGAGGATAGCTTTTGGGTTAGCTGCCTTGCACTCAGGCGGCTTCTTTGACCTGAGCTCTGAAGCCAGGCACATGGCCAAGTCCTTGACGAAGGGGCTTAGTTCCCGTAACGGCGTCACGGTTGCCCTGCTGGCAAAGATGGGTTATGACGGACCTAAATCCGTGTTTGATGGGACTAACAATATCCTGAGCAAAAATGTCGGCGAAAACTATGACCAGGGAGAGCTAATTAAAGACCTGGGTAAGAAATATTTAGTAATGACTACTTGCCTCAAGCTTTACTCCGCCGGGCATCCCATCCATGCTCCAGCCTATGGCTTACTAAAAATAATGGAACGAGAAGGTATCAGCGCTGAGGATATTAAGGCAATAACGGCACGCCAACCTGAAGAGGAGAAGCGAATCGTTGACAACCGGGACATGCCGGAAATCACTATCCAGTATTGCCTGGCTGTCGCCGCTTTTGACCGCCAGCTTACCTGGGACCAGTACACACCAGAAAGGGTGAAAGACCCGAAAGTATTGAATCTAAAAAGCCGGGTCACGTCAGTGCACGACCCCAAACTGGACGAGCGTAAGAAAACAACCAAGGCTCACTCGGCGGAAGTGGATGTTGAGACCAAGGACGGTCGTAAGTTCACGGAAAGGGTGGACTATCCACCCGGAGACCCGGGAAACCCGGCGAGCCAGGAGGATATAGACAAGAAGGTTATGTACTATGCCTCCAAAGTTCTGGGACAAAAACGGACTAGAAGCCTTATTGAAGCGGTGAAAAAGCTGGAATCAGTAACTGATTTGAACCAGTTGGGAGACTTACTACGCATCTAGCAATGCCCGGCAGTTCAGAATTTTCGCATGGGTACTGAAAACCTAAGAATGTTTAGCCATGTAGTCAAGTAGCGGTCGTTGCCTACCCTCCATATGATGAAGATAGTAAGGAAAGTAGATGCGACTCTGGCTATTCTCATCGCCCTGCTATTGATAACCGTGGCCGCCGCTTTCTTTAAAGGGGGTGTGCCGCTAACCTGGCTGGGTCTGGTACAAACTGGTCGCCTGCTTGAGACCGTCTGGCTACGGCTTCTGCTTGGTTTTGTTTTAGGGGGATTAACACAGGTACTGGTGCCCCGCTCCATCATCGCCCGATGGCTGGGACCCGCCTCTGGAATCAAGGGTATCCTCATTGGCTCATACACCGGCATTTTTATGGCCGGTGCTCCCTACGTTATGCTACCGGTAGTCGCATCTCTTTATCTGGCCGGGGCCGGGGCTGGCCCGGTTATCGCACTGCTCACCGGACAAGCACTACTTGGACTGCAGAATCTGATTGTCTGGCAAATACCATTTTTGGGTGTCGGGCTACCCTTGTCTAGATTTATCGTCAGCCTATTTATAACGCCACTTGTTGGCTTACTAGGAGCGACTGTCTTCAAAATCCTGACCCGATTGCCTGACCTGGACGCTAAACACGACCATAATGTTTCCAGCACCAGGCAAAAAGAGGGAGGCGCCAAGACGTGAAAATAGACGCTGCCCTGGTCATTTTGCTAGTGCTGTTAGCCTTCGCTATAATGGCTGCTTTCTGGAAAGGGAGAATACCATTAGTGTGGGCAGGTTTAAAGCAAGCGGGTCAGACTTTGAAATCAATGTGGTTCCGTATCCTGTTAGGTATGGCACTGGGCGGATTTATTCAGGTAC
>JAENIS010000106.1 GCA_016844285.1 Dehalococcoidales bacterium
TATCAGGCGCTGGTTGCCGGCAAGGCGGATGCTGTCCTGGCTGCCAGTATCTTCCATTACGGAACCTATTCCATCGCTGAAACTAAGGGATACCTGACCAAAAAAGGGATACCAATACGAAACTGAGGGATAGTAATGAAGACCTATTTACCAGCTAGATTTACCGTAGAACGAGACCCGGAACGCTGTATCCGCTGTAAGGTGTGCGTCAACCAGTGCTCCTTTGATTGCAACTATTACGATGCTGAAGACGACGAGGTAAGAAGCCGTGAAGAGAACTGCGTGGCTTGTCATCGCTGTGTTATCTTCTGTCCCACCCGGGCGCTAAAAATCGTCAGCAGCCCTTCAGACTACCGTGAAAACTATAACTGGCGCCCCGAGATTATCGAAGACATCCTGAAGCAAGCCGAATCCGGCGGTATGCTCCTCACCGGGATGGGTGATGATAAGAGCCAGCGCATATACTGGGATCACCTGCTGCTTAATGCCAGCCAGGTAACCAACCCATCCATTGACCCGTTGCGCGAGCCGATGGAGCTGATCACTTATCTGGGTCGGAAACCGGACAGAGTGGAAATTGACCCTAAGACCCTCAGGCTGAAAACAGAAATGGCCCCTCAGGTCAAGCTGGATGTTCCGGTTATGTTTGCCGCGATGTCCTATGGGGCAGTCAGTCTCAATGTGCACGAATCTTTAGCCAGGGCTGCCACGGAGATGGGCACCCTGTGGAACACCGGCGAGGGGGGACTGCACTCCAGTTTATATAAATATGGTAATAATACCATTGTTCAGGTCGCCTCCGGGCGCTTCGGCGTTCATGCCAAGTACCTTGATATCGGCCGGGTAGTCGAGATTAAGATTGGTCAGGGAGCCAAGCCGGGCATCGGCGGGCACCTCCCGGGAGAAAAGGTGAGTGCCGAGGTATCCCTGACAAGGATGATCCCCCAGGGCACAGATGCTCTGTCCCCGGCTCCCCAGCACGATATTTACTCCATTGAAGACCTGGTGCAACTTATTTACGCCCTCAAAGAAGCCACCAACTACGAAAAGCCGATATCAGTCAAGATAGCCGCTGTGCATAACGCGGCAGCTATTGCCAGTGGTATGGTGCGGGCTGGAGCCGACATCATCGTTCTTGACGGACTGCGTGGCGCCACCGGGGCTGCCCCCAAGGTAATTCGTGATAATGTCGGCATCCCGATTGAGCTGGCCCTGGCTGCGGTGGATAGCCGTCTGCGGCAGGAGGGTATTCGTCACCAGGCTTCGCTCGTCGTTTCGGGTGGCATTAGAAGCAGCAGTGATGTTGCCAAGGCGATTGCCCTGGGCGCTGACGCTGTGTATATCGGCACGGCGGCTCTGGTTGCCCTGGGATGCACCGTCTGCCAGCAATGTCATACCGGTAAATGCGCCTGGGGTATTGCGACTACTGACCTGGCATTGACCAAGAGAATTAATCCTGATATCGGTGCCCGGCGCCTGGCTAATCTGCTGCGTAGCTGGAGCCTGGAGCTTACAGATATACTGGGTGGCATGGGCCTTAATGCCCTGGAGAGCCTGCGGGGGAATCGTCTGCAATTAAGGGGGGTGGGACTTACCGATACCGAGCTGGAAATTCTGGGAGTAAGGGGGGCTGGACGCTAAAATGACAAGCAATAGTCCCCGCAGTAAGACTGGTCAGGTGCTCAAAATAGATGCCACCGGTATCTTGTATCGCGAACTCAATGCTCAACTCAGGGAAGCCGTTACTAATGGCGTTCGCCGCATCGAGCTACAGAATGTCTACGGACAGAGATACATCGGCACTAACCTGAACATGCCCGTCGAAATTGACATATTCGGCACTCCCGGTAACGACCTGGGAGCATTTATGGACGGTCCCCGAATTACGGTTCATGGTAACGCCCAGGATGGTTGCGGCAATACTATGAACAGCGGGGAAATAATTGTCCACGGCCACGCCGGAGACATTACGGGTTTAGCCGCCAGAGGTGGTAAAATCTTCGTCAGGGAGGATGTCGGATATCGGGCGGGTATTCATATGAAGGAATATGGCGACAAGAAGCCAATACTGGTCATCGGCGGCACCGCTCAGGATTTCGTCGGTGAGTATATGGCCGGTGGCGTCCTGATTCTACTGGGTCTAAATTTAAGCGAAGGGCAACACCACAAAGCGAACTTTATTGCTACCGGTATGCACGGGGGTGTTATCTACCTCAGTGGCAGCGTTGAGAAGCACCAGTTAGGTAAAGAGGTTGGGGTTACGGCACTGGAAGAGAAGGACCGCCGGGTTTTACAGCAATACGTTGGCGAATTTGCGGCTCATTTCGGCTATGATGCCGCAGCAATACTCAAACACGAGTTCAGCAAGCTCTCGCCGCTCTGGCTCCGGCCGTATGGACGGCTCTACGCCTACTAGCAGAACACCGGAAATATGATAGGATAGTCTATACCCGGGGGTTAAAAGGGGCACAGCCTCTTTGAGAAGTTCGGATAAAAACGGAGGTATGCGATGACTGACATGAGCCGAAAAGAAGGTAAGGAATATGTTCTCAAAATGGCAAAGGAGCACGATGTTAAGTTCATCCGGCTGTGGTTTTGCGACATCCTGGGTATGCTCAAGAGCTTCGCTATCACCATAGAGGAACTAGAAGGGGCTCTGGAGGAAGGGATGGGATTTGATGGCTCCTCAATTGAAGGCTTTGCCCGTATTGATGAAAGTGATATGGTCGCCTTACCTGACCCCGATACCTTCCGGTTGCTCCCCTGGAGACCCCAGGAGCATCACGCTGTCGCCCGCATGTTCTGCGACATTCTCAAACCTGGTGGCGAGCCTTTTGTCGGTGACCCAAGGTATATCCTGAAGAGAAATTTGAAACGCGCTGCTGATATGGGCTACACCTACTATGTTGGACCAGAGTTGGAGTACTTCTATTTTAAAAATTCTAAGGGCACCGAGTTCTTGGATGATGGTGGTTACTTTGATATGATTCCTCTGGATGTGGCTAGTGACCTGAGGAGAGACACGGTGCTTAATCTGGAAGAAATGGGTATCGGTATCGAGTACTCGCACCATGAAGTTGCCCCCAGCCAGCACGAGATAGATATGAGATACACTGATGCCTTGACCATGGCGGATAATGTGATGACCTATCGCCTGGTCGTCAAGCAAATTGCCCTGAACCACGGTGTTTATGCTACCTTCATGCCCAAGCCAGTTTTCGGTGTCAATGGCAGCGGCATGCATGTGCACCAGTCGCTGTTCCGAGGCGACCACAACGCCTTCTTTGATAAGGATGATAAATATTACCTCTCTAAAGAAGCCAAGTGCTATATTGCTGGTTTGCTCAAGCACGCTCCTGAAATCACCGCTGTTACCAGCCAGTGGGTGAATTCTTACAAGCGGCTGGTGCCGGGCTACGAGGCACCGGTATACCTCTCCTGGGCACGGCGTAACCGCTCCGACTTAATCCGAGTCCCGGAGTATCGACCAGGTCGAGAAAAGGCAACCAGAGTTGAATTCCGCTCTCCTGACCCGGCTTGCAATCCCTACCTGGCTTTCAGTGTCATGTTGGCCGCGGGACTGGAAGGAATCGTGAAACAATACCAAGTGCCTGAACCGGTAGAAGAAAATGTCTACGAGATGTCTGCGAAAGAGCGTCAGAAAAGGAAGATAGCCACCCTACCGGCTAGCCTCTGGGATGCACTTCAACTCACTGCCAAGAGTGAAGTTGTCAAGAGAGCCTTGGGCGACCATGTTTTTGAGGCTTTCATCAAAAACAAGACGATTGAGTGGGACCAGTATCGGACTCAGGTGACCGAATACGAGGTTAAGAGATACCTGCCCATTCTGTAAAGCCGAGACACTCTATAGGCAATGAGAAAATTGCCTAGGGGGTATGGTAATTTGGGTAGCTATCTGGTGGTATCTGCCAGAAGGTCTGGTTGCCTAACTATCTCCTTGAGGTTTGTAGAATGAAGAAGCCTGTAGCAGGTGAGAACATTCAACTGAGCAAAACTCTCGGATTTGTGCGTGTCGGTGTAGCACTCCCGGCACTCCGTGTAGCTGATATTGACTTCAATGTCGAAGGCATTATCACGAGCATGGGAAAAGCTGGGGAGCAGGATGTGCAGATACTAGCCTTCCCGGAAATGAGTATAACCGGCTACACTCTTGGAGACCTGGTTCAGCACCAGGCGCTATTGACAAAAGCAGAGCAGGGCTTGAGCGAAGTACTGGATAAAAGCGCCAAGAGCACCATGGTTGTCATAGTAGGGATGCCATTGGTCGTTGAGCAGAAGCTCTTTAACT
>JAENIS010000004.1 GCA_016844285.1 Dehalococcoidales bacterium
GGTCAGAGACCAGGATTCTGCCGGAAGCCAAGGGGAGACCTAATAGCGGAAGAGGTGGCGTCTTAGATGGTCAAGGTGAGAGTGTTGGTCGCTGATAAACAGACCCTATTCCGTCAAGGGGTTTGCTCTCTCCTTGAGGTTCAGGAAAGCATTGAGATAGTCGGGGAAGCCACCGATGGCAAGGAGATTCTGGAGAAGGTGCGGCAACAAATGCCTGATGTTGTGCTGATGGATTTGGCGATGCCGGTCATGGATGGCGCTGAGGTCACTCATCAGCTTCGTAAGGAGAACAGAGACATCAAGGTACTATTCCTCACCGAGTATGAAGACAGGGAACATATCCAGAGGGGGTTGATGGCGGGAGCTAACGGCTATCTTCCCAAGAGAGCGACCGCTTCGGACCTGGTGGCAGCGATACAAGCAGTATACCGGGGGGGCTATTTTCTCTACCCTTCTGTTGCCAAGGTGATGGTAAATGACTATTTTCAGCGGATGAAGCAGCCTAGCAACACCGAACCCTATGACCAGTTGACTCATCGGGAAAGGCAGGTGCTCAAGCTGCTAGTCGAAGGCCATAAGAGCAAAGAGATTGCCGGCCTGCTGAATATGGCGGTTAATACCGTGCTGGGGCACCGGGCAAGTATTATGAAAAAACTCAGTATTCATAACCGGGTTGAGCTGGTGATGTGTGCTCTCCGTATCGGGATAGTCAAGCTGGAGGAACAGGTGGGCTAGTGGGACACTGGAAAATAATGAGAGGAAGGAAGGTACTCTCCTACCCCAGTGTTGATTAAGATGGAATTTCAGGCATTAGCCAGGCAGTTAGCCGGTGCTATCCTAAATAGATAGATTTAAGTACTGTGGACTATTCCCTCTGTTTTTTAGAACCTTTTCGGTAGTTGATTAGAGAAGAAACCAAAGGAGGTATTATGGAGCTAAGTCGAAGGGAATTCTTGAAAGCCTCGGGGACTGGGATGGGTGCCTTCATCGCACTCAGGTCGCTCGAAACCGGGTTAGACCCAGCCAGAGGCTCCAGGTTGCCCTTACGGAAGAAGATTGGGGAAACGGTATCCATCTGTGCCTACTGCGCCGGTGGTTGTGGTGTACTGGTAGCCGCGGAAGGCAGTAATCTCATCGGCATTGAAGGCTATCCGGAGCATCCCATCAACCGGGGTGCTCTTTGTACCAAAGCACAATCTCTTTACCAGATAAGAACAGTCAACGGCAAACTTAATTCGCGCCGTCTCACCAAAGTGCTCTATCGTGCCCCTAATAGCGCCACCTGGGAGGAAAAGTCCTGGGACTGGGCTTTAGGTGAGATTGCCAAAAGAATCAAAGTAACTAGAGACGCTAACTGGATTGAGAAGGATAAAGATGGCGTCTTGGTGAACCGCACCGAAGCCATCGCCCAACTCGGTGGCTCCGCCCACGACAATGAGGAATGCTACCTCATCTCCAAAATGAATCGTGCCGTCGGCATGGTGTACACAGAAACTCAGGCTCGTATATGACATTCCGCCACTGTCGCCGGTCTGGCGGAAAGTTTCGGTCGCGGTGCAATGACCAACCACTGGACAGATATTGGTAATGCCGATGTCATTTTGATTATGGGCTCCAATGCGGCGGAGAATCACCCCATCTCCTTCCACTGGGTCACCAAGGCGATGGAGAAGGGTGCCACTCTCATTCATGTCGACCCCCGCTTCACCCGCACCTCGGCTAAGGCTAACATTTACGCACCCCTGAGGTCAGGCACTGACATCGCCTTTCTGGGAGGAATGATAAAGTATATCACCGAAGACATCGAGAAGAACCCTCAGAGCTACAATATGGAGTATATCAAAGAGTATACCAATGCTGCTTGGCTCATCAATCCCAAATTCAGTTTCAGCGACGGTATATTTGCTGGTTATGATACTGCCACTAGAGCCTATAAAGACAAGTCCACCTGGGCTTATCAAGTAGATGACAAGGGTATACCCAAAAATGATAAAACTTTCCAGGACCAAAACTGCGTCTTCCAGCTTTTGAAAAGGCATTATGCTCGTTATGACATGGATACCGTTTCCAGGGTTACTGGTACATCCAAAGAGCTTCTACTCAAGGTATACCAGGCCTTTGCTTCTACCGGTAAGCCTGACCGAGCAGGGACTATCCTATATGCCATGGGGACGACCCAACACACTGTAGGCAGCCAGAATGTCCGGGCTTACTCGGTCATCCAGCTCCTGCTGGCGAATGTTGGTATCGCCGGTGGCGGCATCAATGCCCTTCGGGGTGAGTCTAATGTACAGGGTGCTACCGACCATGGTTTGCTTTTCCAATACATACCCGGATATCTGCCGGTTCAGAGTACCGCGCAACCCACTCTCGACAAGTACCTGGCGCTAATCACCCCAAAAAGTGTCGACCCCAGGAGTGGTAACTGGAAACAACACCAACCAAAATACATGGTTAGCATGATGAAATCCTGGTATGGTAATGCGGCCATCAAGGCTAATGAGTTTGGCTATCAGTACCTGCCCAAGATTCAGGCCGGGGGCAACTACTCTTTCATACCCCTCTTTGAAGCTATGGATAAGGGGACAATCAAGGGACTGATTGCCTGGGGGCAGAACCCGGCAGTCAGCGGGCCAAACTCCAATGCGGAACGGAAAGCCTTGGAAAAACTCGACTGGCTGGTGGCGGTTGACCTCTGGGAAACCGAAACCGCCGCCTTCTGGAAGAGACCGGGGGTTGACCCCGGGGCGCTGAAGACTGAGGTTTTCTTGCTTCCCGCCTGTGCCTCCTACGAGAAGGAGGGGAGCGTCAGTAATAGTGGGCGCTGGGTGCAATGGCGGTACAAGGCTATTGAGCCACCGGGAGAAGCCGAGGATGACCTGTGGATAATTGTCCATCTGATGGATAAAATAAGAGCGCTTTACTCAAAAGAGGGCGGCCCAAACGCCGATGCCATCACCAAGCTCACCTGGGATTATGGTGAGCACCCTGACCCCAACAAGGTAGCCAAGGAAATAAACGGCTACGACCTGGCGACGGGTAAACTGATAGGTAACTTTACCCTGCTTAAAGACGACGGCACCACTTCCTGCGGCAATTGGTTATTCTCCGGTAGCTACAATGAAACCGGTAATATGATGGCGCGCCGTGACCCGAAGGATAATTCTACCATCGGGCTGTACTCCAACTGGGCCTGGTCCTGGCCGGTGAACCGTCGCATTATCTACAATCGGGCATCGGTTGACCTTAACGGCAATCCCTTCGACCCAAAGCGTCCCGTCGTCAAATGGGATGCGGCCGGTAAGAAATGGACCGGGGATGTTATTGACGGCTTTGGCACTAGGGGGCCGGACCTCTACCCATTCATCATGTTGCCAGAAGGTGCTGGCAGACTCTTTGGCACGGGTGGTATGGCTGATGGGCCGTTCCCCGAGCACTATGAGCCGTGGGAAACTCCGGTCAAGAATATACTGTCGAATACTCAGCTTAACCCGGCGGTTAAGGTATGGCGTCCCCAGGAGAAGGGTACACCCGATAAATACCCTTATGTGGCGACCACCTACCGTGTCAGCGAGCACTGGCAAGGTGGTGCCATGACCAGAAACCTGCCCTGGCTAGCTGAGCTGATGCCCGAGATGTTCGTGGAAATAAGTGAGGAACTGGCCGCGGAGAAGGGCATCAGAAATGGTGAGAAGGTGATTGTCGAGGGAGCCCGAGGACAACTAAGCGGGGTGGCTATTGTCACGAAGCGGCTGGTGCCGCTAAAAATTGATGGTCAAGTCATCCACCATGTGGGACTCCCCTGGCACTGGGGTTACATGGGATTGATTAAGGGCGACAGCGCTAACCTGCTGACGGCCTATATCGGTGATGCCAATACTACCATACCTGAATATAAAGCTTTCCTGGTCAATATAAGGAGGGCATAAAATGGCAGATAAAGCAATTCTCTTTGACACTACCAAGTGTATGGCCTGTCGGGCTTGTCAAACCGCCTGTAAACAATGGAACGAGCTTGAAGGAGAGCAGACCACCAATCGTGGCACCTATGAAAATCCACCCGACCTTTCACCTCAAAATTGGCTGAAGATAAGATTTACTGAAGTGGAAAGACAGGGAAAGCTAAGCTGGCTGTTCACCCGTCAAGCATGTATGCACTGTACCGATGCTGCTTGCGTTAAAGTTTGTCCGACCAAAGCCTTGACTCACCATGAACTTGGCATGGTGACCTACAACAAGGACATTTGTAGCGGCTGTGGTTATTGTGTCGAGTTCTGCCCCTTCAACGTGCCACGAAGCGACCGTAACCTGATTACCGGCATTGCCAAAATGGAGAAGTGCACCATGTGCACCACTCCCGGCCTTGACCGAATTGCTGCCGGTTATGCGCCAGCATGTGTCAAGACATGCCCGCCTGAGGCTTTAGTGTATGGTGACCGCATTAGCTTAGTGGCGGAGGGAGGAAAGAAAGTTCAAGACCTCAAGGCGAAGGGTTACACTAATGCCTACCTATACGGTGATAAGGAGCTGGGCGGACTGCACGTGATGTATGTCCTGGACGATTCCCCTGAGGTTTATGGACTCCCGGTGAATCCTCAAGTTCCGGTCACGGCCACTGCCTGGAAGAATGCTATTCAGCCCGTGGGTTGGGTACTGGGTGGTCTGACCATATTAGGGCTAGTCTTAAACTTCCTTATCGCCCGGAAGGCAAAACTAGCCGAGGAGCTCTCAGGTAAAAAGGAGTAATAAGATGGAGCAAGAAGTCGAACGCTATCGAAGAGCAACCCGCATTTTGCACTGGATACATGCTAGCGCTTTTGCCATTCTGTTTCTGACCGGTCTCATTCTCTTTATTCCTCCGCTAGGGTTCCTGGCACAGGATAGCTGGAGCCGCCTCTTACATCGTCTTGCCTCGGTACTCTTTGTCGTGGCACCACTTATTTACCTCTCCCTCAATTGGGAGACAACTAAGCAGGGAATAAAGGACGCCTTTACCTGGGGCATGGAAGATATCGGCTGGGCGATGGCCGCTCCCCGTTACTATTTTCTGTGCGACGAAGAAGCAATGCCACCCCAGGAGCACATGAATACCGGGCAGAAGATGTGGTGGCTGATGGTGATTATCTTCGGGATAATCTTTGTCATCACCGGTATTATAATGTGGTTTTTTAAGGAAGTAGCTCCGGCAGCACTATTACAATGGATGGTTCTTATCCATGATATTGCCTTTATTGTGACCGCCTCTATGTTCTTCCTTCATATTTATCTCTCCGCCATCCATCCGATGATGCGTCCCTGGAGCACTGGGGCATGGAGTTCTATGTCCCGGGGTAAGGTATCCGCCGAATACGCCAAATCGCATCATGGCAAATGGTATGAGAAGATTGCGAAGGGTGAGGAGGCAAAGTCCTCGTGACTACGGGAACAGAGAGTAAAATTCTGACAAGATTAGAGGAATGGGAGGGGACAGATGGTTCTCTACCCAGGTCCTTTGAGTTCTACCGCAAGCTATTGAGCATCCAATCTGATGCCAGGTTGCGTGTCGGTATACCTAAGGTCAGCCTGGATGCGGAAGCCATCGCTGACCGGATAAGGTCTGGAAACCCAATATTAGCCTTCGATGACATCTCTATCGATTGGTCGCTACTGATGGATATATTTGAACAGGTTACTACTCTTTGTACCGACTATCCGGAGGTTTTGGGTAAGCTTCCTGAGAACTTGATGGACTCAAGCTCCTATCTTACCTACCTGAAGGAGGCTACCAGGGTTTGGTTTGAAGAAGGCCAATTACCTCCTCAGACATCAGTTGGTCGCCTTAAAGGGACTATTTTGGAATTCAGCATCCAGGCTGCTCTCAGACCTTTCTTGCTCAATAACAGTCAAGTCTTACTTAGCCTTGTCAACCAGGAGCATTGGCGTCGCGGATATTGTCCAATTTGTGGAGGTAGTCCGGATTTTGCTTTTCTGGACAAAGAGAGCGGAGCGAGGTGGCTGCTGTGCTCTCGCTGTGATGCCGAATGGTTATTTCAACGCCTGGAGTGCCCCTACTGTGGTACGCAGGAGACGAGCGCCCTGAGTTATTTTACTGATGACGAGGGACTTTACCGACTCTACGTATGTGAGCGTTGTCGTCACTACCTTAAAGCCTTTGACCTTCGCCGGGCTAAGGGGGAGGTGTTACTGCCATTGGAGCGTTTTCTTACCCTCGACCTTGATATCCAGGCCCACAAGGATGGATATAACCCTTGCACAAAAGTGGGTAAGATGAAGGAGGGGCAAGGCTGCTATTGAGATAAGGTATCTTCAAGACCAATAGACATTAGCTAAGAACTGGCATTGCGGAAAGGAGGGAGTTATGCGCTTGGGGCCATGGGAAATCGGACTTATCCTGGTAATAATACTTATTGTATTTGGAGTGGGGAAATTACCACAAGTAGGTAATACTATTGGCAAAGGCATTCGCGAGTTCCGAAGAGCACAACGGGGTGAGGATGACGAAGAGGAAAAGCGCGAAACCAAAGGAAAGCTCACCGAGAAGGCAACTGAGGATAGCACCATCTAGCGGTAGACCAAATATGGCAAGCTGCATTGGAGAAACGAATAGGTGCGCAATGACATCCAATACAACGAAGGGGATAAAGGGGATAGATTCCTGAACAGCCCGTTTCCATTGACAGTCCGCTATTATCAGTGCTAGTATGCAGCAACAATGCCAGGAAGCGAGCGACGAGAGTTCAGGGGCACTTATGAAACGAGAATTGGTGAATATTTTAGCCTGTCCGGTATGTAAGGGAGAGCTTAAACTTGGGGCAGAGGAAGAAAAGGGGAACGAGGTAATCACCGGCTCTCTCCATTGTCAGCAATGCAATGAACGCTACCCCATCGTGGAGACTATTCCCCATCTGCTGCCCCCGGAGCAACGCGGCTAATCAGGACTGTAGGCGACCGCACTTTGTGGCGATTCCCATACCTCAACACAAGATAGGGAAACGGGAGATTCCGTCAGCCAGGGTTTAAGCTCATCATAGACCGTTGACGCAATATTCTCCGAGGAAGGATTAATCCGGTCAAAGGGCGGCACATCATTGAGGCAGACGTGGTCAAACCTGGCCACAACATCAACCAGATGCTGCTTCAGCAGGGTGAAGTCATAGGCTAAACCGATATCATCAACCCTGGACGCTTTTATCTTTACCACCACATTAAAACGATGGCCATGCAGTGCCTCACACCGGCCTTGATAGCCCCTGAGAAAATGAGCGGCATCAAAATGTTGCTCGACACGTATCTCGTACATTATGTCACCTCCGCTACTTCCCTACCTTGAGCACACCCTCTTTACCCGTCACTTTTTTCAGTAACTCGCTGATTGCCTTACCACTCACCGGGTGCACCAGGTCAGGGGCGATTTCAAACAGTGGCACCAGAACAAAGGCTCTCTCACCCAACCGGGGATGAGGAATAATCAGCTCCGCAGTTTCGACAACCTGGTCGCCGTAAAAGAGGATATCGATGTCAATCGGCCGTGGCGCCCCCGATGTCGCCGGTGCCCGACCCATCTTTGCCTCAATGCCCTTAGTTGTCGCTAAGAGTGCTGCCGGCGTCAGGGTGGTATAAACCTGACACACCAGGTTAAGGAAACGGAACTGTGCGGAATCGCCTACCGGCGCGGTGTCGTACATGGAGGAACGCCGACCCATCCGCAACCTTTGGGACAAGAAGCCAAGCCCTTTATCCAGATTGTCCTGACGGTCTCCCATATTTGAGCCAAGACCAAGATAGACTATTACCGGTTCAAAACTCACTTAAGCCACCTCCATCAATCTAAGACAGTTATTATAACACAACCCGCTTCGACTAAGGGAGACTATTTATTATCTTATCAACGCTCCAAAGTCTAGACAAAGACATATTAGACAGGGTAGAGCCGAGCCATGTTCCTTCTAAAGTAACCAAGGTCGGTCTTCTACTGCAGCGTGACAAGTCCGACACAGTGTAATCAGGTTACTATGCCAGTTTGAGCCACCTGATATGACTCGACGCTTAACAAAATGAGTGTTTGTTACCTCAGTTAGAAAGCACACTTGTTGAACAAAAGGAAACAATGGTAAGGCACCGAAACCAGTAGAAGGTCTTATCGCAATTTCCACGTTGGGTGCTTTGCTATCTGAGTTTGTCCGCGCGGTAGCTGTCATCCTAATCTGATTCAAAGTTGCTCGTTATCGCCTCCTTTTCAGCGGACCAGAAATGATTATTACCGTCGTGACATTGCCGGCATGGCTACCTGAAGATCGCCGCTTACGGCTACAGTCTTATCAGCTTGGCCTGAGATAAGGAAGACAAACGATTAGCCTTGTCTCCTTAATAACTCAATACCACAGGACTTTATACCTATTGCTTGCCCTTAGCCGTAAGCGCAATGTAATGGTCCAAGTCTTGCACATCAGGAGTTTTTGACGGGCTGAAAATAGGTGTCCCTACGGATGTTAGTTTGACGTAAGAACGCTAAGATATTAGTGGAAAAAAGATAAGGAGGTTACGACAATGGACGGAATCATGATAGTGGTTCTACTCATCGCAATCCCGGTCATCCTCTTCCCCGCGGCTTTCATCTGGTATATCAATATCGGCGGCATGATTCACGCTCTGCGTGAAGCGAAGGCACGCCAGAAGGAAGCTGCTCCGGCAACAGTGGCAACCAAATAGGCAAGCACAAACGAAGGACGAAACGGGAAACGACCGCTCGATTAATGCACAACCATTCGCAGGGCTAGGCTCCAAGTAAGAGCCTGGCCCTGTCACAGCGGGAAAGGAGGCGATACTATGAGGTTAATTACCATCATTATACCGGCTACTGTTACTGTGTTCCTGACTGCTTTGGCAGTACTCTCAGCTTTTTGGCTGACTGGACTTGTCCCGCCTGGAGAGTGGTCACAGCTGATTAAGGCATCCATTCTGGTATTCATCGTCGGTTCCACGCTGGTAGTAGTTGCCTGGTCAGCGTACTTCTCATATATCGTCAGAGTGGCTATCGAGAAACTAATATCCAAATAGAGGAGGTGGGCTTCCACACACAGGTGTACCGCAATCGTGGCGCTGGCTTTGTGTTCCAACCATGGTCACTACCACCAGGGCTGCCCAATCTGTCACATTCAGACAGCTCCTGGTTGTTTGCTGGCTATTATTCGTCGTCACTACCGTAGAAAATCCTGGGGTGACACAACAAGTACAGCAGCGAACCAATGAAAGTGACAAGTAGTATCGCGACGACCCACGGCGCTTTTTTCCCTCCCAATATTCGCTTTCTGTGCCCGATATCTTCCAACAACATTCCGGCGAGCACCAAATGGAGTATACCCGCCAGGATAATCAATAGTATCCGTTTGAACTCCATGTCCTTGTCACCTTGTCACTGTGCTTTGTTGATGCAATCCTAATCGGGAATGAACCACAAGACCGAAGAACATAGCCATAGCTCGTCACACGTAGGACTGTATTTCCCGCTTCAGCCCGTGGAGTCCTGCGAATTTGCCCTGGCATTCTTACACTGAGTAGTGTTCGTGAATATGGTCAATTGGCAGACGATACCATCAGTATCTCTATACGGTGAAGCTAAGACTTCGTATGTTCTACCATCAGGAAGACTGTATTCCCACCTCTCGATTTTGCCAGCCAAGACACCTGGCAGTTTGCATGATTGGCGGCAATGTTCATCAAATACCGGCAGACTTTCATAGCACGGTAAGCCAACAACCTCACCGAAGTCCCTTCTTGCCGCGGCATTCATGTACTTTATCCGATAATCTGGACCAACAACGAGGACTCCTTCCTGCATTCTCTCCAGTATTCCAAGCAGCTTATCTCTCTCTCCGGTTAGAAGAGTCTCAAGATGAGTTCGTCTTTTAAACTCTCGACGCACAATTGCAGTCAGGTAGCCCACGATACCGCCAATCAGGATGAAGGCTAACATCCTGGACAGTGCGTCAGGGAAGGTAGATATGAAAAGCGCACGAGGCAGGAATGCCATCAGGGAGATGATGGTGATGATTACGGTTGCTTTCGTACCGAAGACATAGGCAGCATACATTATAGGGGCCAGAAACAATAGGCGGTGTACGTCATGCACACTGTAGAGAAATCGCCAGCGCAGGGCTTCCCAATGGGCAAATTCTACCAGCTCACCAAAATAGTAGAACAAGGTGAGTATCGCCCACAGCGAAAACAGAGTGTAAAAGCTAAAGGCATTAGGGCTTCTCAGTATACCAAAGAGTTTACGAATTCTGTCCAACACTTTTATCCTTTTAGAGCCAATTATAAACCAGTCTGTAAGGTGCTTCAACAAAAGAAGCACCAAAAGTATACCGCGGGCTGCCATCAGAGAGAAGCAAGCCACCAATAATTACCAGGAGGTAAGCATAAATGCGCGGTTCAACGGACTTGCAGCAGGCAATATCTCGCACTTGGGACGGGAATCAACAGCACTTATGTACATCCAATAACAGGTGCAATAGCGGATGTTCGTTTGCTGGATTGCCTGATATGATGAGACTGTGGATGGGAAGAAGAGGGGTAATCGCAGAAAAGGAGGTGCTCAAATGAAAGGAATGAGGAAGATAGCACGAGGCACTGGCAAGGTTTTCCTGGCGCTGCTCGGCGGGCTACTTATGCCGATACTTATCTGGGTGGCTCTCGGTGTGGCGATGAACAAGAAGCTACGTGAGAAAGAAGTCCGGCAAGCCGAGGTCCCAACCATCGGCGAGATTATGACGAAAGCTGGCCAGAGCATCAAACGGTAAAACCATCGTCATACCAGCCTTAGAGGGGTAATCGCAGAGAAGGAGGTGCTCCAATGAAAGGAATGACGAAGATAGCACGAGGCACTGGCAAGGTTTTCCTGGCGTTGCTCGGCGGGATATTCATGCCGGTATGGATATGGGTAGCTCTGGGTGTGGCTATGAACAAGAAGCTACGTGAGAAAGAAGTCCGGCAAGCCGAGGTCCCAACCATCGGCGAGACCCTGGCGCTAAACCATGTTTCAACACAGCATCAGAACCATTAGCCTCTGAATCTTTTAGACCTTACGTAAGCAGTTTACGGCAGAGGGGCTGGATAGACATCCAGCCCCTCTGCTATTCGCAGGAGCGGACTGTGCCCAGGTCGGCTTGCCAGTTAGTGTGAGACCTTCTTCGAAGGCCACAAGACATCTTAAAGTTAAGTCACTTTTCAAGCAAAAGTTCAGTGTTAGGGATACAGTTATCGAAACACATGCTATAATTCATATCATCATAGAAACCATGTTAAGGAAGTTTCCTCTTGCCGCTTCATCCCTGGGCTGAGTATCCACACAAAAATATCGAATCGTCGTATTCTCCTTATCTATCTTTACTAAGAAAAGTGCAGAAGAACACCAAACACAAGCTTTTAGTTGGGTTTCTGGCGTTTCTGGCGTTAACCGTCTCGATTTACGCCCGGTTCGCAGCGCAGTTTCCTGGCGATTTGTACCTGACGCTTCGTTTACAGGCTCTGGATAATCTTTTCTTGCTCTCGCTGACGCAGTGGGTTTCTTTGATATTTGGGGACTGGTATTCAGTGCTGGTGGTTGTTGTCATCGGTATCCTTGTTTGGTGGCGTATAGGCATGTTGGAGGCTATCCTAATCTCGGTCGCAGGATTGCTCACGCTTGTAGCCACAGCTTTGAAACTAGCTATCAAGCGGCCGCGGCCTTCGGCGGACCTGGTTCAAGTCTTATCCCATGAGCAAGGTAATGGATTCCCCAGTGGCCATGCCTTCTTCGCTATTCTCATATTGGGTCTCCTGGCTTACTTTGTTTTCATCAACGTGAAGAATCACACCCTGCGAATGGTGTTTCTGGTAGGTTTGATAACCTTAATTCTTTTGGTCGGCACTTCCAGGGTTTATCTGGGAGTCCACTGGCCCAGTGATGTCATCGGAGGCTATCTTATTGGCGGAGCCTTATTAAGTGTGCTAATCTGGTTACACCAGGCCTGGATTGACAGACATTGAGCCGGGGAGATAGGATTCCATAGACAAGGTGAGAGCAAAATGAGGATTCGATGCAGACCGAATTAATCTATAATCCCTACGCAGGACAGGTAGTTGTCAGGCATGAAATCGAAGAGGCAGTCGCTTTTTTGAGTCGGTACGGGTGGAATGTCGTTTGCCGAGAGACCACTGAACCGAAAGAGGCAACAGAACTTGCCCGTCAAGCCGTCCTGAGAGGGGCAAAGGTCGTTATTGCTGCTGGTGGCGATGGTACCGTAAATGAGGTAGCTAATGGATTATTACACACCGATGTAGCACTGGGAGTGCTTCCTGTCGGGACGAACAATTCGTGGGCTTTGCAGATGGGTATACCGGCATTGAATCCATGGTCACCGGGAACGAGCGTAGTTAAGCTGGTTGCGGAACTGGAGGAGCGAATTACACGCCCGTCAACCTCTAATTATTACCGCACAGTAATATTAAAGGCTGCTCAAGTATTAATAGAAGGACACACTGTGGCAGTGGATATGGGTGAAGTCTCCGGTCGTTACTTCCTGATGTGGGCGGGTATTGGCCTGGATGCAGCGATTTTAGAGAACATTTCACCGAAAGAGAAGAAGACGTTGGGTTCTTGGGCATATCTGTTCACGACAATTGGGACAATAGGTCGAGGCTCTAGCACAGACGTTCAGCTCATTTTGGACGGAAAGGTGATAAAGGTCAGCACGCAGGAAATTATTGTCAGCAATATTCAGCTTTATGGAGGAATGTTGGCAATTGGAGCCAAAGCGCGTGTCAACGATGCCAAGTTAGATGTATGTATTTTTAAAGGAGATAGTTTCTTTGACTTTATCCAGCACGCTCTCAAGGTGCTCTCGCATCAACATCTCGGAGACTCGAAGATAGAGTACTACCAATGCAGTGAAATAGTGGTCGAGTCGGCCTATGCTATGCCGGTACACCTGGACGGAGAGCCTTTTACGAAAACCCCTGTCACGATTCGCACCGTACCTTCAGCACTGAACGTCATCGTGCCGAAAAAAGCACCAGAAAATCTATTTAACCGGTAATCCACTACGCTACCCATAACTGACGTAGAGATTCGTGGTACCATTCCGCCAGATATACTTACCATTGCACAAACATCGGCATGACGACGTGGATGTAGTTATCGCCCCCGACCGGACGGATGACACCGGGGCTGGAAGGGCTGGTTGTCTCCAGAGCCACCTTTGGCTCACGAAGCACACCGAGCACATCAATCAAATATTTGCCATTAAAGGCAACCTTGGCCTCTTCGCCCTCAACCACCGCATCAATCTCACCAACATTCTCACCAATTTCTTCCGAGCGGGCAGAGGCAGTTACCTTACCCGGAGTTAGCTCCGTACCCGGGGTTATCACCAGACGAACAATGCCACTACCATCACGGGCGAAGATAGCCGCCGTCTTGATTGCTCTCAGGAATTCAGCAATATCAACTACCGCCCGGGTCTTATAGCCCTGGGGAATAAGCTGGGCATATTGGGGAAAGGCGCCCTGAACAAGCTGGGAGACCAGCTCAGTATCCTTCAAGCGAAAGATAGCTTGACTCTTGTTAGTATTTACGGTTATGTCAACATCCTCGTCACCCATCAGCCGATTCAGCTCCGCCAGGGTTCGAGATGGGATAATAACCTCCGCCTTCTGCGTAACCGGGGTGGATAAAGGTAATTTATGCACGGCTAGCCTGAAGCCATCCGCCGCCGCCAAAGTCAGCGAGTCATTATCGAACTGAGCATTAACGCCAGTAAGCACCGGACGAGATTCCTCTGAGGCAGCCGCAAAAACAACCTGGCTAATTCCTTTACGGAGAGCCTCAGCCTCAACCCTGGTGCTGATACCATCTTCAACCTTCGGTATCGGTGGGAAATCACTGGCATCAATCCCGCTGATGCGAGCTTCAAAGCGGGCACATTTCAACCCGATTACCTTGGTCCGGGGCGAAAGGTTAATATCAATCCTGTCATTAGGCAATGAGCTAACAAATTCGGTGAGTAGCCGGGCAGGTACCGTAATGGCGCCTTCCTCCTCCACTTTGGCACCAATCCAGTAGCTAATCGCCATTTCCAGGTTGGTTGCCACCAGCTTAAGACGAGACTGGTCAGTGACCAGCAGTACATTATTGGTTATGGGCAGGGTTGTCCTGGTCGCCACTGCTCTACCCACGATACCCAGCCCCCGGCTTAGATTCTCCTGAAGACACGATAACTTCATAGCGCACCCCCAATATTGTTCACGGTGAAAACCTGTGGTGAGATAGTATATCGCAAATAAGCAATCCTGCGCAATACTGGAATTAACCGCTATTAAAGAACGGGGAAGGATGGTGCTAGTGTCGTGTCAGGTTAATCACTGAACCAATTACTGCTGCATCCGACATTACGACTTATGGATGACCTCATCCCCTTTGTCCCCTTCTCCTCCTATGGAGAAGGGGAATTAGCGTTCGACTTAAACTCTCCGGTGAGTCAGAGCATCCCTCAATTATCATGAATTAGCAGCAGTAAACTGCTTATCTGATGCGACTCTAGCCGAAATAGTTACCAGTCATCAAAAATACTTCTTGACCTTTGATGATAGCTCCAACCTTCACTGGCTAATCACGCTGAGGAAGTCGTGAAAGGGCGGCTTATTGAGCACCTCGGACACTTTACTGGCCGCTTGCCCGCGATGACTGACCTGGTTTTTGATTTCCAGAGGTAATTCAGCCATCGTCTTGCCAAACTCAGGAAGATAAAAGAGCGGGTCATAGCCAAAGCCACGCTCGCCCTTCGGCTCCAGGGTGATAAAACCGTGGCACTCACCGGAGCAAAGCTCCACTTTTCCCCCGGGTAGCGCCAGGGCGATAACGCAACGGAAACGGGCGGAGCGTTTGGGCCATGGTACATCCCTCAGCCGTGAGAATAAGTAGTTTATCCTGTCCTCATCTGAGGCACCTTCACCGGCATAACGGGCGGAGATAGGCCCCGGCTCACCACCCAGCGCATCCACCTCCAGACCGGAATCGTCCGCCAGAGTGACCAGGCCGCTCTCAGCAGCGAAGGCAGTTGCCTTTAAGGTGGCGTTTTCTTCCAGGCTTTGCCCCACCTCGGCGACAATAGTCTTAATACCTACCTCAGCCAGAGTAACTAAGGTCAGGGGTATATTCTTCAGGAGGCTCCGATACTCGCCAACCTTACCTTGATTGTTTGTCCCGAGGAGAAGCTTACCCATGAAATTTCGAGGCTATTTACCCATCTCGTCAATAGTCATCGCAGCCATGGTCAGTGTCTGAAGCGTACCTCTTGCCCCCAGCTCCAAAGCTACTTTGGCAATCGTCTTGTTGTCCTTAGCCTCCAGGATGTTGACGAAATCGTAAGGGCCAAGAAGGGCATACTGAGCCAGTATTTTTACGCCCATGGTCTCGACTTCTTTATTGACCTCTTTGATTCTCTGGGGATTAGCCTTTATTGTCTTCCTACCCTCATCCGTCAAGCTAGTCAGCATAACGTAAATCGCCATTTGTCCACCTCCTCGTCAGTACTGTAGCGCTATAATATCTTCACCCTACCTTGATGTCAAGTAACTCAACCAAGATTATTTTAGTAACCTCACCCCATTAATCCCCTTCTCCTTTCAGGAGAGGGGGAAATAGAGAAAGAGAGGCTTCGCCCCCCTTAAACCCATTGAGCTATCGGAGAGTCAAAAAGGGGCTTCGCTTCTCTTAATATAAAATTACCCCTTTCCCTTGATAAGGGAAAGGGGTAATGAGACAGATTGCTAAACGACCTCTTAGTCGAGATTGACGAATCTCTTAGACAGCCTTTTCATCACCTGAGGCATGGTAGTATACTCCATCTCCTCCAGCGGTAGACGGTGTGGTTCGAAAGGACCATGCCGCCGCATATAGTCGGCAACATCCTTGGCCTGCTGACGGGCATTATCGAAGGATATGTCAGCAAAAAGGTCACGCGGCCCAACGAGCTTACCGGCGGCAAGCTGGAAGCCGAAAGCAATCACACGGGGAGGGCCATCAAAGCGGGTCGGCGTGCTATCCTCGAGAGATACCGGCATCAGCGGGCCATGATGCGAGCCGCGCATCCAGCCTTCTACCAGAAGGGGGAAGGTGAAAGGCTCAAGCACCTCTCCTACCGCCGGGAATTGACCCTGCGAGCGCACAATACACACCGGGTCATCCTTGCCGACATACCGGCCGGCAATCAAGGATAAGCGCTGGGTGGAAGAGGCGGCAGCAATCTCGCCCGTTTCCCGGTGATGGACTGATTTTATCATAAAGCGGGCAGGAGCCCCGATGAAAACGAGCATATCGTAGATTTCCTCCGGGGCATTAAAGGTGATACTCTTATGTTCCTTGATATCCTGCACTTCAAAGGCAAACCCGCTGTGCATATTTTCGGCGATAACCAGCCCAACGGTATTAAAAGGGTCAGCGAACATTTTGTATAAGGGCATGTTCCAGGCTCCGGATGAGGTTTTATCCGCCATAAAAATAATGACGGTCTCCGCCTCGCGTTCCTCAAACTCCGCCTCAGCCACCCCTGGTCCCAATCCCTTGACATTACCGGAGAAGGCATCGGCGAGCAAATCCTGGCCGGCACCGTGAAGCTTTAACTTCTTGGCCACCCTGGTACAGGAAACGAAGGTATCCCAGGCCAGCCGATGGATATTTTCATTATTTTCACCCTGCTGGTGAGTCATAATCAACTGGACGTCATCCCCGCACTTGGTGACGTGATAGTCAATGAGCAAACCACTCTTTTTGACTTTGGCCAGGCATGTCCCGGCCTCTGCCAGGAGATCAGGATGAGTCTCGGAGTGACCCACGTAACCGCCAACGTCAGCCTTGATTACACTTACTGTGATTTTCACGAAATTCCTCCCCTTTTTTATTATTGCCGTTATATTGTTCAGTATTCGATGCCGACTCGCGCCTTTATCCCTTTATCGTAAGGGTGCTTGATTTTCAAGCACTCAGTAACCAAGTCAGCCAGCTCAACCAGCCTGGCATCAGCATAACGACCGGTAAGGATAAGCTCCACGTTAGGTGGCTTATCCTGAATAAGCTTGACCACCTCATCCAGCTCAACCAGTTTCCAGGCGACAGCAATATTGACTTCGTCCAGAACTACCAAGTCATAACTACCACCAAGCACTGCCTCACGAGCCGCTGCGAGCGCCTGGCTGGCTTGCTCTTTTTCCTCGGACTTAACCCGGGCCGGATCAGTAAAGGTGCGAAAACCAAAGCGGACGATTTTGACATTGGGCAGTTTGGCGAGGGCTTCCCACTCACCATAGGGATAATCCCCCTTCATGAAGACAACAACACATACCCTCAGGCCACGTCCCAGGGCACGCAGGGCGGTTCCCAGGGCAGCCGAAGTCTTACCCTTGCCCTCGCCGGTGAAAACCTGAACGAGACCTATTTTCAGGCGTTCTGGCGACGAAAAATCGTATGATGACGTTTCTACCAACAGCGTTATCCAGACGAAAAACTATCTAAACCTAGCCAACCAAAAGGATATTAATAGTCTAGCAGTCCAGTCTTAGCTCTGTCAATACTGGAGAGCAAAAAGATTATTTTAGTAACCTCCCCCCTTTATCCCCCTCTCCTTTCAGGAGAGGGGGAAGGATGTTAAAAGAGGGGCTAACGCCCCTCTTAGACGTCCCACAGTTTAGCTCTCTTTACAGGGAAGAGTTTAAGAAAGGGGGCATCCTTCTTGATTAAGGCCTCTATTTTTAACTTTTACCATACTTCATGATAGAATAGCACAGTCAGGCAAATAGAGGTCGTTTAACAACCTATCCCCCTTGCCCCCTGCCCTTAGTTAAGGGAAGAGGGATAAAGGGTAAGGGGTTGTAAAACACCCTCAAATATTACTAGGAGGCAAGGTTATAAATGAAGCAGAATGTACTCAGGAGCCTATTGAACCAGGGTAAACCAACACTCGGTACCCATGTCCTCATTCCCTGGCCCGGCATGGCCGAGGTAATCGGGCTAGCCGGCGTTTTTGATTACATCGAATACGTCGGCGAGTACTCCACCTTTACCATGGAGCAACTGGAAAACTTCGGGCGAGCGATTGACCTCTTCCCCAACATGTCATCGATGATGAAGGTCGAGGAGCAGACCAGGGGATTTATTGCCCAGCGGGCCATCGGCCACGGTATCCAGAACCTCCTCTTTACCGACATCCGCACTGCCGAGGACGTCCGGGAGTGCATCCGCATCGTCAGGGCGGAGACTCCTGAAGACAAGGGTATTCACGGGGCAAGCATGCGTCGGAATGTCGGCTACGTGCAGTACAGCGGCACCCCGGAGTGGGTGCAGGCGATGCGGGATACCGTTATCGCTTTGATGATTGAGAAAAAAGCCGCCATGGATAACCTCGAGGAAATCCTGGCCGTTCCCGGCGTGGATATGGTCCAGTTCGGCCCGAATGACTATTCCATAAGCGTGGGGCGTCCCGGGCAATCGGCCAGTCCCGAGACCCAGCAGGAGCAGCGTCGCATGATTGAAATGGCGCTGAAAAAGGGCGTTGCCCCGAGAGTTGAGATTAACAGCTTCGAGCAGGCAAAACCATTCATTGAGATGGGCGTCAAGCATTTCTGCGTGGGCTGGGATATCAGGATAATCTATGAGTGGAGCAAAGCCCAGGGCGCGGCGATGAGAAAGTTGCTGGGTCAGGCTTAAATAAAAGGTTAACTGAAGTGAGACATTATGGCTTTGACCTGACCAAAGGATAGATTCTTTAATAACCCCTTACCTTTATCCCTCTCCCCTTGCAAGAGGGGAGAGGGAAGAGATTATAGAGAGGAGCATTGCCCCTCTCTTACTTATACTCCCTCTTCCCTTGATAAGGGAAGAGGGTCAGGGCGATAGGTTACCAAACAATCCAGAGCATCACCACTATTTGGCCAGGCTAACTTTAGGCTTCACTGTTTTATTGACCACATTCTCGGGCCATAGCCCGCTAAGAACCCGGGCGGCCTCGCTCCCTACGCTTGTCCCCTGTCTAATGGCAGAGGCATCTGAGTAAAAAGCTGAGTGGGGAGTGACCACAACATTGTCCATCTTCAGCAGGGGATTGGCCGGGTCTACCGGCTCCTTTTCGAAGACATCCAGCCCGGCACCAGCAATCCACTTGCCCTGTAGCGCCTTGATAAGAGCCGCCTCATCGACAATTGGCCCACGAGCGGTATTGAAAAAATAGGCGGTTGATTTCATCTGTTTGAATTCTTTTTCCCCCATTAGATGCCGGGTTTCCTCGTTAAGGGGAGTGTGCACGGAAACAAAATCCGACTCCTTGAGTAACTCAGGCAGGCTCACCAGGGTTATGCCATTCTCCTTGGCGAGTGATTTATCAACATAAGGGTCACTACCCAGCAGCTTTAAGCCAAAACACTGTGCCTTTCTGGCCACCATTCCGCCGATGTTGCCACAGCCAATCAAGCCTAGAGTCTGCCCGTGAATCGACCCCATCGGTGCCAGGTGCTCCCTATCCCAATGGCCCTGTTTCAGGCGGTTGTTCAGGAAAACCAGTTTTCTGGCACAGATAAGAAGAAAACCGATAGCATGGTTGGAGACCTCTTCCGGACAGAACCTGGGTAGATTGACCACAGGAATACCGCAATCGGTAGCGGCCTTAAGGTCAACCGTGTCATATCCGACGCCATAACGGACAATTACCTTGCATTTTGGTAGCCCTTCCATAATCCGGCGTGTCATCGGAGCTGAGGATGTAATGACAGCATCGGCATCCTTGGCCGCTTTGATTATGTCATCCTCCGTGGCACAGTCGATTCCCACCAATTCAGCATTTACCCTGTCCAGCTCCTCTCTTTCTTCCACCATCGGGTCACTGGCGGCTCCGGTCTTGTCTGCCCGCACCACTTTGAATTTTTTTACCAACGGCTTTACCCTCCTTTCCCGTTTGTCACTATCAACTATTGTAGAGTGACCGGAAAAGAGTTGTCAATGTTATGAATTACCAATGAATTCTTGACCAAACAGCGAATAAGTGAGAGAATATAAGTAGAGTTCGAGCTTGTGCCAGAATAGTTGGGAGGAGGACATAATGCCTAAGAAAGCGACGAAGATATTAGTGACAGGCTCAGAAAAGTTGCTGGCCAGAGTACCAGAAGAGTACGTTTTCTGGTGCCACGACGGTCGGGCACTCCGGGATATGCCGGAACTGGGCGAGGCTCTGACCACGATGAGTGACGAGACCTTTGCCTACCACTCGAACGCGGAGAAGCAGGATTTCAGCAACTGGGTAAAGGATATCATCGGTGATGAAAAACTGGCCGGAGACCTGGCCAAAGCATCGAGCCGGAGCGAGGCGGCCAAGAAGGTAGCCGCTCGAATCGCCACTATCCGCAAAAGGTCGGCCTGAAGAGGGGGCTACCCCTGTCGACGATGTGGCTCTTTTACCAGCAATAGCACCAGGACGAAACCGATGGCGACAAGTATCGCCCCCAGCATGAAGGTCTGACGGGAGCCGATAACATCGGAGAGGAAACCACCAAAAGCTGGGCCAATCATCCAGCCCACGGATATGGTTTGTTGGTAGACACCCATTGCCCAGCCTCTTTTTTCTTGAGGAATGATGTCAGCGATGTAGGCAGTGGTGGCGGCACCAATGGCTACCCAGGCAGCACCTTCGAGGAGCTGGATGGGATAGATGATGAAAATGCCCCGTACCGTCGCATAGAGAACAAAAATCAGCCCGAAGCTGGCCATTGAGCCCAGGATAATTGGCTTGCGACCAAAGCGGTCAGCCAGCTTCCCCAGAAATGGGCCAAACAACAACCCGACCAGAGAACCAACCATGTAAATCAGGCCAATCTGAGTTTTGCTTGCTTTGAGCTGCTCCGACATGTACAGTGAGAACATAGAGTAGACCAGACCGGAGCAAATCATCAGCGGCAATATACAGGTGCAGAGAGTATACAACCTTCTTTTTTCCATCGCTACTCCTTAAGCGTCTCGCGGCATTTACCAGCTATTTTAGCCATTATTACCCGTAGGCACAATGAGTTCGCTTTGGAATTGTTTATCAACCTCACCCCCTTAGCCCCCTTCTCCTAAGAGGAGTCTTGTATCAAATGTCATTCTGAGGAGCGAAGCGACGAAGAATCTGGGTGTTGGGCTGGGGGTAAACCAATAATCCCCATCACCCCAAGACCCTTCGCTACGCTCAGGGTGACATAGATGAACTAACTTTTGATACAAAGCCCCTATTAAGAGAGGGAAATAGAGAAAGAGGGGCTTCGCCCCTCTTAGACTAACTGTCATTCCAGCGTAGGCTGGAATCCAGGGGCAGGGTGGTATCTGGATTCTTGCCTTCGCCAGAATGACATGTTTCTATTTGAATAGTATCACCCATGCCTTGAGTCCATTCTACGCAGGGTTAACGCCCTTTCCAAAGACCTCCTGGCTTAGTGTTTTTTGGAGCGTGTCCCGGTTTGTGTTAACATATGCTTACAGGGCGGTATTGTCAGGGGAAAAGCGTGGCGACGGCGGTTTGACCTGAGCAGAGACTACGGGAGGTGTTAGCATGTCATGGTCGTTTAAGCTCGTCCGGATACGAGGTATTGATATCAAGGTACATGTCACCTTTATTCTGATTTTGCTCTGGGCGGGCTACCAGTGGGGGGTAGACCTGAAAATGGGGCTAGGCGGTGCCCTGTTCGGCGTGGTGGTGACTCTACTCCTTTTCCTCTGCGTGCTCTTGCATGAGCTGGCACACAGCTTCATCGCCCGGCGCTACGGAGTGACGGTACGGGATATTATCCTTTTACCCATCGGTGGACTGGCGCAGATGGACAAAATGCCGGAAAAACCCAGCGAGGAGCTGAAGATGTCCCTGGCCGGGCCTCTGACCAATATCGTCATCGCCGCTTCCCTCACGCTCATTTTCCTGCCCTTTAATCCTGGCCTCCCCGTAAGTGTAGCTGAACTCTACCGAAGCCTGGGCACGCTAAGCTGGCAGGGGCTGGTGACTTACATGATATTTACCAACCTGCTCCTGGGGATTTTCAATCTGTTACCGGCCTTCCCGATGGACGGCGGACGGGTACTGCGGGCCATACTGGCCATGCGCCTGGATTACGTCAGGGCAACCAGATGGGCGGTGAGTATTGGTCAGGGGCTGGCCGTCTTGTTCGGGCTTATAGGAGTCTTTAGCGCCAACTGGCCTCTCGCCATTATCGCCATCTTCATCTACATGGGTGCCCGGAATGAGGGCCAGACCGTTGAGCTAAAAGGAGCCCTGGAAGGAATTCTTGTGTCGCAGGTGATGACTCGCAAATTGCAGGTTATTGAGCCACAGACGCGCCTTTCCCAGGTGGTAGACATGAGCATGGAAACCTTTCAAATCGATTTCCCGGTGGTGGAAGGCGAGCGCCTGGTTGGCCTGCTGACGGAGACAGATTTACTGGCCGGCTTTAAGAAGCATGGAGCTGAGACACCGGTCAGTCAGGTGATGCACCCTAATTTCCCGGTGACGAAGCCAGGCGAGCCTCTCTTCGATGCCCAACAGCGGATGAGTCAGGCTCGTCTGGGAGCCATGCCCGTGGTCGATGAGGGCAAACTGGTCGGCCTGCTCACTGTTCAGGACATCAACAAGGCTTACTGGCTATTGCCGGGCAAGCCCCGTCGCGGAACGATAGCGACACTATCAAAGGAGTGACGCCGGACGAGAAGGCTTTACTGGTGCATTTGGTTGATTCCACTTGTCATTGCGAGGAACGTAGCGACGAAGCAATCTCAAAGATTCAATCGGATTGCTTCGCCTTCGGCTCGCAATGACAACACAAACCAAAACCGAATAGTATCGAAGTGCGGTTGCCTTGACAAAACAACCCCGGGCTGCTTAGAATTGCCATAATTGTGACAATGCTGGTTATCAGTCACACTATCTGATTCTCATCCTGAGCGAGGAGGTAAGTGGTAATGGTGATACTGGATAAGGCGGAATGGCATGACCAAGCCGAGGTTATCGTGGTCGGGTATGGGGGTGGGGGTGGGGTAGCCGCAGTGACCGCCCATGACGCCGGAGCCGATGTTCTGATTGTGGAGAAACAGCCGGCGGAAACCCATGTCAACAACACCTTGATGTCAGGCGGGGCATTCATCAGCCCGACCGATGTTAAAGGCACGGAGGAATACCTGCGCATCCTGGCTCATGTCGATAAAGACCTGTTCTGGACTGACCCGGAAATCATCAAAGTCTGGGCGGAGTATACCTGCCAGAACCGGGCATGGGTCGACCAGATGGGAGGTCAGGTAGAATTCTGGCCAGGAGTAGCCGGTGCCCACCGGGAGCTAATGGGCAATGACGTCATCAAGATTCATCGTTTCCCGGAGGCGGGGCGAGGCTTTATGGGTTTCCTTAAAAAGCTGGTAAATCAACGCCAGATAAAGACGATGCATGGCACCAGAGCCAGGAGACTGATTACCAACCACCGTGGCGAGGTCATCGGCGTAACCGTCCAGAGAGAGGATGGTTCGGAGATAAACCTGAAGGCAACCCGGTCGGTTATCCTGTCGACCGGTGGCTTTGAGTTTAACGACACGATGAAGCTCCAATTTCTCCGCTGCTATCCCATCTATTTCACCGGTAGTCAGGCCAATACCGGAGCGGGAGTAAAGATGGCGATGAGTGTCGGTGCCGACCTGTGGCACATGAACTGCTGTGCCGCCGGATTCGTGATGAAGTTCCCTGAGCTACCTTTCGCTTTTGCTCCGCAACTGCGTGGTAGAGAGCAGGGACGTACTACCGGTACCAGAGCATCACCATCTAGTTGTGGCTATATTATTGTGGATAAGACCGGGCACCGGTTCACCAACGAGAATTTCAAACAGCATCATATCAGCTATGAGCTAGGCGGGTATGATAGCCGCAGTCTAAACTTCCCGCGTATCCCCGCCTACTGGATAATGGACCGAAAAAGAATTGAAGATGGGCCACTATCGGGGACTAATGGCGGGGCGGCTGGCCCGGTGTGCTTCTACCAGTGGGGCGAAGACAATAAAACAGAGATTGATAGAGGCTGGATAATCAGTGCCGAGGACATCAGCGAACTGGGACGGAAACTAGGCATCGACCCGGAAAACCTCAAAAAAACGGTCGAGAACTATAATAGCTATTGCCGTAACGGTAGTGACCCCGAGCTTCGCCGGCGGCCAGATGGCCTGGTGCCCCTGGATACGCCGCCTTACTATGGGGTGAAGCTATGGCCAGGAGGGCCAAATACCCAGGGCGGTCCCCGCCGTAACTACAAGGCGCAGGTAGTCGATGTCGAGAGTGACCCTATCCCCGGCCTGTATGCCGCCGGAGAGCTAGGCTCGGTCTTCGGTATGCTCTATACCGGTGGTGGTAACCTTGGTGAATGCCTGTCTTTTGGTCGGATTGCCGGTGAGAATGCAGCCAGGGAAAAACCACGCTCCATCAGCTAGATTGCCAAACAAGATATGATAGTATTATTTTTGCCGGAAATCGCCAAACAAGGTAATCGAGATTGTTTAATAACCTATCCCCCTGTCCCCTTCCCCTGGTAAGGGAAGGGGAGTGTAGGTAAGAGAGAAAAAGGGTGAAGGGTTAGTAGACAATTTAGGTAATCGAAGAGGAGGGATAATATGCTTAGATTCAGCGCCAACTTGTCATGGCTGTTCACCGAGGTTGGTTTTCTCGACCGTTTTGAACGGGCATCGAGGGCCGGCTTCAAGGCAGTGGAGTGTGCTCCCCCTTATGAGTGGCAAAAGGAAGTATTAGCCGAAAAGCTGGCAAAGTACGGTCTGCAAATGGTATTGACCAATCTGCCGTCAGGTAACTGGAACGGCGGCGAGCGCGGTATTGCCTGTCTGCCTGACAGAGTGGGCGAATTTCAGGAAGGCATTGGACAGGCTATCGAGTACGCTAAAGCCTTACACTGCCCGCGGCTTAATTGTACTGTCGGCATCACACCTAAGGGAGTACCTGCCGAGAAGCTGCACCAGACGCTGGTGGCAAACCTCCGCTTTGCTGCTATTGCACTGGAAAAGGAAGGCGTGCGCTTGCTGGTGGAGCCTATCAACGACCAGGATATTCCCGGATTTTATCTCACCCGTACGCGGGATGCCCTGCAAGTGATTAAGGAAGTCAATCACCCCAACCTCTGGCTCCAATATGACATCTACCACGCGCAGGTGGCAGAAGGTAACCTGACCAAAACCATCAGGGACAATCTGGCCCGTATTGCCCATATCCAGTTGGCGGATAATCCGGGGCGGCACGAGCCGGGAACCGGCGAGATTAACTTCACCAATCTGTTGCGCTTCATTGATGAGGCCGGCTACGACGGCTGGATTGGCTGCGAATACAAGCCGGCCGGTGTGACTGAAGACGGTCTTAAATGGCTTAAACCATATCTTAAGGAAGGAGGTAAATAATGGCAAAGCTTGGTTTCATTGGCTTAGGTATCATGGGCAAACCGATGGCAGGCCATCTCCTGGCTGCCGGACACACACTATCTGTTTACGATGTTATCCCGGGACCGGTCAAAGAGCTGGTGGCGAAGGGTGCCAGCGCCGCTAAGAGCAACAAGGAAGTAGCCCAGAACTCTGACATTGTCTTCATCATAGTGCCAGACACCCCGGATGTGGCCGCCGTTTTGTTTGGCAAGGATGGTGTCGCTGAAGGTGTCCGTCCGGGTTCGATTGTGGTTGACATGAGTTCCATATCACCCATTGCCACCAAAGAGTTTGCCACCAAGCTCAATGCTCTGGGTGCCAAAGTGCTTGACGCTCCTGTTTCCGGCGGCCAGGTAGGGGCGGAAAAAGCCACCCTTTCCATCATGGTTGGCGGTCCGCCGGCGGTTTTTGAGGAGATTAAGCCGTATTTCCAGCTTATGGGCAAGAATATTGTCCATATCGGTGGTAACGGGGATGGCCAGACGTGCAAGGTAGCCAACCAGATTGTGGTGGCTTTGACGATTGAGGCGGTTAGTGAGGCGCTTCTCTTTGCCGCTAAGGCCGGTGCTGACCCCAAAAAGGTGCGGGAAGCCCTGCTTGGTGGCTTCGCCCAGAGCCGCATACTGGAGTTACATGGGGAACGGATGCTCCAGCGCAACTTCGCTCCCGGTTTCCGCATCCGTTTACATCAGAAAGACCTCAACCTGGCGCTGCAGGGAGCACGTGACCTGGGGTTGAGTTTGCCGAACACAGCCATTGCACTGCAACTGTTTAATGCCGTGGCGGCACAGGGTGATGCTGACCTCGACCATTCGGCGATGCTGCTGGCACTGGAAAAGCTGGCCAACCACAAGGTCAGCGGGTAGTGTCATGTCGGCTAAATAATTGACTTATGTGTCTTATGAGAGATGGGGTGGGTGTGACTTAATTCACCAACGGCTTCAAGCGAATACCCATCCCCCTTACCCCCTTCCCGACGGGAAGGGGGTGACTAAGCAAAAGAGAGGGGGCTACGCCCCCTCTCTTAAACCTCTTCCCCTTCTCCTCGTGAGGAGAAGGGGATAAAGGGGATGAGGTCGTCAGTAAGCGGTGAAGTTTGCTAAAAAGGTAATTCGTAAAGTGATTAACCTGATACGACACTAGTCCAGAGCGGCGGTTGACGTGGGCCATGATTATCAAGAATAAGCTTGAGTTAGCGACGACGGAGCTAAGAAAGCAAGTTCTCGACATCGTTGAGGCGGGTATTGCCCGCGTGCTGCCCGCGGAGATTATGAAATCCGCCGTCAGGTATGACCCGGTCGGCCGCATCCTGGTGGTGAATGACTTTAGCTATGACCTCTCGCCGGGTCGCGTATTCGTCATCGGTGGAGGTAAAGCCTCGGCACTGATGGCGGAGACACTGGAAGACATCCTGTCATCCGACAATATATCGGCCGGTGTCGTCAACTGTAATTACCAGGTGGGTGACGGCAAGCAGCGTAAAGTAAGAGTCATCGAGGCTGGCCATCCCTTGCCGGACGAGAGAGGTCTGGCTGGTGTCAGGCAGATGCTGGCTCTCAAAGAGCAGTATGCCATCGGTGCGAATGACCTGGTCATCTGCCTCATCTCCGGTGGTGGTTCGGCGCTAATGCCCTGTCCTGCCGAAGGGGTAAGCCTGGCCGAGAAACAAAAAGTAACCCGGCTATTGTTAGGTTGCGGGGCAACCATCCATGAAATCAATGCGGTCAGGAAGCACCTCTCCCGAACCAAGGGAGGGCAGTTGGGTGGCCATTTTTCACCAGCGACGGTGGTGTCCCTGATATTATCCGATGTCGTGGGTAATGACCTGGATGTCATTGCCTCCGGCCAGACCTGCCCCGATGCCTCATCTTTTATCGATGCCTGTAATGTCCTGGAGAAGTATGGTTTGCTGGAGCGGGTACCCCGGGGGGTCAGGGACGTTTTGAGCCGGGGGTGTCAGGGTGAGGTCGAAGAAACACCCAAGACCCTGAACAATTGTCACAATCATATCATCGGCGATAATCGGCTGGCCATGGAGGCGATGGCCGATAAAGCCAGAGAACTGGGCTTGACTCCCAGCATTGTTACCGCTGAGCAAGAAGGGGAAACCACGGCGGTAGCTCAAAGCCGAGCCGCCGAGGTTTTAGCGGGAAAGTACGCCGGCGTTGATGTCATTCTTATCGGCGGGGAAACGACACCGAAACTACCTGCCAACGCCGGGAGGGGGGGACGTAATCAACACTATGCCGCCGTCTCGATGCTGGCGATGGCACCCTATGCCGGGGAATGGGTGGTGGCCAGTGTCGGCACGGATGGTGCGGACTTCTTGCCGGAGGTGGCCGGAGCGATAGTTGATAACAGCTCCCTCTCCAGCGCCAGTGGCATCGATGTTAAATCATACCTTGACCGCTATGATAGCCACACGTTGTTAGCGAAAATGGGACGGTCTCTGATTGTGACCGGCAGCACCGGCACCAACGTTGGCGATGTTATTGTCTACGCATTAAGGTAAGTTTAGCTTCGCGTCGGAGTTCAGACTCCGTGATTACCCAAGATGGTTCCACTCGTCAACCGAAATTTCGCGGCCGATAATTTCAGCCACCTCTCGGAGCATTATCCGCAACTGAGAAATCGAGTACTCAGCATTCGTAGGGATAGCGAGACGGTGCTGCTGATAGACCATAAACTGATGCCGCGTTCCTGAATACGGACCATCAAAACCCAGCTTTCTGAGCCGGCGGATGAACCTTGGACGTTTACACGGTCTCCACCGGCTCACGTTGCGGCTCCTTATTCAGGTCAATGCCAGCAATCACCGGCAGGGAATGCCCCAACTTCAACCCCACCACGAGCCAATCCTCTAAGGTTGAGCGTAACTCATCCTGGCATTCCCTCAACGAGCTACCAAATGCAACTACACCCTTGCACAGTGGTATGCGACCCGCAAAAGTACCATCTTCAAGCTTATCATAAACTGCCTGGGACATAGCCTCCTCTACGTAGTTAGTAAGGATAAATTGTACGCCCATGACATACCCCTGCCTTCTGCTTATGCTAGATTATACCATGCAAGACACACCCGCTGGCTCCAGTTCCAGCGTTACCAGTAGAGAAGGATGAATTTGCACCTCAACGTATCAATCGGGACTGAGCTGCCTTAGATTAGCTCTTACCGAACTTATCCTTAAAGACTATCTCCGCCATTTCCTTTCTGGGTCTGGCTTCAGGCTGCTCATCCGGGTATCCCAGCACCATCAGGATAACGCAAGTGTACTCCGACGGCACCCCCAGGAGAGTTTCCACTTTTTTAGAATCCATCCCCCCGATGAACATCGTCCCCAACCCCAAGGACTCCGCCGCCAGCACCATATGCTCCAGGGCAACTCCGGCATCAAACATGTACCAGGAACCACCCTTATCCGTGGTCGGCTGACCGTCACGGAAGGCGGCTTTGTTAAGCTCAGCACAGGCGACGATGAGGACCGGGGCAGTCTTGACGGCGTTAGTCCCCCGGTTGCCCGTCCTTAAAATGTTATCGGCAATTTGCGTCTTGATATTGCTATCCTTGACGATAATCCACCGCCAGGTCTGGGTATTCCCCCAGGAAGGTGCCAGCCTGCCGGCATCGAGGATGGTATCCAGTGTTTTCTGGTCTACCGGTGTTGCCTTGTAAGCACGAATGGTTCTCCTCTTTTTGATTACTTCCAGAATGTCCATGTTGCCCTCCTTGTTAATATCTTATTAACAGCCATTATACGTGGTTTAATTTTCCTATTCAAGTACGAAGAGGCGAGATTGTTGAATCACCTACACTTCCCCTGACCCCTTCCCAAGGGAAGGGGTCAGGGGAAGTGTAGGTGATTCCGCTGTCTTTGCGAGGAGCGCAGCGACGTGGCAATCCGGGCAGGCGAAGTCCCCATCCAGATTGCTTCGCCTCCGCCTGCGGCGGATGGTCTCGCAATGACATTGAGCCAACTAAAATTGAGTAAAGGACCGGTCTCGTTATCCTTGACAGGATAAACCAAATGAGCTATCGTTTAGTTTCTGACGACTAGCTGGGTTTGGTAGCCCGTTGTTTCAAAAAAGGAGGTACAGGTAGCATGTCTTATCAATACATTATCTACGAGAATCGGCATCTGGAGAATGTGGCCAGGATTACGCTCAATCGTCCGGAAAAGCTGAATGCTCTTAATGCCGGGCTTCTGGACGAGCTATTCGCGGCTCTCGCCGAAGCGGAGGACGATGATAAGGTAAAAGTAGTTATCATCAGAGGAGCGGGGCGTTGCTTCTGTCCGGGTTATGATTTAAATCCGACGCCAGTTGAGCCTATCAAAGGACCTCCTCCAGAGTATGATGGCCGCGGCCTCAGTTGGTCTTTCTTTGCCAGGGGTCGACGGGAGCGAACTGTGGCTGAGGACTTGAGATTTCTTTATTTTCGGGCCAATAAATGGCTCAGCCTCTGGGATTACCGCAAAATCAGCATCGCTCAAGTGCATAACTATTGCCTATCGGGGGGTAACGAACTAGCCGGCAACTGCGACTTGCTCATATGCTCGGACGACGCTGTCTTTGGTCATCCGGCATCGAGAGCGGTAGGTAACCTGCCCAACAGCTATGGTGCTTTGTGGGCAATCAACATGGGGTTGAAACAGGCGAAGTGGCTGGCGATTACGGGTAAGACGATGAACGCAGAAGAAGCGCTGCGTGTTGGTTATGTTAATAAAGTGGTGCCCAAGGAAAAACTGGAGGAGGAAACTAACGAAGCCGCCCGGACAGTAGCTTTGATGGACATGGAATATCTCACCATACACAAACGCACCATCAACCGGTTCTTTGAAATCGCCGGATTGAAGGCTTCGATTGATTCGGGTGTTGAGTTTGATGGTCTCTACCATGCTTCTGCCGCCAAGAGTGCTGCTGAGTTCAAGCAATTAACCAAGGAGAAGGGACTGAAGTCAGCTCTTGACTGGAGGGATGGTAAGTATGCCGATGGTCGTACCGTCAAGAAAGCGCCTCGGTCAGACAAACAAAACACCAGGAAGAAAGATTGATTCTTTTTCGTAGCTAAATCAAGCCAATTTGTTGGCAGTTGTTTGCTGAACTTTAAGTTGCTTGACCTGTGCTAGAGCTTCTTCACGGGTAATGACCCCCGTCGTCACTAGCTTCTCCAGGTCTTGCTCCAGTGTCCTCATACCGACCCGGCTGCCGGTTTCAAGAAAACTAGCTAGCTGATTGAGCTTGTTTTCCCGGATAAGGTTGTGCACCGGTGTGGTGACGAGCATTATCTCCAGGGCAGCTACCCTGCCACTACCATCGGCCCGCCTCAGCAATACCTGCGAGATTACCCCTTCCAGCACATCCGCCAGTTGCGTCCTGATTAGCTCTTGCTGTGCCGCCGGGAAGGCGGCCACAATACGGGCGACCGATTCGGGTGCCCCGGTCGTGTGCAGCGTACTCAAAACCAGGTGCCCGGTTTCGGCAGCGGTGATGGCTGCCGACATTGTTTCCACATCGCGCATCTCACCAACCATGATGACATTCGGGTCCTGCCGGAGAGCCTGCCTGATGCCCTGGGCAAAAGAGCGGGTATCACTACCCATCTCCCTTTGCGAGATAATACTCTTCTTACTCCGGTACAGAAACTCAATCGGGTCTTCGATGGTAACTATCTTCTTCTCACTGTTCTCGTTGAGGCAGTTAATCATTGCCGCCAGCGTTGACGACTTACCCGAGCCACTTGGCCCGGTGATGAGCACCAGCCCCTTTGGTAGTTCAACCAGGAGTTTACAGATTTCAGGTAACCCCAGCTCGTCCAGTGTCGGTATCTCACTCCGAATCGGTCGGAAGACCAGACTGATACTTCCCCGCTGGTAGGAAGCATTCACTCTGAACCGGCCGATTCCGCGCGCATCATAGGCAAAATCAAGCTCTCGCTCGCTCTCAAAATCCTGGCGCTGACCCGGCGAAGAAATTGCCTTGAAGACATCGGCGGTCATTTCGGCAGTGAGGTTGGGCCATCGCTCAAGTGCGGTCAAACGGCCATGAATTCTCAAAGTAGGCCGGGTGGGCACAACCAGATGAAGGTCAGAGGCATCTATTTTTGCGGCAATATTGAGCAGCTCAGTAATATCCACTAGTCCAGAATTCTACACCGAACCATCCATAGCGTCAAGGCGATTATTGATTCAACCTCACCCCAGTCTGTCGAGAAAGTGAGGTAGTTCCCGAAATCAATTTTCCTTGGAGCATATCTCCCCAGTAGCATCTCATTAGCTACACTTGGAGATGGTCAAATAATAATCGCTCCCTTTTTTCTCGGCAGACACACTATGCCGCATATTTTCGGCCAGGCGCTTAATGTTTTCCAGGGCAGCCGCATTATCCACGATAACGACCACAGTCCCTTCTTTTATCTCGCCCAGCAACTTGCCGGTTTTCATTACCGGTAAAGGACAGGCCAGACCCCGGGCATCAATTTGATATTCCATAACCTTGCCCTCCTAGAAGAAGACCACCTTGTCACCACTGACCACCCAATCGACCAGGGTATGAATCGTGCTAATCTCAGCCCCTTCGACCAGCTCTTCTTGACTGAGGCCGCGCTCGGAGGCGCAGACACCACAAACCTTGACCGTAGCCCCCTGCTTAATAGCCGCCTTGAGTATCTCCTCACAGTTAGGCATCGCTTCGTGCTCAAGCAGGCTCGGTAGCTCCATCGGCTTCTGCCCTCTTTTAGCCAGGAAAACAGCCTCCTCCAGGAGAAAGAGATGTACGGTATGACCTGACACCAGCGCCGCCAGAACGAACCTGAGCGTCGTATATGGCCGCTCTTTTCCGTAAGGAGATTCTCCCAATACAACCGTAATATTAGCCAATATTGACCTCCTGCTGTTGCCGGTTATCCTAAGTATTACCGCAACGGGGCACTTTCCGCGGTAATGCCTCGTTGCCCTTGACGTTGCCAGTAGATGAACATCGCCACCGAGACCAGGAAAGTAACTAAAGCCACTATCTGTGATTGCTGAAGACCCCAGAAGAAGGTATTCTCCTGACGCACGAAACTAAGTGTGAAACGCCCGGCTGAGTAAAGGGCGAGATACCCCAGAAAGAAAAGACCATCTCTGGCCAGGGCCGGGCGAAGCCGGACGAGGAGTAACAAAACCAGACCGTGCCATAGCATCTCGTAGACGGGATAAGGGTGGGTGGGCAGACCATAAAGGTTACCGGGAATCAGGGCATCGGGGTGGACATAAATAAAGCCCCAAGGCAAGCTGGTAATACCACCGGCAGCATCACCATTGACGATGCAGCCAAACCGGCCAATGATTTGAGCGACGAGGATTCCCGGAGCTAAAACGTCCGCCAGTAGCCACAAAGGTAAATGCCGGACTATGGCATAGACAATTGCGGCCAGTCCGCCACCAGCCAGTGCCCCCCAGATTGCCAGACCGCCCTGCTGAATCTGCGGAATCAGCGCCGGGTTACTAGCATAGTATGACCACTGGTCAACCACATGGAACAATCTGGCGCCAATGATGCCAGCAACAAGTACCCACGGCAATAGGGAATAAATCTCGCTGGTGGGCAGCTCTTTTCTCCTTGCCTCATGTACTGCCACCATGACCCCCGCTACTATCGCCAGCATTATTGCCAGACTATACCAGCGAAGCTCAAAATGCCCGATAGCCAATATCACCGGGTTAATGTTGATGATAAT
>JAENIS010000043.1 GCA_016844285.1 Dehalococcoidales bacterium
GAGGTTGGCTTTGATTCCGTTGCCGAACGTATCTACCGTTTCCCCCAGGCTCGCACCGTCTACCTCCTTTCCGGCAGCTACGACCTGCTGGTGCTGGTCACCGGCAAGACGCTGCATGAGGTGGCTGACTTCGTCTCGCAGAAGCTGGCACCAATCGAAGGCGTGCAGGGAACGGTCACTCACTTCATGCTTAAGCGATACAAGGAAGACGGCGAAATTCTGGCAGGTCGGGAAGAGGTCAAACGCCAGCCGGTAATACTCTAGAGATAATCACTCAGTCAGGAGACTCCTATGGCCAGTGACCCTGAAGTTCAAGTCCGGAAATATGCTATCTCACAGAGAGCCAGGCAAATATCCCCTTCCGGGATAAGGAAGTTCTTTGACCTGCTCGCGTCGATGGAAGGGGTCATCTCGCTTGGGGTTGGCGAGCCGGACTATGCAACGCCGTGGCATATTCGCGAGGCGGCTATCTACTCCCTGGAGAAGGGCTATACCATGTATACCTCAAACTCAGGGATGCCGGAGCTGCGGCAGGAGCTGTCCCGCTACCTGAAGAATAGCTACAATCTCGACTATGACCCGGACGGGGAACTTCTCATTACCGTCGGCGTCAGCGAGGCACTGGACCTGGCGATGAGAGCGACTCTCGACCCGGGGGATGAGGTTATCATGCCCGACCCCGCCTATGTTGCCTATAATGCCTGCATCACTCTGGCCGGCGGGACGCCGGTGATGGTGCCGACTATTGAAGCCAACGGCTTTGAGCTTGATGCCGCCGATGTCGAAGCCGGGATTACCAGCGCCACCAAGGCCATTCTGATGGGCTATCCGGCCAATCCCACTGGAGCCGTAATGAGCCGGGGAAAGCTGGCTGAGGTCGCTCGGGTTGCCCGGCAGCATCAGCTACTGGTCATCTCTGACGAGATTTACGCACGATTAGTCTATGGTGTCAAGCATACCTGTATTGCTGCTCTGCCGGGAATGAAGGAGAGCACGATTCTCCTCGGTGGCTTTTCCAAAGCGTATGCCATGACTGGCTGGCGCATCGGTTATGCCGCTGCTCCCAGAGAGATTATTGCGGCGATGACCAAGATTCACCAGTACACCCTGATGTGCGCCCCAACCATGGGACAAATTGCCGCTATCGAAGCACTAAAAGCAGGTGAGGAAAGTGTGGTGGAGATGGTCGAGGACTACAACCGGCGGCGACTGGTCATGGTCAAGGGGTTGTGCGAAATTGGACTATCTTGCTTTGAGCCGAAGGGAGCCTTCTATGCCTTCCCCTCGATAAAAGCCACCGGCATGACCTCAGAGGAGTTTGCCGAGAGGCTGCTGGCCGAGGAGAAGGTGGCCGTCGTCCCCGGCTCTGCCTTCGGGCAAGGTGGCGAGGGACATGTCCGTTGCTGCTATGCCACCTCGCTGGCCGAGATTGAGGAAGCACTAACCCGGATGAAGCGGTTCGTGGATAAATACCGCAAGGCTTAGCCGGGCGGTTTGAGGTTATTGTTGGGGAGATGAAAAGGGGCTTCGCCCCTTTTAAAAATTCCGTCCCTCTCCTCTGGTTACGGGGAGAGGGACATAGGGTGAAGGGTAGTTCAACACCCTCAGATGATAAGGGAGGTAAAGTAGATTAAAGAGGCTTATGCCGCCGCCGGCGTTAATATTGATAGTGCTGACCGTGTTAAGGGAGTTATCGGCCAGATTGCCCGTTCGACCCTCCGCCCGGAGGTGCTGAGCGGGGTTGGCTTCTTCGGCGGGCTTTTTGAGCTTAAGGGCTATCAACAGCCGGTACTGGTTTCAAGCGTTGACGGCGTCGGCACCAAGCTGAAGATTGCCTCCATTCTGGGCAAGTATGATACCATCGGCATTGATATCGTGAACCACTGCGTCAACGATATTCTTACCTCCGGCGCTGAGCCTCTCTTCTTCCTGGACTATATTGCCATGGGCAAGCTGTTGCCGGAAAAAGTGGAGGCGATTATTCAGGGGCTGGCTAAAGCTTGCCGTGAGGTTGGCTGTGCTCTCATCGGCGGGGAAACGGCTGAGATGCCGGGACTGTATCATGGCAAGGATTATGACCTGGCCGGTTTTATTATCGGCGTCGTCGAAAAAGATAACATCACCATGGGCAAGACAATCACTGCCGGCGATGCCATCATCGGCTTACCATCCAGCGGGCTGCACACTAACGGCTATTCACTGGTGCGTAAGATTTTTGGTGAAACGAAGTCTGCTTTAAGCACCTATTACCCTGAGCTGGGCAGGACCCTGGGCGAAGCCTTGCTTGAGCCTCACCGCTGCTACTATCAGCAAGTAAAGCCAGTGTTGCCACTACTCAAGGGTATCGCCCATATTACCGGCGGAGGCTTGATTGGCAACGTGCCCCGTGTCCTGCCGAAAGGAGTGACCGCCAGGTTTAATAGTAAGGCGTGGACAATCCCCCCTATTTTTGAACTTATCCAGCAAAAGGGCAATGTTGACCGTGACGAGATGTACCACGTCTTTAATATGGGCATCGGCATGGTGCTCATCTGCTCACCGGATAATGTCAGCCAGCTAACTAAAACCCTGCCTGAAGCGAAGGTTCTTGGTGAGATAGTGAAGCAAGGTAAGAAGGCGAGGGTAATTATCGGATGAGTTGTCAGGGAGTTTAAGAGGGGCTTCGCCCCTCTCCTTGAAAAGGAGAGGGGGACACAGGGGGTGGGGTTAATAATTATTTATTGGAGGACTAATGCGAGCAATCATCAGTGTTTTTGATAAGACGGGCGTGGTCGATTTTGCCAGAGGCTTAAACCAGCTAGGTTTTGAGCTCTTCTCCACCGGCGGCACCCAAAAGGCACTGGAAGAAGCTAAAGTACCAGTCAAGAGTGTCTCCGGTCTAACCGGCTTCCCGGAGATTCTTGATGGCCGGGTGAAGACTCTGCATCCGGTTATCTATGGTGGCATTTTAGCCCGGCGCGACCTGCCCGAGCACATGGAGCAGCTCAAGAAACATAAGATTGAAATGTTTGACCTGGTGGCCGTTAATCTCTATCCCTTTGTCCAGACGGTAGCCAAAGAAGGGGTGACCATTGAGGAGGCGCTGGAAAATATCGATATCGGCGGGCCGAGCATGATTCGGGCTTCCGCCAAGAATTTCCCCGGTGTCATCGTGGTGGTGGACCCGGCGGACTATCCATCTATCCTGGGGAAGCTGAAGGCGGGCAGTGTCGAGCTGGCTGGGCGGAAACGGCTGGCGCAGAAGGCATTCCAGCATGTGGCCACCTATGATACCGCTATTTCCCAATATCTGAGGCAGGATGATGAGACTTTACCCGAGGAAATGACCATTGCTATCAAGAAACGCTACGGCCTGCGTTATGGTGAGAACCCTCACCAGCAGGGTGCCTTCTATGCCGAGCAGGAGGTGGGGAAGGGTAAAAATACCGGTATCACCTGGGCAAAGCAGTTGGGCGGTAAGGAGCTTTCCTTCAACAATATCCTGGATGCTGATGCTGCCTGGGGGGTGGTTACCGACTTTGCCGCCGCCACGGTGGCGGTTATCAAACACACCAACCCCTGTGGCCTGGCCAGTCACGGGGATATTGCCGAAGCCTACCGGCGTGCCTTTAGTGGCGATGCGGTGGCCGCCTTCGGCGGTATTGTCGCTGCGAACCGAGCGGTTACCCTGGCGATGGCGGAGGAAATGAAGCCCGTCTTCTACGAGATAGTGATTGCCCCGGAATACGAGCCAGAGGCGCTCAAGATATTAAAGCGGAAAGGGGATTTACGCATCCTTCTCGCCGAGCTACCCCCCGGCTATGGTAAGACGGAGCCGGTCGGCCTCGACTTCCGTAAGGTAAAGGGTGGATTCCTGGTCCAGACTGCTGATGCTGTCCCCGAGAGCAACATCAATTTGAATACTGTGACCAGACGTAAGCCCACCAAAGCTGAAATCGACGACCTGCTTTTTGCCTGGCGGGCGGTGAAACATGTGAAATCGAATGCCATCGTCCTGGCCAACGATAAGACACTGCGGGGAATGGGCGCCGGGCAACCCAGCCGCATCATCAGTGCCCGGATAGCCATCGAGAAGGCAGCAGAGAAGGCCAAAAGTACTGTGCTGGCTTCAGACGCCATGTTCCCCTTTGCTGACGTGGTTGAGGCGGCGGCTGGTGCCGGCGTAACCGCCATCATCCAGCCCGGCGGCTCGATAAGGGACGAGGACTCAATCAAGGCGGCGGATGAGCATAATATCGCCATGGTTTTCACTGGCGAAAGACATTTCCGGCATTAAGTGGGCTTGAGAGCGTTTACTGACCTCACCCCCTTTGTCCCCCTCTCCTTTCAGGAGAGGGGGAGATAATAAAAAAGAGGGGCTAATGCCCCTCTTAGACACCCGTTAAAATCCCTCTTAATCTCCCTTTATGAAAGGGAGAGGAAATAGCCAAACCTCGTTTTTCATCAACCTGCTACGTTATGAGAAATCCCCCGTCCACGACCAGAGTCTGTCCGGTGACAAAGTCCGAGGCATCAGAGGCGAGATAAATCATGGCACCCACCATCTCTTCGGGCTGGGCAATGTGCCCTAGTGGAGTTCGCTTGATTAGCTCCTCCTCGTATCCCGGCGGTGCCACGCCAAAGCGGGAATCACCGAGGCGGGTATGCACATGCCCCGGCGCTACCGTATTAACCCTGATATTATACTTAGCCCATTCCACGGCCATCACATGGGTGGTCATGATGACGCTAGCCTTGCTGATAGCATAGGCACCGATGTTAACCTCCGGCCTGAAGCCATCCACCGAGGCAATATTGATGATTCGGCCACCACCATGCTCCTTCATTACCCTGGCCACTGCCTGGCTGAGAAAGAAAAGGCCCTTCACGTTGAGATTCATTATTGAATCCCATGCCCTTTCTTCCAGGTCCAGAGACGGGGTATAAACCGGGCTGGTGCCAGCATTGTTCACCAGTATATCAATCCGGCCAAACTCAGCTACTACCTGCTCAATCAGACTTTTGAGCTGGTCCATCCGGCCAAGATGAGCCGTCACGGCTAGAGACCTCCGTCCCAGGCTTTTTATCTCATTAGCCACCAGCTCTAGCTCGGGCAGGTTCCGGCTGGCAACCGCCACGTCAGCTCCGGCCCGGGCGAAGCTAATTGCCGTCACCTTACCGATGCCACGGCTGCCGCCGGTTACCAGGGCGACTTTACCCTCAAGAGAAAATTGTTTCATCTTGCCGCTCTCCTTTCATCACTTTTCTTTCTATTATAATACAAGTCGGTCGCAGCCATCCGCATCGTCATATCCTTTAACTTCGATGACCCGGTATTTCTTTACATCCGGGGATATTTTAAAGTATAATCACTATCAGAATTGAATAATGCTAGGGGTGCCGTTTTAGGCTGAGAGTTTCTTCGATTGCGAAGAACAACCCTTTGAACCTGATTTGGGTAATGCCAACGTAGGAAAGTGGGACGGAAAGCTTACCTAAGGGTAAGCTTTCTTGTTTCGGAGGTTAATGATGCAGCTTAAAATCAATGGTGCGGTAGCCGAGCTAGCGGATAATGCTTCCATCCGGGATTTGTTACTGGCCAAAAAACTGCCGGGGGAGATAGTAATCATCGAATTGAATGGTGAGATTATCAAGCGGGAAAAATGGGAAAGCCTTAAATTAAGTTCCAATGACAATCTGGAAATAATTCGCATCATCGGTGGTGGTTAAAGATGGACGATACATTGGACATCGGTGGCAGACAGGTGGATAGCCGTTTATTTATCGGCACCGGCAAGTTTGCCGATTATAACCTGATTCCTCAGGTGATAAAAGCGTCCCAAGCCCAGGTGGTGACCGTAGCTCTACGGCGGGTTGATTTTGCGACGCCGGCAGAGAATATGCTCAACTATCTTCCCCAGAACATCATCCTCATGCCTAATACCTCGGGCGCTCGGAATGCGACGGAGGCAATTCGTATCGCCCGTATCGCTCGTGAGGCGGGCTGCGGCAATTGGGTGAAAATCGAAATCATCTCCGACCAGAAATATTTGCTTCCGGACAATTTTGAAACGGTCAAAGCGATTGAAGTCCTGGCTAAGGACGGCTTTGTCGTTTTACCATATATGAGTCCAGACTTAATGGCGGCCAAACGGATGGCGGAGGCGGGGGCAGCGGCGATTATGCCGCTCGGTGCACCCATCGGGACTAACCGGGGTCTCAAAATGCGGGAAATGATTCAAATTTTGATTGCTGAGATTAATTTACCCATTATCGTTGACGCTGGAATCGGCCGCCCTTCGGAAGCCGCTGAAGCGATGGAACTGGGAGCAGCCGCTGTCCTGGTCAATACTGCGATTGCCACGGCGGACAATCCGGTTTTGATGGCGGAAGCATTCGGGCAGGCAGTGGCCGCCGGACGTAAGGCATATTTAGCCGGTCCGGGAGCCGCGCAACGTTTTGCGGCAGCCTCCTCACCGCTGACCGGGTTCCTGAGAAACGGGGAGAGTGTCACGCCATGACGTTTTATGATGAGATTATCAAGCTGAAAGACACCGATTATTCCGCCGTCTTTGAGAGGGTTACGCCCGCACAGATTGCTAAAATACTGGCCAAAACAGAGCTACAACCTCAGGATTTCCTGGCGCTATTATCTCCGCAAGCCGAGTCCGTCCTTGAGGAGATGGCACAGGCAGCACACCGTTTAACTCTCCAGCACTTCGGTCGCACCATCATACTATACACCCCGCTCTATCTGGCGAATTACTGCGTTAACCATTGTGTTTATTGCGGATTTAATGCGGCGAACAATATCCAGCGGCGTAAGCTGACTTTAGCGGAAGTGGCACTGGAGGCAAAGGCAATTGCGGCAACCGGTCTGCAACACCTATTAATTTTAACCGGTGAATCGCGGGAGCACTCTCCAGTCTCCTATATTAAGGAGTGTGTGACTATCTTAAGAAGGTACTTTTCCTCGCTGGCCATTGAAATCTACCCCCTTTCGACCGAAGAATACGCGGAACTAATCGCTGCGGGCGTCGATGGTTTGACCATCTATCAGGAGGTATATGATGAAAAGACTTATCGCCGGGTGCACCCCAGTGGTCCGAAGCGGGATTACCGGTTTCGGCTGGAAACTCCCGAGCGGGCTGGCCAAGCCGGAATTCGGACAATCAACATCGGAGCACTGTTGGGTCTGGGCGAATGGCGCAGCGAGGCGTTTCTGGCCGGAATGCATTTAGCCTATTTGCAACAGCAGTTCCCGGAAATCGAGGTTAGTATCTCCTTTCCCAGGATGAGACCCCAGTTTGGCAATTATCAGCCTGAATTTCCGGTCTCAGACCGGTGTTTAGTCCAGAGCATCATGGCATTACGGTTGTTCCTGCCTAGAGCTGGCATCACCATTTCCACCCGGGAAAGCGCGGCACTGCGGGATAATCTGATTCGATTGGGGGTGACCAAAATGTCGGCCGGGTCTTCCACGACGATTGGAGGACATACGGATGCTAAGGATAGTCTTGGACAATTTGAAATCTCAGATAAACGCTCGGTAGATGAGGTGCGCCAAAGCATTGCTAACCTTGGTTACAAACCGGTTCTGAAAGACTGGCATGATTTGAGTCGGGGAGGTAAAAAGGATAATGAAACAATCTCGGTTTCCTGAAACGGATATCTATTGTATTACTGCCAGCCAGTTTTCCCTGGGCCGCTCCAACCTGGAGGTGGTGCGGCAAATGCTGGCGGCGGGCGTCAAGCTTATCCAGTACCGTGAAAACGATTATTCGATGCTGCAAAAATATCGGGAATGCTTGAGCATTCGAGATTTGACCGCACGGTATGGTGCCTGTTTCATTGTTAATGATGACGTCCATCTAGCCTTAGCGGTAGAGTCCGATGGCGTTCATCTGGGGCAGGAAGACCTGCCCGTGGAAAAAGTCCGGGAACTCGTCGGAGATAAGATGCTAATCGGCCTTTCTACCCATTCACCAGAGCAAGCGGATAGGGCAGTTAAATCGGGAGTCGCGGATTATATCGGAGTCGGCCCCCTTTATCAGACCTTTACCAAGAAGGACGTCCAGCCTCCGGTCGGTTTGGGATACCTGGACTATGTCGTTAGCCACCATCAGATACCTTTTGTCGCTATCGGTGGCATCAAAGAGGGTAACGTGGCCGAGGTAATCAAACACGGCGCGACCTGTATCTGCATGGTTACCGAAATCGTTGCCAACCAAAACATCGGGGCAAAGATTCAATCTGTTCGAGCACAGATAGCTAAGGCCACGGGGAGAGACTAGTCTCCTTCTCTGATTTTACTCCGTGCTTCATATTTGCTAGAATGAAACCTGTGCAGATTCATATTCTAACCCTGTTCCCCCAGATGTTTGAGGGGCCGTTTAATCTCAGTATCATTAAACGGGCTATTGACCGCCAGCTGGTTAGTATCAATATTCATGACATCCGGGACTATACCCATGATAAACATCGCACCGTGGATGATTATCCCTACGGCGGCGGAGCGGGGATGGTGCTTAAACCTGAGCCTATTTTCGAAGCTATCGAGGCAATCAAGTCGCCAATACTGGAGCAAGAGGGCATTGAGACAGTGCCGACTATCCTGCTTACCCCGCAGGGTCGCTTGCTCTCGCAGCAAGTCGCCCTGGAGCTATCAAAATACAGCCACCTGATTGTTATTTGTGGCCACTACGAAGGGGTTGATGAGCGGGTATGTGAGCATCTGGCAACCGATGCCGTTAGCATTGGAGACTATGTACTCAGCGGGGGGGAGCTGGCCGCAATGGTGCTAGTTGATACTATCGTCCGACTGGTGCCGGGGGCTCTTGGTTCGGAGGATTCCGCCGCCGATGACTCCTACGCTACCGGACTACTGGAATATCCGCAGTACACACGCCCGGCCGTGTATCGAAGCTGGGCCGTACCCGAGATTTTACTTTCGGGAAATCATGCCCAGATTACCAAATGGCGCCGTGAGCAAGCCATCCTCCGTACCCTGGAACGGCGCCCTGAGCTACTGGATAAAGCTAATCTGGTCGCGAAGAAAGACAGCTAGTAGACAAACGCCAATGCTTTTAGTATATTATACTAATGGGAGTGTGACTAAATGGATATAGCATCATTAGTGGCAGCCAAACCAAAAACCGACATTCCGGCTCTTACCTCCGGTGACACGGTAAGGGTCAGCCTCAAGGTAGTTGAGGGTGATAGGGAGCGCGTCCAGGCATTCCAGGGGGTGCTCATCAGGACAAGGCATAGTGTTGCCGGACTAATCATTACGGTAAGGCGCGTCAGCTACGGCATCGGTGTCGAGCGTACCTTCCCACTCAATTCACCCCGTGTGGAAAAGATAGAGGTCCTCCGGCATGGGAAAACACGCCGGGCGAAGCTTTACTACCTGCGCGGTCTGAGTGCCAAGGCATCTCGTATCAAGGAAAGGCTGCTGCCGAAGAGTAAACCAGAGAGCCTGAAAGAGGAGCCGAAGATTGGCGACACAGAAGAACACGAAGCCTGAAGGCCCTGCAGGGCATCCGGTTGACACCTTTATGGCAGACCACCAGAAGATTCTGCACTTTGCCGAAGAGCTAGAAGCGCTTGTCCGGAAGATTAAGCAGGCTAAAGATTTCAATGCCGTTGCCGGCGAATTGAAGCAACTAAGCGTTGTTTCTCAGAATCTGCTGGAAGCGGAGAAACATCATGTGCGGGAAGAAAACGTGCTTTTCCCATATCTCGAAAAGCACGGCATTACCGGACCTCCGGCGGTCATGTGGGAAGAGCATACCCAACTGAGGGCGAGTAAAAAGAAACTTCGTGAGCTTATTGGCAAGTCAAATACCCTGAGTTTTGCTGATTTTGTCCAGCAGCTTGAAGCAATTGTGCCATCACTGGCGTACCCGCTGCAAGACCATATTGAGAAAGAGAACAATATCCTCTACCCCATGGCGATGAGCAACTTCAGCGAAGATGAATGGAAGAGTATCAAGGAAGAATGTGACGAACTTGGCTATTGTAACTTCATGCCAGAGGGTTGAAAATTTGATGGTAACGAGAGAATAATCAAGATGCAAGAAGAAGAGCAGGTTGTATTTGACACCGGCAGCCTTGCCAGAGCAGAGCTTGAATCCCTGCTCAATGCGCTGCCGCTGGAAGTTACTTTTGTGGATAAAGAAGATATCCTCCGCTACTTTAGTAAAAGCAGGCAGAGGATTTTTCCCCGGACGAAAGCATCAATCGGTCGTACAGTGCAACAGTGCCATCCGCCAAAGAGTATCAATGCGGTTAACCAGATTCTGGATGATTTCAGGAAGGGAAAAAGAGATACGGCGGACTTCTGGATTAATCTGGAAGCACGGCTGATATACATTCGTTACTTTGCTCTCCGTGACAAGAATGAGGAGTATCTCGGATGCATCGAGGTAACTCAGGATGTTACCGATATCAAGAAAATCGAAGGGGAGAAAAGACTCCTTTAACCATAAATATAACCCGGCTCCAATGCTATATGCCGGCTTTCATGGCTATCTACTAAAGTATGCGGCGCTTCACCGGGACAAAGGATGCGGTATGCTGAGGTTTGTGTTAACTCCCCCCTGGGACTGCGCCAGACATTCAGCTATTCTGTACCACCCGGCCTGAACAGCGAGGTCGGACAGGCGGTATGGGTGCCCTTTGGCCAAAAGCTTCTTCAAGGTATCGTAGTGGAGCTAACTGCCCAACCGGCGGTCGAAGAGACCAAAGAAATCGCCGGCGTCATTGCGTCCGTCCCGGTGCTATCCCATGACCGCCTGGAGTTGGCCCGCTGGATAAGCGAGCACTATCTATCGCCCCTCTTTGATGCCGTCGCCTTGCTGTTACCACCTGGCTTCGAGCAGAAGACACGAACTTTTGTCACCACCGCCGGCATCCCTGATGATGCTGCCCTGTCATCCCTGAGCGAGGAGCAAAGGCATGCCCTGGAGCTGGTGACCGAAGCGGGTAAGATAAGCCTGACGAAGCTGGAAAAAGCGCTGGGTAAGAAGAAAGCGCAGGCTGTCGTGACCCAACTGGTAAGACGGGGGCTGGTCCTGAGGAGCTATGAGATAGAACCAACCCGGGCCAGACCCAGGGTGGAGCCTTATCTCAGCCTGGCAGTTGATACGGACCAGGCCCGGCAAGAAGCGGCCAAGTTGCGTGGTGAAGGAGCCAGCAAACAGGCGTCGCTGCTCGATGTCCTTGTCCAGGAGCACCAGCCAATACCCTGGGCCGAAGCCAGAAAAAAAGTCAACGTGACCAAGGCGGTCGCTGATGCCCTGTCCAAACAAGGCCTGGTCAAAATCGAGCTTATCGAGGTCAGGCGTGACCCCCTCTCTCACCAGGAGATAGCTCCGTCTCCACCCCCGACGCTAACCTCTGCCCAGGAATCAGCCCTGAGCGCAATCCGGGCCAACTTGCGCGAGTCCGCCACCGGGCATCTTCCCCCGGCCATCTTCCTGCTTCACGGCGTCACCGGCAGCGGTAAGACGGAGGTCTATTTACAGGCTCTGGCCGAGGCAGTGAGGCTGGGCAAACGAGGCATTGTTCTCGTTCCGGAAATTGCGCTAACTCCCCAGACTATTGAGCGGTTTGCCTCACGCTTCCCCCGGAAAGTAGCTGTCCTGCACAGCCAGCTTTCCCTCGGTGAGCAGTTTGATGAGTGGCGGCGCATTAGCCGCGGACAGGCTGATGTCGTTATCGGCCCGAGAAGTGCCCTTTTTGCTCCCCAGCCTGACCTGGGGCTTATCGTTATTGACGAGGAGCATGAGTGGAGCTATAAGCAATCGGACAAATCGCCACGCTACCACGCCCGTGATGTCGCCATCAAGCTGGCGGAGCTAAGCGGCGCTGTCGTCATTCTCGGCAGTGCTACCCCCGATGT
>JAENIS010000107.1 GCA_016844285.1 Dehalococcoidales bacterium
GACGGAGCCTACGGCAAAGGCTCTCATCTTACCGGTTTTCCCGGTGTCTATGATGCCTCTCTGAACAAAACCAAAGCCCAGCTTTTGGACGCTTTGAAAGGCACCGCTAATGCCGGTCATAATTTCGCTTCATTGCTCGGTGAAACCGGGCTAAATGATGTCGTCAACTTCCTGAAAGAAGGCATCGTCGATGATACGAAATACATCGACTATGCCACCAAGAAGGCGACTGGCGCCAATGTCGCTCATGGGAAGGAACTATATACCAGTACCTGTGCCGCTTGTCACGGTGCTGACGGCAAGCTAATACTGTTCGATGGTAAAGACAGCCTGGGTTTCCTGGCTAACGATAATCCATGGGAAGTGCTCCATAAAATTCGCCTTGGTCAGCCCGGTGCTCCGATGCCAGCCGGAGTGACCATTGGTTGGAGTATCCAGGACGCTGTTGATGTACTGGGACATGCTCAGACACTTCCGCCAAAATAGAGGAAAGACATTCTCACATCACGAAGTGGCGGTGGGTTGATGTTGAGCCTCTAAAAGCGGTAAGACCGGATGGCTTGACCAGGCAAAAGTTTTTGGAAAACCATTACTGACTAGTGATGCCCCAAACTAGACATCCATCGTACAAGTACCGAAATAGATGTGAAAGAGCGGGCTGATACATGCCTAAAAACATAACAGATGAGTTCGGAGAGAAACACGTCGAGCGGATGGAGCGGGCACCGCAGGCAGTACAATTCAACGCTGAACTGGCAGAGCATGTCGCTAGAGACGCCCGCAAACTCGTTGCCGGTGGACTCTCTGAGGCCGAGTTTTACCAGACGCACCACCAGGCTTATCTCAAGGAATTCGGTGTTGACGACCGACTGATACCCCCCAGTAAGGACATTGATAGGGCATCGCCAAAATCGGCCGCTACGAAGCCCATGTCTCGCCGCACGCTCCTCAAGCTAGGAGGCGTTGCTCTAGTGGCGATGTTGGGAGCAGGGTGGTCAGGCAGCAGGGTTCTCGGAGCCGAAGCTGCTAGCGGGGACAAGTCTAGTAGCTTACTACTCAAGGAAGATGAGGAGCAGCCTCAGCAAGCCAAGAAGGTGCAGATGGGCATGGTGGTCGACCTGGAGGCTTGTGACGGCTGCCTCAGTTGTGTCTACGCCTGTCAGAATCACAATTTCAATTCGGCGGGGGTCTTCTGGATATATGTCCTCGCCCATCAGGATGAGAACCAGGATGGGCGGAACTTCCTGGTACGCTTATGCCAGCACTGTGCCAACCCGCCCTGTGTAAAGGTGTGCCCGGTGCGTGCCCGGCACAAGCGGGAAAAAGATGGGCTTGTCCTGACCGATTATAACCGCTGCATCGGCTGTCGCTACTGCCAGGTTACCTGCCCGTACGGAGTCAACTATTTTCAGTGGGGTGTGCCCGAGAAAAAGAATTACTATCACCCCAAGCTGACTGACGAGCGTGGGGTGTGGGTTATCGGCAATCCGCCTAAAGGTGTGATGGGCAAGTGCACCTTTTGCCCTGACCGGCAGGACGATGGCAGAGGCAACGTCGTCTGTGCACTGGTCTGTCCCCGTAATGTGCTCCACTTTGGCGATATGAACGACCCGAACAGCGAGCCTCATCGCTACCTGATGCAGAGAATGAAAGAGAAGGGGGGGCAGCTCTCGACTTTCCGGCTTCTGGAAAACCAGGGCACCAAGCCAAGTATTATCTACATTGGTCAGCAGCCCTCGCAATCGGCCAATCCGGTGGAGGGACCGGTCTCTTATGCCGATTGGGGTTTGGTTGAGAAACGGCTGGATGTTCTGGAGGGCCCACAACCCTGGTTCATGCAGGCTTTCGGAGGCAACCAATGAGGGTTCGGACTCTAAGCAGGGCGGATAAAATACTCAAACCGCTGGGTAGTCCTAGCACGAAATATTACTGGCTGTTAGCCATTGCCGGGGTATTTTTTGTCTGGTTCCTTCTCGCCTGGGCCTGGCAGCTGAAATACGGACTGGTTGTTACCGGACTGGCGGACTGGGGGACCAGCGGTGGCGTTCCCTGGGGTATCTACATCGGTTCCTTCATCTGGTGGGTCGGCATCTCCCATGGCGGCATTCTCATCTCGGCAGGGGTCAGGCTGTTCAAACTGAAGGTCTTTTACCCTGTCGCCCGCCTTGCCGAACTGCTGACAATCGGTGCCCTGACCATCGCCGGATTATTCATTATTATTGACCTGGGGCGTCCCGACCGGGTGGTAACCAGTGTTATCCAGGCTTATACCCTCACCTTTCAGACCTCGCCGTTAGTTTGGGATTTAACGGTCATCACGCTCTATTTTGTGCTGACCGCAACCTACATGTTGCTGACGCTACGTCATGACATTTACGCTTTACGCAACCGGCTGCCGAGTAGTTTTGCTCCCCTGTACCAGCTGCTCACTAATGGTTATCAGCCCGAAGAGGACGAAAAGGTAACAAGAATGGCCTGGTGGCTGGCTTTCGCGGTAATCATACTGGCTCCGTTCCTTCTCCATGGTGGAGTCATTCCGTGGCTTTTCCAGCTTATTGCCTCGATGCCGGGGTGGTTTAGCCCCATCCAGGCGCCGACCTTCCTCAGCATTGCCCTCACCTCGGCTTTCGGTTCGGTTATCATCCTCGCCTATGTTTTCCGGCGGGTCTATGGCTGGGAAGAGCTCCTCCCGGACAAGGTCTTCCGCAGGATGGGCAGCGTCCTGGCACTGGTGGGCCTGTTCTTCTTGTGGCTCCAGCTTCAGGCGATTATCACCGGTGCCTTTGCCGCGCCGGTCGGGCTACGCACGGCGACCGAAGCCAAGATGGAAGACCCTATCTACTGGGTGGCTATCGGGCTGGTCGCTGCCGCCGTGCTCTATCTTGGGGCACAGACGATATGGCCCGTCCTGTTCAGTGTGAGGCGTGTTGTCATCGTCGCCATCATACCGGTGCTAGCCACCCTGTTTGAGAAAACACTCTTTATTGTTGAAGGGCTGCAGCACCCTCTTTTCAATATTTATAAGTCGGTTCCGGGGAGCTATTTCCCTACCTGGGTCGAATTGTCTTCCATCCTCGGGGCGGTGGCGATGCTGGTATTATTTTTTACCGTCGTCGCCAAAGTGATACCGGTTATTGAAGTTGAAGGTGAGGAGGAAGACTAAGCATGGAGTGGATTGGTCTTCCCGTTGGTCGGTGGCTGCTCTTCGGCATCATCCTGTTGCCGGTGTACGCCATGCTGCTGGGATGGTTTTTAGGCAAGCCGCGTAACTTCCCGATGGCTTTCCGTGGTCTCGCCTATCTGTTAGGGATGATAGTGCTCCTGTGGGGCGGGCTATTTGCCCTCAGCATGTTAATAAAGTTCGTCTTTTTCCAGTAATAACGGTTAGATAGGAATGAGCAAGATTAAGGTAAAATCGGCTTGGTATTTAGGCGGAGTGCTGATACTTGGGTTAACTGCACTGACTGCTTCCTGCGCTCTAATCGAGCCTCCAGTGCCACCGCTACCGGTAGCAACTATTGTCCCGCCCCTAATACCACATTCTTTAGAGGGGCGTGTCGATTGCCGCCTGTGTCATGCCACTGGTATTGGGGGAGCACCTCAGTTTCCTGCTGACCACAGCAAGCGCCCAAGTGATGTCTGCCTCGTTTGCCATGTGTCAGCACCTCTTAATAACGGGGGCAGCGCTCAGCCCCCGATACCGGCGCATCCGGTAGAGACAACGCCACCAGTCGTAGAAACAACGGCCATAGACGTCGGCAAGATATTTAGCACGAAGTGTGCTGCCTGTCACGGAGCAAACCGGCAGGGTATCCCCGGACTGGCTCCACCACTAACTCCGGAGAGCCTGACCGCATCGAGCGATACCGAGATAAAAGGAATGATATTGGATGGCCGCTCCGGCACAGGAATGCCAGCATTTAAAGGAACCCTCAGCCTCGAGCAAATAGACGCCCTACTGAGGTTCATCAAAGACACGAGTAAATGAGAATAGGCCAAGATGACTGCTATTCACAATACGCTAAAAATAACTTTAAAGGTATATCTGAGGTAAGATAGGAGATGACCGCCAGGCAAGTTCTCGCCCAGTGTGATGTCTTTTCTGGACTGGCTGAAAATGAGATGGAGAAGATAGGTAGTTCCGCGCTGGAAAGGGAATATGAAGCCGGAGCCACTATCTTTC
>JAENIS010000044.1 GCA_016844285.1 Dehalococcoidales bacterium
CTGTTCCAACTGTGGTGACTTCCAGGCACGGCGGGCTAATATCCGCTACCGCCCATCCTCGGATACCCACCCCCAGTTTGTCCACACGCTAAATGGCTCCGGGCTAGCCCTGCCCAGAATCATGATTGCTATCCTGGAGAACTACCAGCAAGCCGATGGCAGCATCGTTGTCCCCGACGTCCTGCAAACTTTTGTCGGAGCAAAAACGATAAAACGACAATGAGCTTAATAAGATTGTCGATTGACCTCACCCCCTTAGTCCCCCTCTCCTTCCAGGAGAGGGGGAAATAGAGAAAGAGGGGCTTCGCCCCTCTTAAACACCCTGAGTTATAAGGAGAGCTTAAGAGGGCGTAGCCCTCTTTCTTTTTTCTGCCCCCTTCCTTTGGTAAAGGAAGGGGGTTAGGGGGATGGATTTCTCAGGGGGACTAGGGGGATGAAGCTAAGAACCATCCGCTCCTGAGATAGACACTAGATGAGATACGGGCTATAATAACTATGGTTTACTGAGCAAATGGGTAATTTGGCCACGGGCGTAAAATCAGAGGAAGATAGCAAGTAATGCCCACCCTTTATATCGTGGCGACTCCCATCGGCAATCTGGAGGATATTTCGCTGCGTGCCCTTCGTACCCTACGTGAAGTGAAGCTGATTGCTGCTGAAGATACCCGCAAGACGAAGCGACTGCTTAATACCTATGACATCAAGACAGCCATGACCAGTTACCATGAACATAACAAGTTGACGAAGCTGGATTACCTTCTCGGTTGCCTTGAGGTGGAAGATGTCGCCCTTGTTTCTGAAGCCGGGATGCCGGGCATTTCTGACCCTGGCTATGAACTCATCGTGGCCGCAACCCGGCGGGGGATACCGGTGGTGCCTATCCCCGGAGCATCTGTGGTCACGACGGCGCTGCCTATCTCCGGCCTGGCCACCGATAGGTTTACCTTCCTGGGCTTTCTGCCCCGCCGTGCTGGTGACCGGCAGCATCTTCTCAAGAGCGTTGTTGCCGATAGCGCCACCATGATTGTGCTGGAGGCTCCCCATCGGTTGCTGGCTACCTTGAGGGACATGCTCCTCATTCTGGGAGATAGACGAATTGCCGTCTGCCGTGAGCTTACCAAGCTTCACGAAGAGGTTTTCCGGGGAAGCATCAGCCAGAGCATCGAGCACTTTACCGCACCGCGGGGTGAGTTCACCCTGGTGGTTGAGGGCCAGGTAGAAAAGGAGAAGCCACAACTGACCGGGGATATTGAGGGGCAATTAGGTGAGATGCGCCTCTCCGGGATAACCGCCAAAGAAGCGATTGCCAGAGTGGCTGGAGAAACCGGCCTGTCCAGGAAAGAGCTATATCGAGCCTGGCTCAGGCATTCCTGAAAGTTTCGGAAATAGAAAGCGAAAAAGCAGAAAGGAGTTAAACAATGCGCCAGGGTTGTATCTCTTTAGGGGAAACACAGTGTCACGAGTGCCACCGTACTATCGCCCACTCCGAGCGTTTTTTAGCCATTGATGAAGAAGACGGGGTTGAGGTGGCTAATGGCAAGATAGTACACTACTGTGTTGAATGTGCCTTGCGGAAGGGCTATGCTGAATACAAAGACGAGGCGAAGGGGGAAAAAGTGCTGACCTTCTTCACTAAAACCGGAGCATTAACCGGAACGGCCAGGTTGTGATAAAGTGAGTGAGCGAATCTTTATTGGCGTGGCCTGGCCCTATGCTAATGGGCCACTCCATCTGGGTCATATTGCCGGGGCCTATTTACCGGCTGATATCTTTGCCCGCTACCATCGCATGAAGGGTAACGAAGTGCTGATGGTCTCCGGCTCAGACCAGCATGGCACGCCAATAACCATCAGGGCTGAGCAAGAAGGCAGGAAGCCGGAGGAAATCGCCGACCAGTATCATCGGGAGTTTCTTGATTCATGGCAGAAGCTGGGCATTTCTTTCGACCTCTATACCTCGACCAGCACCGCTAATCACGCTCAAGTAACCCAGGAAATCTTCCTCACCCTGCTGAAAAGAGGCTATATCTATAAGGCTACCACGTCGCAGCCTTTGTGCCCGAAGTGCCAGCGTTTTCTACCCGACCGCTATGTCGAGGGCACCTGCCCCTATTGCCACGCCCCCGGAGCTAGGGGTGACCAGTGTGATAAGTGCGGTAAGCCACTGAATGCCATCGAGCTGCTTGACCCACGCTGCCGCCAGTGTGGGACACCCCCCCAGTTCACGGACTCAGAGCACTTTTTCCTCAAGCTGACTGCCTTCAACGATAGGCTCCTCGACTGGGTGAAGCAGCAAACTCACTGGCGACAGAATGTGCTCAACTTTACCACGCGTTTTCTGGAGGACGGGCTGAAAGACAGGGCGATAACCCGTGATATTGAGTGGGGGATACCGGTGCCCGTGGCTGGTTTCGAAAACAAGCGAATCTATGTGTGGTTTGAGGCGGTTATCGGTTACCTCTCGGCCACCAAGGAATGGGCTAAGGCTAGCGGTGATGAGGAGAGATGGCACTCCTTCTGGCAGGGGGAAGTAAAAAGCTACTACTTTATCGGTAAGGATAACATCCCCTTTCATACCATCATCTGGCCAGCAATGCTGATGGGCTATGATACTCTCAACCTGCCCTACGATGTACCGGCCAATGAGTTCCTCACTATCGAAGGGAGAAAGCTTTCCACCAGCCAGAACTGGGCGGTATGGGTGCCCGATTATCTGGCACGCTACGACCCTGACCCCTTACGTTACATACTGTCCATCAACATGCCCGAAAACGGGGATACCGATTTTTCATGGCGGGAATTCATTCGCCGTAACAATGATGAGCTGGTGGCCACTTATGGCAATCTGGTGCACCGGGTACTTACCTTTACCTATCGCATCTTTGATGGCTGTGTGCCACCAGTCGGGGAGCTAGACAGCCACAGCCAGGTTTTACTCAGCCGGGCGGAAGATACCCTTAAGACGGTGGATGGACTCCTCTACCGGTGCCATTTTAAAGAAGCGGTAAAGTCAGCCATGTCCCTGGCTCAGGAGACAAACCGTTACCTGGATGAGAAATCTCCCTGGAAAGTAATTAAAAAGGACAAGCAGGCTGCCGCCGACTCACTGTATGTAGCTCTTTATGTAATATCCTGTCTAAAAACTATGTTGTATCCCTTCTTACCCTTCAGTTCTCAGAAACTACATGAGTTTCTTGGTTTCAAGGGGAGCGTGGCAAAGGATGGCTGGCAGATACATTCCCTGCCACCGGGTCAGCAGTTGCTTCCTCCGCAGCCTCTCTTTACCAAGCTTGAAGAGAAACTGGCCGAAGAGGAAAGCCAACGGCTAAAAAGTAGCTGAGCCGTAGATTTATATTTTGAGACCGTTTTGTAACCTATCCCCTGACCCCTTCCCTTGAGAAGGGAAGGGGAGCGTAAGTAAGAGGTTGGTAAATAATATCATACCTTCTTAATCTGACCCTGGGAAAGGGGGACAAGTGGAGCTAAACACAATCTATGGGCCGGTTCAGGAAGACCTGGCCATGGTTGAGGAAAAGTTGAGGTCAGCCTGCCAAGTGGATTTTCCCCACCTTGCGGAGCTACTTGAGTATAGTCTCAAGAGTAATGGTAAGAGGCTCCGCCCGGTGCTGACCCTCTTGTGCGGTAAGTTTTATGATTACACCCCTGACTACCTGCTGCGCATGGCGACAGCGGTTGAGATTATGCACACGGCGACACTGATTCACGATGATGCGATTGATAAGTCGATGGTTCGCCGCCGTCAGCCGACGGTTAATCGATTGTGGGGAGAGGAGGAAGCCGTGCTCCTTGGTGATTACCTCTTTGCTGAGGCGGGAGCACTGACGGCTTCGACCGGAAACCTGCGTGTCATCAAGCTTTTCGCCGAAACTCTGAAGACCATTTCCAGGGGCGAGATAAATCAGGCTTTTAATGCTTTCAATCTGGAGCAAAGCCGCGAGCAATATTACCAAAGGGCAGCTAAGAAAACGGCGTCACTCTTTGCGATGGCTACCGAGTCAGGGGCGGCCTTGAGCCAGGCTCCGGAAGCATCGGTCCAAATTCTCATCGAGTACGGCTACAACCTTGGCATCGCCTTTCAAATCGTCGATGATATCCTTGACTTTATCGGCACCGAGGAAGAACTGGGTAAGCCCGTAGGCTGTGATTTGGCTCAGGGCACCCTCACCCTCCCGGCAATGCTGCTTCTTGAGCACTACCCCGAGGATAATCCGGTAAAGAGGTTATTCCAGCGCCGGGATGAGCCGGATAGCATCAGGCAGGCAATAGAATTAGTGCGTAGCTCACCCGCAATTATTCAGGAATGCTACCAGGCTGCTTCAGATTACTGTGACAAGGCTTGCCGTGACCTTCATCTCTTACCCCAAAATGCCAGCAGCCAAGCCTTATCAGACCTGGCCGCTTTTGTTATCAGCCGGCAAAAATAGCTGTCTGACACCTTCCTTTAGCGTTTGGTTCCCGGTCTGGCTTTAGTCAGATGTTGCCGGTGCCTGGTTGGGGACGGGTTGTGCTTTGGGAGCAGCTTTCCGGGGTTCAGTAACTGGTCTAGCTTCAGCCTCAATGGAGACTGGCACTGGAGTTGGCTTAACCGCTACCGTGGGAGCAGGGGCAATGCCAGACTTGCTAAAAAGAGCGTCCAGGGCTTGACCTTCCAAAGTCTCCTGGGTAATGAGCGTTTCCGCAATCTGTATCAACTTTGCCTTATTTTCGGTCAGGACCCGTTGAGCCGTGTTGTGTGCTTCAGTGATAATCTTATTGACCTCTTCATCAATGATGTCGGCTATCTTGTCGCCATAGTCTCTTTGCTCTGAGATTTCGCGGCCAAGGAAGACTAGCTCTTGCTTATCCCCGAAGGTTCGCAGTCCCAGTTTCTCACTCATGCCGAAGTCGGTTACCATCCGGCGAGCGACATCGCTGGCTCGCTTAATGTCATCCTGAGCTCCGGTAGTGACATCGTTGAATATCAATTCTTCGGCAGTGCGCCCACCGAGCCAGGCGGCCAATTCATCCATTAACTTAAGACGCGACCACATGTAGCGGTCTTCCGTTAGTGGCTTGGTATAACCGAGGGCAAACCCCCTGGGTATGATGCTGATTTTACGTGGTGGGTCAGCATTAGGCAGCATCTTCGCCACCAGAGCGTGACCAACCTCGTGGTAGGCCGTAATCCTCTTCTCTTCGGGGCTAATCCGCCGGCTTTTCCTCTCCGGGCCAAGTATCACCTTATCGATAGACTCTTCCAGTTCCTCCATGTTGATTTCTTTCTTATCGTGTCTCGCCGCCAGGATGGCAGCTTCATTCACCAGATTAGCCAGGTCAGCCCCACTGAAGCCGGTCGTCTGTTTGGCCAGCACCTCGAGGTCAACCAGCTTATCCACCGGTTTACCTTTGATATGAACCTTGAGTATAGCAACTCTACCACTAACATCCGGGCGGTCGAGAACGACGCGTCGGTCGAAACGACCGGGCCGTAGCAACGCTGGGTCAAGTATATCGGCACGATTAGTTGCCGCCAGAACGATGACACTGGTATTAGTGTCAAAACCGTCCATCTCGGTTAGAATCTGGTTCAGGGTTTGTTCCCTTTCATCGTGACTGCCGCCAAGTCCGGCACCACGATGCCGCCCGACAGCATCAATCTCATCAACGAAGACAATGCAGGGAGCACCACGTTTTGCTTGGTCGAAGAGGTCACGCACCCTGGCAGCACCAACACCAACAAACATCTCGACAAATTCACTGCCGCTAATGGAAAAGAAAGGCACCCCGGCTTCTCCGGCGACCGCCTTGGCCAGTAGTGTCTTACCTGTGCCCGGCGGACCGACCAGCAATACCCCTCTCGGAATACGTGCTCCCAAAGCCTGAAACTTCTCGCGGGATTTCAGAAAATCGACTACCTCCTGAAGCTCCTGTTTGGCTTCATCGACGCCAGCGACATCATCAAACGTGATAGTCGGTTTTGCTGGCGGGAAGAGCCGGGCGCGGCTGCGCCCAAAACTGAGCGCCTGATTATTCGCCCCGCGGGCGCGGAAGAACAGAAAGAAGAGCAGTCCCCCGACGATAAGCAGGGGTAAGAAACCAATAAGAATGTCCCCCCAGTTAATACCGGCGGGCTTCATATCAAGCGCAACTCCAGTCAAGTCCAGCCCGGTGATTTCAAAGATGCTGGTATCACCCTTGAAGCTCTTTACCTCCCCTTCGGTAGTGGTTGAGACCGTTAACCACTCGCCTTCAACGACAATCTTCTCTATCTTCTTCTCCTGTGACAGGGTAATCACCTTGCCCAGGGAGATATTGCTTGGTTTTGGCGGGTTAGAGAGAAGACTGGCAATAAGGGCTACCCCAGCCAGTAAAACAACGATATATAGTATGCCACTACGTTTCCAGCTTGATGCCATCTTTCACCTCAGCATTGAATATACCTATATTATACCAGAAACCAGTTTGATGTGGAAAATCCGGGCCATGTTTTATACTGATACTTCCGAAGCGTTGAATAATCTCTCACAATGAGAATTAATGCTGTTTGCGTTTGGTTGGTCTGTCATTGCGAGACCATACGCCGCAGGCGAAGGCGAAGCAATCTGGGTGGAGGGCTTCGCCTTCCCAGATTGCCACGTCGCTGCGCTCCTCGCAATGACAACGATGTCACTACAGCAACCAAAACCAAATAGTACCTTTTAACCTCATGAGAATTGACAGGGTGGCACTCCGTCCAATATCATACAAATAATCATACGCTTGGTTCTGTTTGCCTTTGGTTGATTCCGCTGTCATTGCGAGAGAAGCAAGCTCGGAATGTGTTGGGTAGAGATTGCCACGGGGTCTAACGACCCCTCGCAATGACAACTATTTCACTACAGCAACCAAAACCGAATAGTACCATACGCCTGATCTTTGGAAAATGGTGAGACTACGGTGTTTGACAAGCTGGTGGGCGAACTAACCTTACCCCATATTCTGACCTCACTGTTAATCCTGGCGGCTTTTGCCGGCATTGCCTGGCTTTTCCGTATTTTCCTGCTAAGGGTCGTCCGCAGGTTAACTCAGCAAACCAGCACCGGTCTGGATGATGCTATCTTCTCAGCATTGGGTAAGCCTATCGTGGCGATTGTGGTCTTGACCGGCGTCTATCTGGCCGGGCTGGTGATGCCTCTCGAACCTATACCCCGCCTCTACTTCTCCCGGGGGCTGGCGCTTATCCTCAGCTTGCTCAGTATCTATGCCGGGGTGGCGTTACTTAACGCCATCATCAGATGGTATGTCCATGAGGTACTGGCGGAGAGAAAAGAGGCCGGTTTATCCAGTCGGCTACTACAGTTTTGCCGGGCAGTCATCATTATGGTGGCGCTGCTGGCCGGAGTGCTGACGGTTCTTCAGTTCGCTGGTATCAGGCCAGCCCTGCTTACGGGATGGATAAGCGAGCATGGCTGGCGTATTACTTTTATTATTCTCCTGACGATGGGAGTAATTATTGCCATCGGTGAGTTTGCTCCCAGGCTGGTGGTCAGCACGCTATCGCGCCGTGCTGGCGAACCCGAGGAAGAGGTCAGCAAAAGAGGGGCAACACTATCACGGGTGCTGGTTGGCACGGGGCAGGTAGCCGTACTTTTTCTGACCATCTTTATGGTGCTCTCCGAACTGAAGCTGGATGTTACGCCTATCCTGGCTGGTGTTGGCATCGCCGGTCTCGCCATCGGTTTTGGAGCGCAAAGCCTGGTCAAAGACCTTGTTGCCGGACTCTTCATTATCCTGGAGAACCAGTATCGTGTCGGCGATATGGTCAGAATCGCAGATGTTTTGGGACTGGTTGAAGACATCAACCTGAGACGAACCGTACTCCGTGACCTTGACGGCGCCGTCCATACCGTCCCGAACGGAGAAATTCGGGTAGCCAGTAATCTCACTAAAGAATACGCCAGAGTCAATCTAAATATCAGCGTCGCCTACGATACCGACCTTGAGCGGGCGATGGCGGTCATCAACCGGGTGGGCAAGGAGCTGGCTAATGACCCAAAGTGGGCACCGGCGATTCTGACACCACCCCATGCTCTCTACGTCGATAACCTGGGAGATTCGGGTGTCGAGATTAAAATTATGGGTAATACCAGGCCTACACGCCAGTGGGATGTTACCGGGGAGCTACGTCTGAGATTAAAAAAGGCCTTCGATGAAGAGGGTATCGAAATTCCCTGGCCTCATACCAAGGTCTACTTTGGCAACTCGTCCGATTCAGGGCAGCAAGGGCCTACGGCAAGATAAAAGACAAGGAGGACAAAATGGCTTACCAGGCAAAGGACTACAGTCGCCTCATTGGCATGGAGGGTTTTAGCGAAACCCTGCTCAAGAATCACTTTACCCTCTATCAAGGCTATGTAAACAACACCAATAAGCTCATTGACCTGTTGGCCAGTAAGGCCAAGGACGCCACCAATCCGGAATATGCCGAGCTGAAGAGGCGCTTTGGTTTTGAGTTCAATGGCATGCGTCTCCACGAGTACTATTTTGAGAACCTGGGGGCGAAGACGCCACTGGACAAAGCGGGCGCTCTGGCCAAGAAGCTCACCGATGCCTATGGCAGCTACAGTGTCTGGGAGCAGGATTTTCGAGCCACCGGTGCCATGCGTGGTATCGGCTGGGCAATGCTCTATCAGGACAATGTGACAGGCTCACTGATTAACCAGTGGATTAACGAGCATGAAATCGGTCACCTGGCGGGCTGCCGGCCCATCCTCATCATGGATGTCTTTGAGCATGCTTTCATGATTGACTACGGACTAAAGCGGGCAGACTATATTGAGTCTTTCTTTAAGAACATCAACTGGTCGGTGGTGCAAAATCGCCTGGCTGGCTAGATGACCCTTACCGTCCTTCCGAGTACGGGAAGGATTACCAGGGGGACTCTAGTGTTACGTCAGGCTCGCTACTGAACAAATCCTTGCTTAAGCATGCCTTCCTGCTTACTAACCCCTCACCTTTATCCCTCTCCCCTTGTTAATGGGAGAGGGAAGGAGTGTAGAGAGGGGGTGAGGTCGTCCTTAAGTGGTAATGTGTGCTGAAGTAGTCATTGGTCAGTAGTTAACCAGACAGGATATCTAGTCCAGGTAACTTATTTGTGATGAAGGTCTTTCCTTCAGTGTAACCTCGATGCCAGTCTCGCGGAAGAGGTCAACGAAGGCAGCATCATTATAATGGCCAAAGCTAACAAAGCGCTTTATCCTGGCGTTAACCAGCATTTTGGCGCATAGCACGCATGGTGTATGCGTGCAATAGATGGTGCTCCCCTCAAGGCTGACGCCGTGTAAAGCAGCCTGGATGATGACGTTTTGCTCGGCATGAATTGCCCGGCATATCTCATGTCTTTCGCCCGAAGGTATCTTCAGTTCGTCTCTCAGGCAACCGAGCTCAAGGCAGTCCTTCATCCCGGAAGGAGCACCATTATAGCCCGTGGTCAGCATGTGCTTATCCTTTACCGCCACCGCCCCGACATTGTGCCTGCGGCAGGTGGAACGCTCCGCCACTACCGAGGCTATCTTCAGGAAATACTCATCAATTTCTGGTCTGGTCAATTCTTTCATCTCTTATTCCGGAGACTACCCCGGCTGTTTTTTCGGTCAGGTCCTCCCGGGAGGATTCGTTAATGATGGTAAAATCAGCCATGGCAATCGGGCCACCCTTGTTAATATTCTCAATCTCCGCCCGGTCACGGCTGGCTGCTTCGTCCTGAGTGAGCGGGCGCTGATGTCTACCCATCAGCCGGGCATACCTCGTCTTGGGCGATGACCAAACCGCAACGACAAAAAACTCTGCTCCGTAATGGCTCTTGAGAAAGGTATATTCTTCCCAGGAATAAAGCCCGTCGATAACCACATGATGACCCTTCAAGGCGGTATCAATCCTGGGAAGGTTCAGTTTGGCGTAGGCAGCCATGCCGTATTCACGACGTAGAAGCTCTCTAATATAGCGCTCATTCTTCTCGTTAAGCTCCAAGCCTCTCTTCTTGACTTCTTCGTCAGTCACATCGCCGAATCTGATTCTAACGAAACCGCTCTCTTCAAAAAGTCGGGCTACCTCGGACTTGCCGGCGCCCGCCATACCGACAATTGAAACTACTTTCATAAATACCCTGAAATTCATTATAAGGGAACTATCCGTCAAATGGCAAAGGGAGATTATTTAGAAATCCATCCCCCTGCCCCCTTCCCTTCACAAGGGAAGGGGGTGTAAGAAAAAGAGAGGAGGGCTTCTACCCTTCCTGAGGGAAATCCTCCTTAGTCCCCCTTTGCCAAAGGGGGAGATAGAAGGGATTTAGACAGGGGGAGTTTAAGAGGGGCGAAAGCCCCTCTTTTTATTCTCTTCCCCCTCTCCTATTAGGAGAGGGGGATAAAGGGGGTGAGGTTCACGTGAAGCTAAGGATAACCTGTGTTATAATCCCCAGTATGCCATCGGGGCGGAGAAAATGACTGAGATGAATAATCTGGCCAGCAGAATGGCAAAGCAGCTACCTGCCGGGCTGGTCGAGTTCCTGCCAACCGTCGGCGAAATTGCGGCCGCTCAGGGGCAAAACCTGTATCTCGTTGGCGGTGTTGTTCGTGACCTGCTCCTGGAGCGAAGAAATCTTGACCTTGACCTGGTGGTCGAGGGTGACGCCATCAATCTGGCACGGCGGTTAGCTGACATCACACAGGGTAAGCTCATCACCCACTCGCGCTTCAATACCGCCAAACTCAAGTGGGACAATTGGAGCCTTGATTTGGCGACGGCTCGCTCCGAGACCTACGATAGACCGGGGGCGCTACCACGGGTAAAGCCCGGCTCTTTATCTGCTGACCTCTTCCGGCGTGACTTCACCATCAATGCGATGGCTATCGAGCTTGTCCCCACCCGCTACGGCCAGTTGGTTGACCTTTATAGGGGCAGGCACGACCTTGAGCATAAGCTTATCCGCATTCTGCACGAGAAAAGCTTTATTGATGATGCCACCCGTCTCTGGCGTGGGCTGCGTTATGAGCAACGGCTGGGCTTTAGCCTGGAAACAAATACCCTGGAGCTAGCCAAACGGGATATACCCATGCTGGCGACTATCAGTGGTGACCGCATCCGCCACGAACTGGAGCTTGCCCTTGAAGAGGAGTTCCCGGAAAAGGTCCTCCGGCGTGCCCAGGAACTAGGCGTGCTGTCTAAGCTACACCCGGGACTGAGCGGTGACGACTGGTTGGTTCAGAAATTTGGACAAGTCCGGCAGCTAAGCTTGCCAGTCTCAGCATCGCTAGAACTCTACCTGGCGCTGCTGGCTTATCGACTGACTGACGAAGAGACGGACGAACTGATTGCCTATCTCCGGTTGCCCAAGTCCATCACCCTGACACTACGAGACTCGGCCAGCTTGAAAGTGAAGCTTGGTGAGCTAGCTGACCCCGACCTTGGACCAAGTGCGGTCTACCGGCTGCTTCACGGCTACACGGCGACAGCCATCACGACCAACTCGCTGGCCACTGACTCGGCAATAGCTCGACAGTATATCGAGCTTTATCTTAGTAAGCTTCGTTATATCAAGCCAGTCCTCACCGGTAACGACCTGCTGAAACTGGGCATACCTTCTGGCCCCCGGATGAAAGAAATCCTCCAGCGCCTTCACGAAGCGAGGCTTGATGGGAAGGTAACATCTAAACAAGGGGAGATAGAGATTGTGAGGGGGTGGAGAACAATTTTCCCACCTGAGTAATACGATTTTGGCTATTACTATAACTTAATAGTCAATCCTCTCACCCTTTTTCCCTCTCCCCTTGCC
>JAENIS010000045.1 GCA_016844285.1 Dehalococcoidales bacterium
ATTAAAATGTAAAAAGAAGATTGTTTCTTATCCGACATCACGATAGAATATCCAAGTTGTTCTGAGATTGGTATTTGCACATCTTCATAATATACAGAACTAAGTACGCATGGCATGCTACTCATAATATTGCCTCCATGGTTTTTTCAAAATTATCAGAATGTGCCTTACATATTTGAAATGCCTTATGAATATATTCTCGCATATGTTGGTTAGAATATTCAACATTATCTCTAGAAGTGGCGGTGGCAGCCAAAAATAGGAATACTTTAGGAAAATCATCCTTTAACTTGAATACTCTAAAGTCGGTTTGTAACTGATTCTTCATCATTGCTCCACTTTGATGATGAAGTTCCAACGAGTCTATTTTGATTTCTAATACTACCGTAGAATCGAAGCTATTGCTGAATAAAGGGTTGTCCTTAATAAATGTGCGATGGTATTTTGATTCGAGTGTTTGGAAATCACATTTTGTTGGAATAATCCAAAAGGTACGTAACACTATTCCTGATATCTTTTTTATAGGTACAGTATTATTTACATCATCTAAGATATTAATTAACTGTGCTATGCAGTTGTCATAATTGCTCACATCTTCAAAAAGGATACTACACGATTCATAATCCCATTTGAAAGCTCGTTTAATTGATTCATCACGGATACTAACTCCAGGTTCTTGCGGTGGTTTTCTGAGAAGTTTACCGTCAGTTAACTTAATGAATACTTCATGAGATGGAGTACGTGCTACTGACATTTTATCTAAAGTTAGCTCGATCTCAATCCTGACATTTATCATTTCTTCATTACCTGTATTACAATGTTCAGCTTGATATTATATTGTTATAAAGTAGAATGTCAACATCCATGTGGCGTTAAGCAAATTAAACGCCCTTATTACCAGCGCTTTAACCGCCTGGGGTGTCTTCGTGCCGGAGGTAAGGGGCTGGCCGTCAGGAAGGAGCGGTATATTGCCTCAATCATATCGTCGGCACCGTTCATCGTCCCGGTGACCACCAGTTGGGCAATACGGTCGAGAAACCCATCAAAACGGCGATAGCGAGGCTGGTAGCCGGCTTTATAGGCATAGTGATAGATGTCATCCTGGCGATACTCATCAATAATTACCTGTCTGAGCTTTTTTTTGACGCCGGTGGGGAGAATTGACTGCCAGAGATAGCGGGCATATCTTCTTTCCTCGGGCAGTGGGGATTCGGCCAGAAAAGCGGCGATGACCTCGTCAAAGGCATCGTCGGCTCCGTTCTCCGCTCCGATGGTGACCATGTCGGCGATTTTACCGGCGAACTGGGCGGGGTCGCGATATTCCGCAGAATAGGGCTGGTAGATGTGCCGTAACCGTCTATCATCGCTGAAATGGGCGCCAATTACCTCGCGAACATCCTTTGCTATCACCTGTTTATAGCCTTCCGGCCAGAAGGTTTCCTCAGCCGAATCCTGCTCTTCAGTGTCGGGCATAAAATGCATCGTCTACCCCCCGTTGCTTCAAGGCCCGCCCCGGACACAGAGCATCTGGCCGGTGATGAAGCTTGACTCATCGGAGACTAAGAAAAGGACAACATTGGCCACATCTTCCGGCTTGCCCAGCCGCCGTAACGGTATTTGAGCTAGGGCGAACTGCCTGAAATCAGCGACATACATTCCTTCTTTGCGGGCAGCGTCTCTGGTCATTTCGGTATCAATAAAGTCGGGGGCAACACCATTGACGTTGATGTTGTATCGCCCCAGTTCCAGAGCCAGGGCTTGGCTGAATCCGGCAACGGCAGCGCTGGCGGCGGCATAGCTGGTTTGCCCCCGGTTCCCCAGGCTGGCAGGAACCGGTGAGGACAGGTTGACAATCTTGCCATAGCTCTGCTGTACCATGTACTTCTGGGCAGCCCGGGCACAGTTAAAAGTGCCCTTGAGCTGAACGGCAATCGCCGTATCCCAGTCCGGCTCCGTTATCTTCGGGAAGGGAACGTCTCTTCTTATCCCGGCATTGTTGACCATGATATCGACCCCGCCAAACTGCCGCTCCACCTGGTCGAACATGGCTGCTACTTCAGGCCAGAGAGCCACATCCGCCTTGATGGCTAAAGCCTCACCCCCCATCCTCTTAATTTGTTCGACAACACTGCCTGCAGAGGCGAGGTCAATGTCATTAACCACCAGCCGGGCGCCCTCTTCGGCCAATCTGATGGCAATGGCCCGGCCGATTCCCCTCCCGGCCCCGGTGACCAGGGCTACCTTCTTGTCCAGCTTCACACCAATTCCTCAATGAGATTGTTTAATAACCCTTCACCCTTTATCCCTCTCCCCTTACGAAGGGGAGAGGGCAGGGGGATAGGTTCTTAAACAATCTCTCAATGGTCAAGAAACGCTATACTTTCTTCATCGAGAATTCGCAATGGCCGTCTTTGGCGGTAGATGCCGTCATCTTGACAATGGCATCGAGCTTAAGGTCCTGGTGCAGGGTTTCCAGGGCTTTCAGGCAGGCATGACGGCAGGTCATCAGGTTAGCTACCTCATGACCACACTGCTCTTTTATCTGGCTAAATAGCAGGCATTTCGGCACCTGGTAGACTAAATCGTGCTGATTATTCACGATAATTGGCAGCCGGAGGAAGGACTGGGTAGTCAGGTAGGCAATTTCGATGAACCTCTGCGGCACATGGGGAAAGAACAAGAACTGGTTACCCTGGTGGTCAACGGTCTCCATGACGATTTCTATCGTTCTATCGGGATACTCTTCACCGAGCTGCATCGTCCGCTTCATCCACCTCTGGCCATAGTCCTCAAATAATTCCTGACCTATCTTTTCCACCTGGCTATTTTTCTTGCCGCTAATAGCCCTGGCCAATTTTCCGGCAATAAGGGCGGGGGCAAACTCCTCATGGAGTAGCTTAATCATCTTCTCATTGAGGTCAAAAGAATAGGCTTTGGGGGCAACAAAGCGGGAATACGGTGTTTCTCGAAGGGTTTTGAAAGGGTCGGTCGCCATGCTTACCTCCTAACCCAACTCAATCCGCAGGGCTTTCGCCGGGCATATCTCGACACACTTGTTACACACCATGCACTTGTCCCGGCGGCGGACGGAGAGCACATAGTTGCCATCAACCCTGGGGTCCATTTCTTCCAATCTCTTTTCTTTGGCCATGACACGGTCTACCCGGAATACCGCCGTCGGGCAGGTCTGCAAGCATTTTTTGCAGAGAAAGGGGACGGTACACTTCTCAGCATCGATAGTGATTTGGGGCAGCTTCCTTCCCCATTGTACGGCAGGAATCTTGCTTGGCATTGTCATCGCCAGACCTCCGCCAGAGCCGGCAGGCTCTTTTTCTCAACGAGGCTGATTGCCCCCCGGGCACAGCCGGTCTCGCAGAGACCACAGCCGAAACATTTAAAGGGGTCAATATTGGTCTTGTCTGTGGTAACCTCGATTTTGATTGCTCCGAACTGGCACCGTTGGGCACAGATGCCGCAACCATTGCACTTCTTGTAATCAGGGACAGCGACATGATGGCCTTTGAGCATACCGACACCAAAATCTACCGCCATTCTGATTTCATGGCAGTCAGGGAAATCACACTGGCAGAAACCACCAATAAGGGGTGAGCCAAAAGCCATCAGGAGGTGGACGAAGCCCCTCTTGTCCATCCGGCGATTCCACTCTTTGGCCTCTTCGATATTAACGAACTTGACACCACCCTTATATCTCTCCGGCCACCGCTCCCATTTGAGCATCCCGGCACCCATACCCATGCAGGTGAACTCCTCCTCACTTCTTTCGTCGATAGCCCGCCAATTTTTACGGCAGATACAGGCTATCAGGCCAATAGAGGTGCTGAGCTCAAGTACCTTCTCGGCATCCCGCAGCGGAATAACCTGGCACTCCATCCTCCTCTCCTTGACGGCTTCATTCATTTCGTCACCCAGCCGGGCAAATTTCGCCTGGTCGCCTGCTTCGATGGCCTCTATCAGGTCTAGCTCCGTTGGCCCGGTTCTTACCCCGGTTTCGATACCGGCATCCGCCCCGCTGAGCCCTTCGCTGCTGCCTCTCAGCCGGTACATACTCCGGCCATAGTTCTTGGGGTTGAGATACCAGGGGACACCCTCCCCATATTTATCACAGAGATAACACATCCTTACCTCCCGAAGCTAGAATAATCGATTGGCGATACTAAACCGCCACCGCCGAAAAAACCACCTAGTATATATGAATACTACCCCTGTAGTATATATGAATACTACCCCTGTGAGAGTGTGCTTGTCAAATTCGGCTAGGGAGGTTGTTTGTGAACCTCACCCCCTTAATCCCCCTCTCCTATTAGGAGAGGTGGAGAAAAAGGGAGAGGGGCTTCGCCCCTCTCCGCAAGCTACTCCCTAAGCCACTCCCTTTTACAGATTACCAAATGGTTTTATAAGGCTATCTCCATTTCCAAAAAGGAGGTACAGAAAGATTTTGAATCCCCATGTATCTCCTGCCTGCAATAGTTCCGAGGAACGGCGGGCAGGCTCTTTGCCAAATGGTGAGAACTTCTCCCTTTACGAAAGGGAGAATGAGAGGGATTTCAGAATCGATAATCACTCTTAATCCCCTTTGGCAAAGGGGAAGCCCTCTTAAAAACGCCCTGCGAGAGTTAATAAGCATTCTCACTCTTAAATCACTAAGGGGTGTCTAAGAGGGGGCAAAGCCCCCTCTTTAAAATTCTCTTCCCTCTCCCCTTGGCAAGGGGAGAGGGACAAAGGGTGAGGGGTTGTTCAACAATCTACTTATTGGGCATTGACAGGGAAGGGATTGAGCTTTAATATTTGGCATAGCCGAAAAGACGGAGCCATGTCCAAAAGAGAAGCTTACCCGAAGCAAGACAGCCCGAGCACTGAGGTCCTGGAACCATACCGCCAGCGGTATCGGTGGGTCATGCTGGCTCTGGTATGGCTATTATACTTCGTTTTTGGTGTTGTGACCGCTTCGTTAGCGCCTCTCATTACCCCAATCCTGAAAGACCTCGGTATATCCTACTCGCAGATGGGGTTTATCCTGGGCTCCTGGCCGTTGACCTATATCGTGGTGTCGATTATGGCGGGCGCCCTTATGGACCGGTGGGGTATACGTAAATCTGTTTTTGTCGGCATTATCATCGTCGGCTTATCCGAAATCCTGAGATACTTCGCTAATGGTTTTGGCACCATGCTGCTTTGTGTCACCCTCTTCGGCCTGGGTGGGCCGATGATATCCATCGGTTGTCCCAAGGTGGTCGCCGTGTGGTTCCATGGAAAGGAGCGCGGGATGGCGGCCGGTGCCTACATGACCGGAAACTGGATAGGTGCGCTGACCGCCTACTCTACGGCCAACAGCTTGGTCATGCCAATTACCGGATATAGCTGGAGACTCACCTTTGTTATCTATAGCTTACTACCCTTCGCGGCAGCATTGCTCTGGTGGTGGCTGGCCAGGGATATTAAGACGCAGGCAGCCACTGGTAGTGTCAGTATCATCAAGGTATTTGCCAGTCTCATCCGGGTACGGACTGTCCAACTGGTACTGGTAATGGGTTTCTTCTTCTTCGCCGTTACTCACGGCTTTAACGAGTGGCTACCCAAGCTTCTGGAGACGGGAGGTCTACCTCCAACCATTGCCGGCTTTGCTGCTTCCATTCCCCTCTTTATTGGTATACCAGCGGTCTTTGTTATCCCCCGTCTAGCGGCACCACACTTGAGGGGGCGCATCATAATCCTGACCTCGTTGGGAATGGCGATAGCCATGCTGGTCGTCACCACCCAATCGGGGATTCCACTGGTGATGGGGCTGGGCTTGTATGGCCTATCCTTCCCATCGATTATGCCGATTCTGATGCTGGTATTGATGGATTTGTCTGAAGTTGGCTCGAGATATATGGGCTCGGCGGCAGGGATGTTCTTCTGTGTGGCTGAGATTGGTGGCTTTGCCGGGCCGTTCCTCATGGGCACCATCAAGGATTGGACCGGAGGCTTCATTGCCGGGGCGGCTTTCCTGGCGGTGCTGGCGCTGGCTCTCTCGGCGATGGCACTCTTTTTGAAGAGTAAGCATCCTGTGGCGAGCAAGGCTCAGTGATGACCGCCGGGATAAAGCCCGGAGGCGGACTAAGCCAGCGGGCGGTCGCTGATTACCTTTTCTTCTTGCAACTGGGCTATCTCGGCGTCCGATAGACCAAGAAGCTCACCAAAGACGTATTTGTTATGCTCACCGAGCAGTGGTGCCCGCGTCCATTCCCGCCGCTGTGTCTTTGACATCTTCCATGTCGTCGCCGGATGGGCACGGACTCCGGTGTCAGGATGCTCGATATCAACGTAGTAGTTCCTCTCTTTGCTATGCGGGTCGTTCATCAGCTCGCTTTGGTCCAGCACGGCGCCGGCAGCGACACCCTGGCTTTGTAATATCTGCATCAGGGCGATGTGCTCATGCTGAGATGTCCACTGGCTAATGAGACCGTCCATCTCATCCTGATGTTTGCTGCGGCTAAATTGGTCGCTGAAACGCTCCTCCTTCGTCCAGGATGGGTTGCCCATCACACAACAGAGGTTAGCCCACTCCTCGTCAGAAGCCACCGCAATCGCAATCCATTTATCCTTTCCTTTACAGGGGTAGCACCCGTGCGGTGCCTGGGAAGGATGGCGATTCCCAAAGCGGTCAGGCCAGTTTGAGCCCATCTGGTAGCCCAGCACCCTATCACCGACCAGCATCGTGGTTGACTCCGTCTGTGAAGAATCAATAAATTGACCTTTACCCGTCCGGCGTCTTTGCCACAGTGCCGCCAGGACAGAGCAGCAAGCGTGTAGACCGGCCCAGGGGTCGACCAGACAGGTCCCGGCCCGCATTGGCCCCTCGCCATGGTAGCCCATGTAGTAGGTCAGGCCACCGTGAACCTCGGTAGGGCAACCACCGGCAACATAGTCTTTGTAGGGCCCGATGGTGCCAAAGCCCGGCTGCCGAATCATGATGATTTTGGGGTTCGCTGCCTTGAGCGCCGGATAATCAAGACCGAAGTTAATCATGGCGCGGGTGCTATAGTTGTCCTGCACGACATCACTTATCTTCACCAGCTTCAGGAAGATGTCTTTCCCCTTAGGGTGGTTCAGGTCTAAGACGACACTAAGCTTGTTCAGGCCGAACTGGTTAATGTAGCCGCTGCGGTTCCACGGGGCTTCTCCCGGCTCTCCATCCGGGTAAGAACGCCGCGTCGGTAGTTCATGCCGTCGCACCAGTGGCCCTCGTGCCAGGTGATGCTCCACCTTGATAACCTGAGCCCCCAGGTTGGCCAGCATGAAGGTGTTATATGGACCAGCCCAGTAAAAGTCGCAAGCGAGAACTCTAATGCCGTTAAGTGGTAGCCTTTCCATTATCAATCCTCCCCGTAATCCAGACAACGTTTTAGATAACGCCCCCCTGTCTTAGCTGTGTCAGTTCCAGTGGGGAATAACCTAGCTTGCCGCAGTATATCTCTTCGTTATGTTCGCCGAGTAGCGGAGCACGGCTCGATTGCCACTCTGTCTCTGACATCAGCACGAGTGGCCCCGGGTATTTCAGCTTACCCACCTCAGGATGGTCTAGCTCTACCCAAAAGTCCCTGGCTTCATATCCCGCATCCGTCAGGAGGTCTTCCGCGTCACTACAGACACCAGCCTGTACTCTGACCTTTTGCAAGGCATTAAAGATTTCATATTTGTCATGTTCCAGCAGCCAGGGCTGGATAATGGCATCCAGTTCTGCGGCCGAGGCAGCTCTGCCGTCTTCAGTCTCGTACTTTTCGTCGAGTAGCTCCACGATATCAATGACACTGAACATGGCCGTCAAATCCCCACCCGGGCCAACACCGGCTAAAGCGACATAGCCATCACGGCAGCGGTAGGCCTTCCCCGGCCACCCCCCGAAACGCCCGTTGGTGCGTTGCTGAATATTATGCAGGTGAGTCCAGCGGGAGCTGCGGGAAGATTCCAGCACGGCGGCGCACTGGAGACTGGAGATATCAATCTGTTGTCCTTGACCGGTGTCGCCGCTGTAGAAGAGTGCCCCCATGGTGGCAATCGTGGCAAACATCCCGCCGGTATACTCCGCCACCCCTTCGTGATTTCGTAAAGGCTCCCGTTTAGGGTCTCCTTGAATAAAGGTATGCCCGCCGAGGGCATCCAGCACTGCCGAGCTGGGCTTGTAGTCCCGGTAGGGGCCGTTTTGCCCGAAGGGAGTGATTGATGTCATCAGTAACCGGGGATTGATTTTCTCCAGGATCGCATAATCCAGCCCCCAGGCTGACAATTGTCCCGGTTGAAAGCTCTCTATCAGGATATCGGCGCTCGGTAGCAGCTCCTTGAATATTTTTCTACCGGTTGCGGCGTCCAGGTTTAAGGTAACGCCCTTCTTGTTGATATTGAGATGGAGGAAAAGGGCACTTTTTTCCGGATGGGGTATGTCCTTGGGGAAGGGTCCCACCTTTCTGGTTTTATCCCCTTCACCGGGCTTCTCCACTTTAATCACGTCAGCCCCGAAATTGCCCAGTAGCCTGGCGCAATACGGACCGGCGATGCCCTCGCTAATGTCCAGTACGGTGACACCCTTTAACGCTCGCTCCGCCATGAAACGCCTCCTTTTGTGCTAAAAAATATGGCTACCCACCTCAGGTCAACCATTAACTACCGGGTGGTGGCTAAAACATATCCTTTGGATAACCGTTTTTAATATCAAGGTTACTATCCCTAAATCAAAGGCCCTGATCAAGCGTCCTGAAGAATCTCAACAAGAGCACCAATCCTTGTCCTTAGCTGTGACTCGTTGGCAAAGTGATGCTCACGGGGCAGGCTAACGAAGGGTATCCCGGCATCCTCCATGGCTGACTTCAGGAAAGGCGACCTCATGTGCCTTATCATGGAGTAGTTTAGCCTTAGCTCAAGAACTCCGTCAATATTGAATTCCTTGACCCATTCTCTCACCTGACTTATCTGCTCATCCCAGTCCGCCATACGCGGGCAACCCGGCCGCTCAAGGTAACCTTTGGCCAGCGCCATCAGTGGGTCGCTGGCCGATTCCTCAGGCCCGGTCAGGAAGTAGCGGCTGCCCGTGTCAAGGTCATCCATCGCCACCACGCAGCCGGTATCTTCCACCAGTTCCAGGTATCTCAGGTCATCGAGGAAATCACTGGAGACCAGCAGGCGGGGCTGATAACTCGCCAGCGGTGCCCGGCGTGTCTCCAGGTAAGGGAGTAGCTCCCTCAGCTCAGCGTTGAATTCCCCCGGGGGCATCACCAGCGCCGCCGTGGTTATGCCCAGGGCTTCTGCCCCGGAGACGGCGGGCACTTCTCTTTTCCTTAATTCATACATCCTTTTGATAAGTTCTCGCATTTCTTTATAGAGGTGGATGGCCTGGTTCAGAGCTTGCGGGCTTACCTTGATGCCAAAGGAAGCCTCTATCGCTGCCATCAGCTTGGCGATAGACTGGCGGAAGGTTGTTTGATGCAACTCAGTGGTAAACCTCGGTACAAACATGAGATGTGCCAGCTTCGGCTTTTTCAAAGCAGCCCACTCGTCCCAGAGGCGCTTAAGGTCAATATCCCAGTCGGTGCCAACGAGAGCATCAACAAAGTCCAGGTCGTCCCTTAGCGCCAGCTCCAGAATCCGGGTATTACGGGGAGTTGACCAGGACGGGCGGTAGAGTAACGCCAGGGGAGTAGCTTCAGCCCATACCCCGGTCACCCGCCAGGGCAAGAAACCAGCCGCATAGAGTGCCTCGCGGGGTACGTAGGAACAGAGCATGGCCGCCACCGGTTTACCGCCGGCCTTCCATTTTCTGGCCCACTCGTACCGGTTTTCTTCACTATTCGCCTGAACCAGCTTTTTCAGCCGATTTTCCGATGACTCTGCCATTTTGCCTGCTATATTTAGCTTGGTTACCTTCTTTTCTTCCTCTCAAAACAGAGATTGATAAAGGCTTCCAGCCCGGACATAAACTCGTCTTCCGTCCGTTCCGTGCGTCCCAGCAACATTCTACCCTCGATACGCCAGGCCGGTATGCCAATCTCTTTCTCCAGCCGGTCAGCAGTAAGCTGTCCCAGTCCCAGCACGGGCAGGCATCCGGTTTGCTCGAAGATGACCAGACCGTCAGCCTGGAATTCCCGGCAGGCGAAGAGGGTATCTTTAATCCATCTTTCCCCGTTACCTGCCCATGAGTTGTACATCATCTGCCGGGCGCCTTCCTCCAGTGGGTTTAGCTTCCGGCCGAACTCGGTGGTATCACCATAGGTGGGCTTGAAAAAATTCCTGGCGGCCTGTCCATAATGCCAGTAAGGCACCGATACTCCCCGCTCCGCCAGATAGTCCCAGATATTGCTGCCGTAGGGGCCGCTGATTGCCCAGACGATACGCAGTTTCTCTTCGCCGACGGGGACAAAGCCTGTTTTCACCCTCTCCTGCAATTCATCCCGGTAGCTCTCATAGTACTCGACAATCAGCTCCGGATTGGTGAACCCTCCCGGGCCGGTCGGCTCGCGAAATACATCCCGGGGATGGTCCGGGCAGGGGACGTGCTGTCTCAGTTTGTAAATATCGTGCAGAGCTGCCTCAAAGCGGTGAGCATACTTCTGACGCTCCACCTGCCGGCTCTCGTCGTATTTTGCCCCGGGCAAGGTAGCTTCGACCCACTCGATAAGCCCTTCCAACTGCTTGACGACGTACCCAAGGTGCGGTTGATGCGGGTCTTCGAACGGAACGTCAACGCCGTACACCGGCACGCCCAGCAAGCGGGCCAGTGTCCGGTGGGAATCATTGATTACTTCACAAAAACCGGTGCTGACAATGATAATCTGGGGTTTGGGCAGCTCCCCTTCCATGACTGCTAGCGGCAAGAAAAGAATCGTCCGGTCACAAGCGTAGTCCGGTAATCCCATCGCTCTCACCTTGTCAAGGTAGGCTTCAGCCCGTTTGCTGCCCAGCCTGTCAGCGATGCCGACAAGGGGCACCAGGTGGTAATCACCAAAGGAGCGCAGGATTTCACCCATGATTGCCCCGGCCAAGAATGGCTTGCCCTCACGCCATGCTTTTAACTGTTCCTTGTTCTCCTCCAGCTCGGCTTGATAAAGCAGCTTATTGCTGGCCAGCATCGTGGGGCTGGGTTTTTCCTCAATCGCTCTTAGCCTGCGCTCATATTTGGCAATCTCAATCTCATAGGGATTCATCTCCACCCCCTGGCCAACCCATGATGCTGCAATCTACAGGCAGTGACCATCATAGCAAACCGCTCATTGCCTGTCAACACCGAAAAGGAATGGTTCTGTTTGCATTTTGTTGATTCCTCTGTCATTGGAGCGTAGCGACGTGGCAATCTCAAAGATTCATACGGATTGCTTCGCCCCGATTCCAGCGGGGCTCGCAAAGACAACACCTACCAAAACCGAATAGTAAAACGACCTCTCTTGCACGGATTTGACGTAAACGGTCTGCTTAGAGTATAATTTCCCACGAAAGAAGACCGTGTGGTCTGCCTTTTGTGTTAATAGCCGGGTAAGTTCGGCTTGAGCCTTCTTGATGTGACCGTTGTCTTGACGGCGATAAGTGCAGGGTAAGGGCTTCTCTACAGGAACAGGCACGGCGGATTACTGATGGTACTGAGGTAGGATTATGTCCCAGGTAAGAAAGAAAATAACTGACAGTGGCTTGGCCGGAAAGCCACCAACACCAAAAGTGGCCGATACAAGCAAGAGAGGTAGACGAACCGGATTCGTTATCGCTGCCGTTATTCTGGCGGTAATCTTGCTTGTCGTCGGCATTTTCTACTATCAAACGTATGTCGCCCCGTTCCAGCGTACCCTGATTTCGGTGGGTAACCTCTCTATCAAGATGGACTACTTCCTGAAGAGAGCCAAGCTGGCCGGGGCTGACCCGATGGCCATGGTGGAATCGCTGACTAATGAACAGCTAATTAAGCTGGGGGCAGTCCAATACGGCATAGCGGCGACCACCGAGGAGATTAATCAGGCATTGCGGATAACCGCCAGTGGCGGGAGCGGCAATATCACCGAGAGCGAATTCAAAGAATGGTACCGGCAGCAGCTTAACGAAACCGGCCTCAGTGATGCCGAATACCGGGACATTGCCGGCACCGGCCTATCGGCCATAGGCCTGCAGGTGTACCTTGCCGCAAGAGTACCTACCGTCGCCGAGCAGATTCACCTTCAGGCCATTGTCGTCAAGACGCTTGCAGATGCGGATAAAGTAAGGGCAAGTATAAAGGGGGGGGAAAGTTTTGCCAGCCTTGCCCGCCAGATGTCAGTGGACAACGAGACGGCAGAAAAGGGTGGCGAAATTGGCTGGTTCCCCCGTGGCATCTTGCCTGCCGAACTCGATACCGTTGCCTTTAGCCTTAAAGCAGGCGAGGTGAGTGAATCTATACCCTATACCGAATCAAGCGACCCATCCGCACCCCAAACAATGTATTTTGTCTTAATGGTTTCAGAAAAAGCCAACGCCAGACAGGTGGACGAAGATTTCTTAGCGGCGCTAAAAGACAAGGCGCTCGCTGACTGGCTGGAGCAAGAGAAAACGAATCAGAACATAAGATACTACAACTTTGACTCCGTAACCTACGCCTGGATGAATTTACAACTGGCGAAAAGTAAAGCCGGCGGTCAGCAATGATAAGAGTTGAAAACCTGACGAAATACTACGGAAAGCGCCTTGCTGTCGACAATATTAGCTTCAACGTGGCGAAGGGAGAAATCGTTGGCTTCCTTGGCCCTAACGCCGCTGGCAAGACAACCACCATGCGTATCATCACCGGATTTCTGGCACCAACTAGCGGAGATGTCTGGATTGCCGATAATCACGTACTGGACCATCCCCTGGAAGCCCGCCGTCACATTGGCTATCTTCCTGAGGCCGTACCACTATATACCGACATGACGGTGCGTTCCTATCTGAGTTTCTGCGCCCGCATCAGGGGCATCGACCGGAACCGTCTAAAATCGAGGCTGGACGAAGTGATAGAGATATGTCACCTCGAGGAATATCGCGACTCAATCATCGGCAAGCTCTCCAAAGGGTTCCGCCAGCGGGTCGGCGTGGCCCAGGCCATTATCCATGAGCCGGAGGTATTGATTCTGGATGAACCGACCATCGGTATTGACCCCATCCAGGTAGCCATGACCAGGCAGCTTATCAAAGGGCTGGGCAAAGAGCATACCATCCTTATTTCCAGCCATATACTGCCCGAGGTCAGCATGATATGTGAGCGCGTCATTATCATCCACGAGGGGCACATCGTGGCCGAAGACCGTATCGAGAATCTTTCCTCCATAATCAGCGGGGGCAAGCGTATACGGCTCGAAATAGAGGGGCCACCGGAAAAGGTTATCGAGCGTCTCCACGGGATTGATGGGGTGCTCCGGGTTGGCTACGAGGACCACTACTATATCGTTGAGTGCCCGGTGGAGCGCGACCTGCGTGGCCAGATAACGGAGGCCATCGTTCAGGCTGGTTGGACACTGCTCTCACTGGAAGCGATGGAAATGAGCCTTGAAGACATCTTTCTCAAGCTAACCGCCGAAGAGGAAACAGTCGAGTGAATAATATCGCCACGATTGCCCTCAAGGAGTTCAAGTCCTATCTGTCTTCGCCCATGGCCTACATCGTCACGGGCATCTTTCTGGTGCTGACCGGTTTCTTCTTTAGCATGAGCCCATCAACCTATTCCGAGACCAGCCTCGAGAGCTTCCTGCAGGCCGGTGAGTTCCTGCTACTATTGCTGGCATCAGTGCTCACCATGCGTTTGCTGGCGGAAGAAAGGAAGATAGGGACTATTGAGCTACTGATGACGGCACCGGTGAGAGAGAGCGAGGTTATCATCGGCAAGTTCCTGGGTAGTCTGGGTACTCTGGTGGCGATGCTGGCTCTCACTCTCTACTATCCTATCCTGTTAATGTTGTTTGGCGACCCGGACCTGGGGCCGATTGGCACCGGTTATCTCGGACTCTTTCTTTTCGGCGCGACTTCTCTGGCGGTGGGTATATTTGCCTCGTCACTGACCTCAAACCAGATCGTCTCGGCGGTAGTTGCCGGCGGAATTCTCTTTGCCCTGTTTTTCTTGGGCGCCGCCGCCGATTTCCTGCCCAAAGCCCTCGGGCAGGTCATTGGCTATCTTTCCATTGCCTACTACTTTCCTGACTTTACGAGGGGCATAATCGATACCAGGGGCATAATCTATTATCTAAGTATGACCGCTCTGTTTCTGTTCCTGGCGATAAGGTCTCTCGAAAACAGCCGGTGGAGTTAGGATGCAGACTACCCCTAAAGCTTACGGATATGCTGGACTGATTGCCGTGCTCGGGCTGGTTGCCCTTCTCGTCAGCCTTGTCGTGATGCTCCTCTTACCCGATATACGCTTCGCTGCCTGGGCAATCTTGGTGTTAGGCATACTGCTCCTGGCCGCCGCCTTTATCATTAACTTCAGGCAGGTTAGTCACGCCGTCGCCGGCCGGCGCGGCCGGTTCAGTACTGGCTCGACGGTAATGACATCAATCTTTATCGGCATCATCCTTTTAGCCAATGCCCTTAGCATCGGCGCCTACAAACGCTTTGACCTCAGTATGCTGGCACAATTCACCCTCGCCGACCAGACCAAGGATATTCTCGCCAAGTTGGAAACTCCGGTAGAGGCTTTGGGCTTCTTTGGTGCCACAGACCCTTACGGTACTAACGGCTATGCCACCAGCTTGCTCAATGAGTACCAGAATTATACGGACAAACTAACGGTAAAAACCATTGACCCTGATGCTCATCCGGAAGAGGCCAGGAAGTACGGCATAACGGGATATGGTGCTTATGGTAAGATAGTCTTCGAAAGCCAGAACCGGCGCCGGCTGGTGTCACCGCAGGACATCGCCGAAGGCGCCGAACATGCCTTTACCAGCGCCATCCTGGAGGTCACCGGGACAGTGCAAAAAAAGGTCTATTTCCTCATCGGGCATGATGAGCGCGATATTAATTCCACTGCTGCCAGTGGTTATAGCTCCGTCTTGGAAGGTTTACGCACCGACCTTTACCAGGTGGAAACGCTTAGCCTCCTTACCTCGCCGGGCATACCCCAGGATGCCGCTGTGCTCGTCATTGCCGCCCCACAAAAGGCCCTCTCCTCCCGTGAAATCGCCACCATCATGGTCTATCTGGCAGGTGGAGGGCAAGTCCTGATTCTAGCTGACCCTGACCCTCCGCCCGGGCTAGATATCATTATCGCCCCCTGGCTGGTTAGCATCGAGAGCGGCACGGTTATCGACCCTACTTCCTATGTTGCTCCCAAGAAGACTCTCCCCAGTGTGACCTCGGAGAGAAATGTCTTTGGCCTGCCCATTACCTACTTCCCCGGTGCTGCGGCGATTATCCCTCAGGAGAAGATACCACAGGGCATCCAGATACTGGCACTGGTCAAGACAACCAAGGATAGCTGGGTGGAAAAGGATTTCGACCCGGAAAAGGACCCCACTTTTGATGCAGGGAAGGATACTCTCGGTCCCTTCCCTCTTGGTGTCCTTATTGCCGCCCAGTCGAGTGGGGGCGCCGAGGGCAAACTGACCCGCCTGGCGGTCATCGGCGATTCTGACTTTGCCTCCAACGAGCACTTCCGGAACGGTAATAACAGCGACCTTTTTCTCAACTCGGTCAACTGGCTGGCTGAGGAGGCTGAATTAATTACCATTCGCCGCCAGGTTCTCCCCTTCCGCCGGCTGGTTGTTGACCAGCCAACAGCCAATTTTATCAACTACTCCAGTATCGGGGTGTTACCACTGCTCGTATTGATTACCGGGGCCGTCATCTGGTGGCGACGAAGGTAGTGTGAGTTGGAAACCTC
>JAENIS010000005.1 GCA_016844285.1 Dehalococcoidales bacterium
TTTAGCGGAAGCCCCGGCTCCGGACGGAACCATACTCCATTCTGCGGAACATCCACTGGAAGAAGGCGGTTGCATCGCTATCCTTCGAGGCAACCTGGCACCCAGGGGAGCCGTCGCGAAGAAGAGTGGTATCGAACCTTCCATGCAAAAACATACCGGCCCGGCGGTCGTTTTCGATTGCGAAGAGGATGTGCGTCGTTACCTGATGGAGCGCAAAATCGAACCAGGCTCGGTGCTGGTGGTCCGTTATGAAGGCCCGAAAGGAGGGCCGGGAATGCGGGAAATGTCGATTCCGGCGGCGATGCTGGTCGGGATGGGACTGCATCACTCTGTGGCGATGGTTACCGATGGTCGCTTCTCCGGAGCCACCCGGGGTCCCTGTGTCGGACATGTCTGTCCAGAGGCATGGGAGGACGGGCCGATTTCACTGGTAGCCGATGGCGACCTCATCGAAATCAATGTCCCTGAAGGCCGTCTGGAATTGAAAGTCTCTCCCGAGGAGATGGAGAAGCGCAAGCTAAGGAGAGGCAAAAAACCGGAACACCCGGCCTTTGGCATATTGCAGGCTTACCGTGAGAGGGTAGGTAGTGCCGACGAAGGAGCCGTCTGGCTATAGCCGCCGCCATTCAAAGACACTGCATCGGGCGGACAATACCCGAAAGAATGTGAAAGAAATGAAGCCAACCGAGCGTCTCAAAGAGGTAGCGCTGCTGTTTCTGAGGCTTGGCGCCTTCAGTTTTGGTGGCCCGGCCGTCTACATCGCCCTGATGCACGATGAGGTAGTGCGCCGTCGCCGCTGGATAGATGAGCAGCGTTTCTTAGACCTGGTCGGCGCTACTAATCTCGTCCCCGGGCCTAATGCCACCGAAATAGCTATCTACCTGGGACTGATTCGGGCGGGATGGCCCGGGCTGATTGCTAGCGGAGCACTCTTTATCCTACCAGGAATGGTGGCCACGCTACTTGTTGCCTGGGCATATGTCACCTACGGTTCAATACCTGAGGTAGGATGGGTACTATACGGCGTCAAGCCGGTGGTTATCGGAATTGTGATTCAGGCACTATGGAACCTGGGCCGAACCGGCATTAAGGGTCTAACTACCGCCATTGTCGGGATAGGGGTAGTGGCTCTTTACCTTCTTGGACTTAATGAGATTGCACTTCTTTTTGGCGGCGCCGCCGTGGTCTTGCTGGTGCGTAGTGGGTTTCGGTTCTTTAGACATGGGTTGCCAGCGATATTGGTTGCTCCGGCGTTGTTCTTGAAATTGCCACTTGCCTGGTTTACCGCCAGTGCGGCTGGTGTGGTGGTGTTTAGCCAGTCCACACTTTTCCTCACCTTCCTCAAAATTGGGGCGGTTCTCTATGGTAGTGGCTATGTTCTGCTGGCTTTCCTCAGGTCTGAATTCGTGGTGAACCTCGGGTGGCTCACCGACCAGCAGGTTCTGGATGCTATTGTCGCCGGCCAGATTACACCGGGCCCGGTATTCTCCAGCGCGACTTTCGTCGGCTATCTGGTTGGTGGCTGGCCATCGGCGCTGCTGGCAACGCTGGGTATCTTCCTGCCGTCATTCCTGTTTGTCGGGCTACTCAGCCGTATCCTGCCACTTGTCCGCAAATCATGGTGGGCAGCCACCTTCCTGGACGGGGTAAATGCTGCCTCGCTGGGTCTTATGTTTGGTGTGACTTGGCAGCTTGGTCAGGCTGCCTTAGTCGACATTTTTACTGTGGTGCTCTCACTCGTTACCTTGTTGTTGATATTCCGGTTTAAGGTTAACTCCGTCTGGCTGATACTGGGTGGGGGATTGCTGGGGGCAGCCTACAAGCTGGTGTTAGGTTAATTACTGGACCAATAACTGCTTCAGCACCCATTACCACTTGCGGACGACCTTATTCCTGCTCCCTCAGGTGAGAGGTATCGTTTAGCAGGCTCACTATTACCCCGCGCTGGTGTATTTCCACAATACTTAGTGACGCATTATCAATGCGAATCTGCCGCCAGTGCCCCATGTCGATACCCAGCAAACGGCACACCAGCACCCGCAACGGCCCGCTATGGGAGACGACGAGAATCGTTTCTGATGCTTGATACTTCTCTACTCTCTCCAGAAACTTACTTGTCCGCTCAATAAACTCGCTAAAGCTTTCGCCCCCGGGGAACTGGAGCTGAAGACTGAAGTTGCGGATTGATTCAGCCAGGTCGGGATAAAGACGGCTGATGTCATCAAAGGTTAACCCCTCGGCACTGCCGTAGTTAGCCTCTCTCAGTTCAGGGCAGGTAATAACGTCAACATTATGCTCGGAAGAGATTGCCTGAGCCGCCACTAAAGCCCGTTTCAGGTCACTGGAGTAAATGGCATCAATCTTCTCTCTGGCGAAACGGAGGCACAACTGCTCAACCTGCCTGTATCCCGCCGCGCTCAAATCGACATCGCTATATCCGGCAAACCGCCGTGTGCTATTGAAGTCGGTGATGCCGTGTCGCACCAGCAGTAACCTGGTCAAACTTCCCTCCTCGCTAGGCCAACCCCAACCAGCGGTGGTAAGCCAGCAAAACAACGAGAATCAGCACCCAGACCTCGGACATCTCGTTTATCGCCCCATAGGTATCACCGGTGAGGCCGGCAAACTTTCGCTGCAGATAACCAGCCCCGGCAACAACCATCAGCCAAGTCACCAGCATTATGGCTAAACCGACCATATAGCTAATATGAGCCAGTTGAGCCAAACCGATAACTGCCGCCAGGGTGACAAGTGTGGCCAGGATGAAACTCGACCAGCCGGCTCCTTGCTTAAATACCTTCCCCAGACCCTCCGGTCGAGCATAGGGGTAGGCACAAACAGCATACACCATTGCCCAGCGGCTGACAATCGGCATCATTACCAGGATAATCGTTAGCAGGTGTTCAGGTAGACTGTTTAATGAGACATACTTCACCAGCAGCAATAAGAAAGCACCAACAATACCAAAGGCGCCCGCCCGGCTATCATGCATGATGCGCCATCTCTCTGCAACCGTTTTGTGCCCGGCCATACCATCGCAGGTATCAATAAAGCCGTCAATGTGTAAGCCACCGCTAATCACCACCAGATAGATGAGCAATAGACCGTTCACTATCGTCATGGGCAAAAAGAGAGCCAGGAACCAGTTCAGACCGGCCAGGCCAAGACCGATAATGATACCAACAACGGGAAAGTAACCGGTGGCGTGCCCCAGGTCTTCCTGACTGACATTACGCCAGAACGGGAAGGGAATAATGGTCAGCAAACGGAGAGCGGCTAAGAATCTCAACTGGCTGGCTCGCTCCTTTCCGATACGCCAGCTTCAGCGAAGGTGGCCATATCGGCTAAAATCCTGGCAGCAGTTTCCGCCAGAAAGATACCCAATGCTCCTCCTGTCCCTTCACCCAGACGCATACCCAAATCCAGGAACGGTTTAAGTCCCAGAGATTCGAGCAGCAACCGGTGACCAGGCTCGGCGGACACGTGGGCAGCGATAAGATAGTCCTTTACCGGTGGCGATAATGCTACCGCCACCAGGGCCGCCGCCCCGGAGATGAAGCCGTCAATAACCACCGGGAGGCGGTGGGCGGCCGCCGCCAGTATTACCCCGACCAGGCCGGCAATCTCAAAGCCGCCTACTTTGGCCAGCACCTCCAGTGGTTGCTTTGGGTCAGGATGGTTCACCGACAAGGCTCGCTCAATCACTGCAATCTTATGCTTAAGCTGGGCGTCGGCGATACCTGTGCCGCGACCGGTTACCTCAGCCACGCTTCTCCCTGTCATCACGGCACAGATAGCACTGCTGGCCGTGGTATTACCGATGCCCATATCACCTGTACCCACTATGTCCAGACCCTTCGCTATCTCAGCGTTCACTATTTCCATCCCGCTCTCTATCGCCGTTAGTGCCTGCTCTCTGGTCATCGCCGGACCGACCGCCATATTGCGGGTGCCCGGGGCAATTTTCCTTGACAGAAGCCGGGGATTCGCTTTAAGCTCGGCAGCTACCCCCATATCGACAACGACAATCCGGGCGCCTACCTGGCGAGCGATAATATTGATGGCAGCCCCACCACGGAGGAAGTTACTAACCATTTGCGGCGTGACTTCCTGGGGATAGGCACTCACCCCTTCCGCAACTACCCCATGGTCGCCGGCCATGGTGATAATGGCTTTGTGCCGGATGTGGGGGATAGGCTGGCCCTGAATGCCCGCCAGTTGGATAGATAACGCCTCAAGCCGGCCCAGGCTCCCCTGCGGCTTGGTCAGTTGGTCTTGCCTGGCTCTGGCTTCCGCCATTGCCTTCTCGTCCAGAGGCTTAATCCTGGCAATTACCGTCGCTAAAAGTTCAGCCATCTTATTTTCCTTCAGTGCTATTTTCGGGTAGCAGGTCGCAAAAGTAAAAGGAATCTCGGCAAACAACCTCACCAACGATTACTGGTATCCTCTGCTTGAATATTGGCCCGGCAAAGACAAAGGAATGATATTCACCATTTTCACCACAGGGGTCAACACCGGGCGGAAGCTCCGCCAGGAAGGAGGTATCAATCACTCTACCGGCAAATGTCTTACTCAGCACCCTGCTATCAACACAGGTAACAATGGACTGGAAACCCAGGCTGACAAAGCTACTGGTCAGCTCACGGGTATCCCTGCCCCATATCGGGAAGACCGCCTTCATCCCAATCCTGGCCAGGTTGTCCTCACGGTACTTGCGCAGGTCCTCCAGGAAGATATCGCCAAAAGCCACGGCAGAAACGCCGACTTCCTGAAGTCGTGCCAGTGCTGCCTGTGTCCTGGACTCATACTCTTCATTGGAGGCTACCCTGGGCAGGACGACTGACTCCATAGGTAAAGAGAGAGCTTCCGCCTGCTGCTCAACGAGGAGGCGGCGGACGCCATGCATAGTCACTCTATCATATTCTCCATTAAAGGAGGTCAGCAGCGCTACCACCTCATACTCCTGGCTGCGTCGCATTTCATATAACGCCCGGGCGCTGTCTTTGCCACCACTCCAGGAAAGCACTACCTTCTCTGCCATCGCTAAAGCTCCTTCATCTGGTTAGCGGAATCGCTCAGGGTGAAGGATTTTAGCAATTTCCTTCAGCCCCTGGACGATGCGTGGCCCTGAGCGGTCAACCAGGTCGGCATCAACGGTATAGATTCGGCCCTGTTTGACGGCAGTTATTCCCCGCCAGGCTGGGTTCGTTTTGAGCATCTCCGGCAAGGTAGAGGCGCTACCATGCGTGGTGGGAAGGATGATAATCTCCGGGTCAGCACTGACTATCCGTTCGATGCTGAACTGTACCCAGGGCGCCGGGGCTTTGGCGGCAATATTCTCACCGCCAGCCATGGTAATGAAGGCATCAAGGAAAGAGCCGGGGCCAGCCGTCCAGGGATTACTCAGGTCGGTGGCATCAAGGATGTGGAGAACCCTGACCCGGGGGGCACCCTTCACCCGGTCAAGGACACCGGTTATTTCTTTTTTCATGTCATCAATGAGTTTCCTGGCTCGCCCCTCTATGCCGGCAACTTTGCCGAGCAGTTCGATATTCCTGAAGATACCGTCCATATCCTTGGGGTCCATCACCAGATAGTTTATCCCCAGGTTATCAAGCTGCTTGATACTGTCGCTATGCCCGTCAGTCAGCACCAGGTCTGGTTCAAGGGCAACAATACTTTCAATGGACGGATTAAAATAGTTGCCAACACTCTGTTTCGATTTTGCTTCCTCAGGATAGTCGGAATAGTCGTCGACTCCAACCACCTTTTCCCCCAGGCCAAGAGCAAAAAGAGTCTCTGTAATCGAAGGTACATGGGAGACAATCCGTTGCGGAATCTTCTGGATATTTACGCTCCGGCCCATATCATCAGTATAGGTTCCGGGCTGGAACTGTGGCTGACATCCCGCCAGCATGCCAGCGAGCAGAATGAGAGCAAGAAAAACAATAAACCCTTTCCATTTCATCAAAGGCTGTCCTCCAACTTAAATTCAATCGACAAAATAAAACCCCTTGCCACTCGGACAAGGGGTTATTCATGTCCCATCAATCATGCCGGTCACCCCCTTCCTCCGCGGAGGCTAAAGAATACCCGGAGCGGCGTTCTGGCTTCTCGCTTAAAGCGAGTCACAGCAGGCGGAACTGCGTTGGATTTTCACCAACTTGCTCTCCGAGGATACCCGGGTCAAGCCCAGGCATCCTCCGGGTTAGTTCTTCAGATTGAACAAGGATAACGCAATCCGGTCATAAATGCAAGCCGCTATTTAGAGATTGGTTATCAACCTCACCCCCTTAATCCCCCTCTCCTTTCAGGAGAGGGGGAGATAGAGAAAGAGGGGCTTCGCCCCTCTTAGACGCCTTACGACAAAATCCCTCTCGCTCTCCCTTTATTAAAGGAAGAAGTGTACGGATTTTAAATCCCCCTTAATACTCCTCTCCTTACAGGGAAGTCCTTCCTATGGAAGGATTAGAGAGGTAGAATACCGCAAAACTAAGAGTTCCCCCTTTACCATGCCGACAATCCAGAGCCGAAAAGAGGCCACTTAATTGTCATTGCGAGGAGCGGAGCGACGTGGCAATCCGGGCGAGCGAAATCCTCCACCCAGATTGCTTCGCCTCCGCCTGCGGCGGATGGACTCGCAATGACAGTTTGCATTGCTAAACGGTCTCGAAAACCAGTTTGAAAAGACAGCCATTGTCCTGTACAATATCAGGGGCACATCTCTGGATGGTGATGTTGATGGCAAAGTACGGACTTAAGCCCGGTGACGAAACGCTCAGGGAGGTAGACAATGAGTAGCTATGCTGGTAAGTTCCTGCGGGTAAATCTGACCAGAGGCGAATGCAAGACGGAGCTTGTTCCCGATGAGGTCAAGAGGAAGTTCATCGGTGGCCGTGGCTTCGGCATCAAATACCTGTATGATGAGGTTCCCCCGGCAACTGACCCCCTTGGTCCCCAGAATAAATTGATATTGCTTAATGGCCCTTTGGCCGGAACCAATGCACAGTCAGTTTCCCGGTGGATGGCGGTGACCAAAAGCCCCCTCACCGGTGGTTTCGGCCGAGCCGTGGGCGGTGCTGATTTTGGTGCCTGGCTAAAGTTTGCCGGGTTCGATTTTATTATTATCGAGGGCAAGGCTCAAAAACCAGCCTACCTTTACATCGCCAATAATAGCTGTGAGATTCGAGATGCCGCTGACCTGTGGGGGCAGACTACTGAGGAGACTCAACAAAAGCTCCGCCAAAAACACGGGGAGCGCATCCGGATGGCTTGTATCGGGCCAGCCGGGGAGAAACTGGTGCGCTATGCCGTCATCGCTAGCGAGCGGCGAACCGCCTCCCGGTGCGGAGTAGGCACTGTCATGGGTTCGAAGAACCTCAAGGCAGTTGCCATCAATGCGGAACGCCATCTTGAAGTGACTGACCCGGCTAGCTTCAGCGAGCTGGTTAAAGAGCAAATCAAATCCATGCAAGCCGACACCGGCTACCAGCGTTTCCGGGACTGGGGGACGACGGCGGTATCGGGTGCTTTTAATGCCCTCGGTGTCTTTCCAGTACGGAACTTCCGGGCCGGGCAGCAGGAAGGCTTTGAAAAGTACTCCGGAGAGAAATATCGCGAAATGCGGCAGGGGGAATTTGGCTGCTATAGCTGCTCCGTCCGTTGTGGCAAGAAGCACGTAGTACCAAGTGGCCCTTATGCCGGCGCGGCCAACGAAGGGCCTGAGTACGAAAGCATCTGGACCTTCACCGGCAGCATCGACAGTACCGATATCGGAGCAACAGTGGCTGCCGACCAATTGTGCGACGACCTCGGGATAGACACCATTAGCACGGGCAATACGATTGGTTTTGCCTATGAGCTATTCGAGAAAGGCATCATTACCAAGAAGGATACTGACGGACTCGAACTGACCTACGGCAATCACGCGGCGATGATTACCCTCATCGGCAAGATTGGGCGCCGGGAAGGCTTTGGCGACCTGCTGGCCGAAGGGAGTATGAGAGCGGCCGCCCGCATCGGGAAGGGTGCTCAAGACTACGCCATGCACGTTAAGGGTCTGGAGTTGGCTGCCTACGAGCCACGGGCGGCCAAGGCTCATGGACTTAACTTTGCCACCTCGAATATCGGGGCAAGCCACTGCTATGGCTATGCCCGACAGGAAATATTCGGTAGCACCAAACCAAGAGCAGTCGACCGCTTTGCCGACGACCATAAAGGTGATATCACGGCCTACAATCAAAACCATACCGCATTGGCCGAGGTCGGTATTGCCTGCACTTTCGCGTCCGCATGGGAGTGGTTCTCTCCTCTCTTCAGCAAGATGCTATCGGCGGCCACCGGTATCGCTGAGTTCGGTGATGCCAAATACACGGAAATGGTAGCAGAAAGGATATATAATCTCGAGCGTGTCTTCAATCTACGCGAGGGATTCGGGCGCAAGGATGACACATTGCCAAAGAGAATGCTGACGGAACCATTGGAACAAAAGGGAGGGCCGGCGCACGGTCAAATAGTCAGGAAACAGGATACCCTTCTGGATGAATACTACCAGAGCCGGGGATGGACAAAACAGGGTATCCCAACCCCGCAAAAGCTCAAGGCGCTGGGGCTGGATGCGGTGGTAAAAGATATTGAGAAATTGCTGTAGCCCGGTTTCTTTAGATTGAGGGTATTATCCAGACTACAATCGGTTAAGCACTTACCTTTAAGGCGGCCACACGGTGGCCGCCTTTATTAATATCAGCCGGCTGGTATCACGTCAGGTGTGACTATTGCTTACACCACCCTCACGGTTCATTTCTGAGCTGACCTGTTTTTATAGTCGCCACTTTTTCAACGCCGCCGGGTCAAGTTCGAGGCCCAGGCCCGGTGTTTTGGGCGCTTCCATGAAGCCATCAACGACCTTGTGAGGTTCAGTGTAAATCTTGTCCCACCATGGCATATACTCCAGAATAAAGCCATTCGGCGCGGCTGCGAGCAGGTGAACAGAGAAATCCGGAAACAGATGGCTGCTAATGGGCAGATTCCAGGCTTCGAGCATCACTGCCACCTTCATCCATTCGGTTATCCCACCGACGCGCTGCAAATCGGCGATGTAATAATACGCCGAACGCTTTTCTATCAATCGTCTAAAATCGTACTTGGTGTTGAACGTTTCACCCGTCGCGACGGGAATATCAAGAGAACGTGAAAGCTCGGCCATCTGGTCAGGGTCTTCGCTGGCGAGCGGGTCTTCCAACCAGAAAGCACCCATTTTCTCCAACTCACGTCCGAATCTTATCGCTTCGGGTACGTTCCATGCCCAGTTACCATCGACCATGATATTTACGTCATTGCCGACGGCCTCGCGCACCGCTTTAAACCGGGTGACTTCATCAGCCAGTGTTTTGCCGCCTAGCTTCATCTTGATGTATTTGAAACCCTGTTCCTTGAACATGGCGGCGTCTTTCTGCAAACGGTCGATTGGCCAGTCGCGCCAGAGCAGGTAGCTAGCGTAGGCGGGCACTTTGTCCCGGTAGCCGCCGAGAAGCTGGTACAGCGGCTGGTTCAGTGCCTTTGCCTTGAGCACCCAGATGGCGGAATCCAGCGCCGAAAGAGCGTACAGGCTATGTCCCGAATGCCCCATGTGGATGGTCGCAGCGTATATCTTCTGCCAGGCTTCCGCCGGACGCATGACGTCTTGCCCGATGATAGTCGCTCCCAGGTCGTCGATACTGGCAACAAGGGATTTGATATGTCCTGCTACCCAGGTAAACGTCACACCAAAGGCGTCAAGCCCATCATCGGTGGTGACTTTGGCAATAGCGACGGTCAACTTCTCACTTAAGCCGAAACGTGGGTTACGGAAAGGATAATCAATGGGCACAGAAAGGGGAATGACCTCAACTCTGGCGATATTCATTGTTTCTCCTGATTAGTAGATTCGATTAATAGAGTAGTATAACACACTTGCAGGGGGCGTAGCCCTTCTTCTAAATCATCTTCCCCCCTCCTAAAAGAAGAGGGAAACACAGGGGGTGAGGTTATTCAACAACCTAAAAACACGTCTGTTGTTGACGCACGAGGGTAGAGAAACTATAATCACCACAAATAGTTGTCAGGCAGGCTGATAGCTAGAGTCTCTACCAGGACGCAAGGAGGTTATAAGCAATGGAGATTAGAGAGTTTGTCCAGGGTTCCCTTGACCGTGTCAAGCAAACGACGACCAGGGTAGCGGAAGGTTTAAACCAGCAGGAACTGGCATGGCGGGCCGGACCGGAGTGCAACTCAATAGGGATTATTCTTTTCCATATGGCACGCTTTGAAGACAGATTTGTCCAGGGCAGAATCCAGGGTAAGCCCGAGGTCTGGGAGTTAGAGAAGTGGTACGAGAAACTCAATCTGGCGTCAAGTGAGACCGGAGGCGGTTACACTCCTGAGCAGGTCGTCGCTTTCCGTGTTCCGGAGCTTAAAGAATTAATGGCCTACACGGGAGCGGTACAGGCACGCACCCTGGAATATTTGAAAGCGATGACCGATGAGGAACTAGCCAAGGTCGTAGATTTGCCCCGCTTGGGGAATCCGACTGTTGGTGTCCTCTTCACCCTTATCATCACTCACCTGGCTCAGCACGCCGGCGAGATATCCTACCTGCGTGGTGTGCAAAGAGGTGCCAACAAGTAGCCACGCCGGATAAACAGTTTTACGTTTCCAGGCTGACCAATCCCTTGCGCACAGCATACTTGATAAGCTCAGTGCGGTTGTGCAGGTTGAGCTTTTCCATTATCTTGGTACGGTGGCCAAGGACGGTCTTTAAGCTGATGAAGAGCATATCCGCAATCTCACGGCTGGTATGACCCTCAGCAATTATCTTGAGTATTTCTCTTTCCCGGGCGGTCAAACGGTCATAGGGCTCTACCTCAGCCTGCTGACGGTAATCTGCAATCAGGGTGGCGGCAACCGAGGGATATAGGAAGGAGTCCCCGCGGTAGACGGCACGTATGGCGGATATTAGCTCTGAACCGAGGGCTCTCTTGGGCACGCAACCAGCCGCTCCGGCTTTAATGACCGATAGGATATACTCCTTATTATCGTACTGGGTCAGGATTAAGACTTTTACCTTGCTGTTTTTCTTCACGATACGCCGCGTCGCTTCAATCCCATCCATGTTAGGCATGGCGATATCCATCAGGACGACATCCGGCATCAGTTCCGTCACCTTGGCGATGGCTTCCTTACCGTCCCCAGCTTCGCCAACGATTTCGATATCACTCTGAGAGCTGAGCAAAGCACGGATGCCATCGCGCAATATGGCATGGTCGTCGACCAATAGCAGTTTTATCTTAGCCATGGCTAACCTCCCGCCCTAAAGGAACTTGAAAATTGATTTCAGCACCACCGAGACGACTGGATTGAATGGTCAAAGTGCCATTAACCAGCTCCACCCTCTCTTTCATACCCAGCAAACCCAACCCGCGTGGTCTTTCCTGCGAGCTTATCGCTTCCTGAACATCAAAGCCGATACCGTCATCTTTGATGGCAACGCTAACAGCATCTTTTTTGAAATGCAGGCTTACTTGAACATTCTTGGCTTTAGCATGCCGGGCGATGTTAGTGACGGCTTCCTGGATAACCCGGAAGAGAGTCGTTTCCAGTTGGGGAGGCAATCTCTTCTCACGACCGATAGACCTGAAATCTACCTTGACACCGGCAGCACCCAGTTTATTATCGAGAAGCCATCGTGTTGCCGCCACCAGACCCAGGTCGTCGAGTAATGTCGGGCGGAGCTCGTAAATCACACGGTGTATCTCATCGAGAATACTGATGGATAGCTGCTGTGTCTTTCTTATCATCTCACTGGTCTTATCGGCACCAGGTGGTAAACTGCCGCTGACTACTTCGAGACCGGTGTTCAGGCTGATGAGCGACTGGCTTATCTCATCATGCAGCTCGCGGGCAATTCGCCGGCGTTCCTCTTCCTGGATGGATAATACCTCGCGCAATAACTCCTGGCGAATCTCGTCTTTACGCCGCACCTCCTCGTGCAGTCGGGCATTTTCGATGGCGGTAGCCAACTGCCGGGCAATGGACTCAAGGAGTCGTACATCTTCCGTGGAGAAGCGACGAGGCTCATGGCTGGCAATATTAAGTACGCCCAGAACCTTCCCCTCTGAACGTATGGGTACACTGGCAAAAGCCCGAAGCCCTTCGGTACTAATTAGTTTTGGCCTGGCGGCATCGGGTGTGTTGGAGATATCTTCTAAAAGCATCGCCTCGCCCGTCTGAGCCACTTTGCCGGCGATGCCCTCGCCCAGATGGAGGCACATTTCCTGGACAAATCGACTAGACAGGCCACGGTACGCCCGGTAGCATAACGTCTCTCCTGCTTCATCCAGCAGGAGTATGCCGCCGATAGCAACACGCATTATCTCAAGAATGCTGTCCAGGGCACTACTTAAGACACTATCCAGATTGGATAGGTCACGAAGAGAGCCCAGAGCCTCGGATAGTGAGAGGAGGGAAGAGAGCTCCCTGGTTCTTTGTTCCAGTTCAATGGAGGTCTTAGTTGAAGGCATCGTTATTCCGCCTCTATCGTTTGCTTTCCTTTCCCTTAAGCGTTTTACTCAACGAGTCAATCTGCTGCCGTAGCCTTCTCTGCTGGCGAAACAGGGAAAGGACATAGCCAAAAACCACAGCCCAGACAATGCTATAGGCGGCAAACAAAAACCAGGCATTCTCCATTTTGTCCTGTCTCCTTAATTAAACGTTACAAAAGTTGTTTACCAACCTCTCACTTACTCGCCCCTTCCCTTGACAAGGGAAGGGGTCAGGGGATAGGTTAATAAACAATCTCATTATAGGTTAATTAACTGATTTCTTCAATTTCTCAATTTCGATTTCGTCATTCCTCATCGAAACTCGCTGCAGCAAGATAAGGGAGTAGAGAATGGTGAAGGCAATCAGGCTAACGATGAGAGTTAAGAGCATGGTAGGGTCAATACCACCTTTGAAGATTAGCATTTTGGGGTGCTGTCCACGCCAGAGGGTCGTGGCCATCGCCACAATTGGAATATCGATGAAGCCAATGATACCCACCACCGCCGCAAAGCGGGCGCCCTGACTCTCTTCAGTGGCTAAAGAGCGCACCATGATATAGGCCAGGTAAATAAACCAGAGAACCAGGGTCGATGTCAAGCGTGGCTCATCCCAGGTCCACCATATCCCCCAAATGGGCTTAGCCCACAAGGAGCCAACGATTAGCGCCAGGCTGGTAAAGACAATGCCGGTCTCGGCCGAAGAGTGAGCCAGAATATCCCATTTACTCTCCCTCTTCACCAGATAGAGGATACTGCCAATAAAGACGATAAGAAAGGAGAGTAACGCCAGCCAGCCCATCGGCACCATGAGGTAGAATATTCTCTGGACAATCCCCATTTCCTTTTCGGTGGGCACCAGGACAAAGACAAGATACATAGTGGCCACCATTAGTGCCAGACTCAACCAGAGTAGAACATATCTTTTCATAACCTCTCCTCCTCACTTTCTATTCTTCGATAACGTAGGCGAAGATAAAGAAGGGGACAACCAGGAAAATAGCATCAAAAGCTCCCAGTATCTGGAGCCAGGGGTATAGTTGACTCCACGGTTCACCGGCAATGGCCAGCGCCGAGCCTTGAACGGCACTGATGATTACCGGGATGACAATGGGCAGGAAGAGGATGGGCAGCACCATCTCCCGCGCCCGCGTATTAATTGCCAGGGCGGCGAATAGCGTCCCGACAGCGACAAAACCGATGGTGGCCAGAATGGTCACGACGATAAGCTGGGGCGAAAACACAGACACATTGAAAAGAAAAACGAAGAAAGGCAAGGCGATAGCTTCGATGATAAACATGAAGAGCAAGCTGCCCAGCATCTTGCCCACATAGATGACTTCGCGGCTGATGGGGGAGGCCATCAGTCCCTCCATGCAGCCTTCTTCTTTCTCAGTGATAAAGGCACGGTTCAGGCTCAACACCCCGGCAAAGGCAAAGGTCACCCACAGGATTCCCGGTGCTATCAGCTCGGTTGTCCCCTGTCCGGGTTCAAAGGCAAAATTAAAAATGACGATGACCAGGAGAGTAAAAACGAGTACGGAAGGCACGACCTCTTTGGTGCGCATTTCACAGAGAGCGTCCTTCCAGGTGATGGCGATAACCTTACGCCAGAAACTCATGATGTCGTCGCCGTGGCTTCCCAGTAGACCTTTTTCAGGTCGGCGAGGTCGAGGGCTGCGGTTGACCGCTGATAAACAATCTTACCACGGGCCAGAATCAGGCAGCGCTCACACAGTTCCAGCCCTCGTTCCAGGCTATGGGTGGTCTGGATAATGGTACGCTTGTCCTTCTCTTCCGTCTTCAAGGCTTGCCAGAGCATGGCGATACCTTGCTGGTCCAGCCCTGTTTCCGGCTCATCCAGAAGCATAATTGTTGGCTTATGTAAAATGGAACGAGCGATGGATACTCTCTGCCTCATCCCTCGTGAGAAGGTGCCGACCCGGTCATGAAGGCGGGATGTCATCCCCAGCATCGCCACCACTTCTTTTATCCGCTCCCTGGCCCGGGGGACATCATAGATACGACAACCAAACTCCAGATTTTCATAAGCAGTGAGGTTATTATAGAGGAAGGACTGGTGGCTGAGCAGGCCGATACGGCGCCGAATCTCCTCGGCGTCATTTTTAAGCTCCAGCCCATCAATCATCAGCCTTCCTGCGGAAGGATTCATAATCGTCGCCAGTATCTTGATGAGTGTCGTCTTGCCCGCCCCGTTGGGGCCGAAGATGACTACTGACTCGCCGTAACCAATTTCAAGGTCGACCCCGTTAAGAGCATCGTGGTGGCCAAAAGATTTGGTCAGCCCCTGGGCACGGATAGCCCACTGTTGAGCAGGCTCATCCTTCTCTATCACTTCTGCTCCGTCTCCTGCATCAGCTTCACCAGTTGGGCTTTCTTTTCCGCTCGTAGTCTCCGATAGTCAGGCTCAGCAATTTTCCCGGATTCGAAATCATCATCGAGACGTGCCATCTCCAGAAGCAATCCCTCTTTCCCCTGAGCGGAGTCATCTTGAACCATTGCAGGTTGAAAAGGTCTCTTCCGTAGCATGTAGACCAAGCCAGCAGCACCGGCCAGTATCGCCAGGGGCAGGATTACCCAGAGGGTAACTGCATGGCTGGATGCCGCTGAACTGGAGAGGGATGCACTGATAACCTCGCCGGGAGCAAAATCAGCACCGGAGAACTGGTTAAAGGTGGTACCATTGATATCCACCGGGCCTTTGGCCACCAGCCGGTCACTTTCAACCTTAATCCCCTCCCCGGTAATGAGCAGGGCATAGCTCGCCATCGGGTTGGCCACCGTGCGCGACAGAGTGAATTTCCCTGATACCTGGTCAATTTTATAGGAATAGGCAATCTCTTTGCTACCGGGCTGAATTGACATGGTATCAGAAAAGCCCTCCTGGTTGTCAACAACACAACACCCCATTAGCTCACCGAAGTATTGAAGCTCTTTAGCCCCCTGAGGAAGCGGTAAGTCCAGGGTTTTGCGTCTTCCCAGAGTCGTGATTTCCCCTGAGCCGATATAAGTCCGGTCAGAATTATTGCTGACGAGGTAAACCTCCATTATTTCAAGGCCCTCTTGCCCGGCATAGATGACAGTATGGGCGGCATCAACCCGGATTGCCTCACTGCTGGTAGTTGAATCATATACTACTATCTCGACCGATTTGGCGGTCTCGTTCGCAGCAAAGCTCAATGCCTCACTGCTATAGTCCCCCTCCTGGTAGGTAACCGTTATCTCGTAACTATAGCCCGGCTCTGTCACCAATTTATCAAAAGAAAAGCGACCATCGCTCTGAGTTTTATTGGTCGCTGAGCTTATTTCAATATTGTTTAGCGAGGTTTTCAAGGTCACCACCTGGTCGGCCACACTACTTCCACCCCTGGTCTTATTAACCAGTTGTCCGCTAATGGTGACATTACCCGCTTCCGCAGCCAGAACCGGCACGGCTAAACTCAGTATGAATATTATCGCCAGAATAACAGCCCTTTTAATAGATGTAACTCCTTATCTAAACGCGTGCTCCACAATGGGAGCAGAAGCGGTCACCCGGCTTATGCCTCGCACCGCATTGAGTACAGAACTGGCCTACATTGTGGCGCCTTTCCTGCACCTGTTTCTCCACTTCAGCTTCCACTTCGGCATTACTCTTTGGGCCAGTTTTGCCGGGAGAAGACTTATTACCTCGCCGAAGCTCCCGAACCTTCTTTTCAATTTCATCCTCGGCGACGCTTCCCCCTCCCACACTATCAATATCCTTAAGGATGGAAATAGCTTTCTCCTTATACTTGGTGGTCAGGTCGTGGTAGTCCTCTTCGGCCAGTATGCCTGACTGATAATCAAACTCCAGCTCTTTGAGCATGGAGTAGGTAGTATCACGCCTGGAGTGTAGCTCTTCCGTATTTTCGTCCCGAAATGCACCTACCGTACTCGGCCTTGGTTTCAAAAGGGGATAGCCGATGAAGGCAAAGACCAGCACGGTCAATAGTATAGCGAAGAAAATAATCAACGGAAACCCCTGTCGCCAAACTGTTTTAGCTCGGCTTCAAGCTGGCGCTGGTATTTCTCATCTTCCCCCTCCGCTTCAACCCTGGTACTGGGTACAGACTGACTACCTTGCTTTACCCACTTTCTGACAGCAAGGTAGATGATGGCAGCCCCGGCCAGTATGGCAATATACGGCCCAAACCAGGCAATAAGGTTAAAACCTCTCTTGGGGGGTGTGACCAGCACTTTTTCACCATACTGAGCAACAAAGGACTGAAGAACCTGTGCCTCTGATTGACCTTGAGCCAGCTTTTGCTCAATCAAAGTATTCATTGGACCCTTCGACGGACATGGGTCATCAGGACAATTAGCCAAACTAAAGTTACAACCACACTGGCAGACTAGCTGCCGGGCGATATCATCGGTAGTGGCATCCGCCCGGAGCGGTGACGCCATTAACCCTGCCAAAAGTAAAACAAGAACCAGCGTTCGCCAAACCATAGTCATCATCCCCACCTTAGACTCTGGCAGAGCCAGTCAATCCCCGTCGTTGCGGCCAGAAAGCAATCAACCCACCTAAGATGACAACGGCACCACCGAGCCATATCCATGCGACCATCGGATTAACCAGGACTTTAAAGGCGGTCGCTCCAGATACGTTACCCTGGTCTTCGCCAACAAAGATGAGATAAAGGTCTTCCACAAGGGTAGAACGTATCGCCACCTCGGTCACCGCCTGTTCGTAGTTCTTATGGAAGTATTTCTCGGTAACCATCTTGCCCAGGAATTCCCCACTCTGATAAACCGAGACGGTAGCACTGACTACCCGCTTGCTGGCTGTTTCATAGGAATCTTTGCCATCATAAGTGAGGGTATAGCTCCTGATGGTCATTGATTCACCCGGCGTAAGTGTTGCTTCCTTCTCTATATTATACACTGAGGATACGGTGACGCCAAGTGCGATGAGAACAATACCGAGATGGACAATATAACCCCCGTAGCGGGGGCGGTTAGCGCCGATTAATCCCCAGAAGGCTTTCAGATAATTCTCACCTCTCGTCCGGTGGCGGGCACTTGTCCCCCGCAGCCACTCGTAAATTATGGTAAAGGGGACGAAGCTACAGATAAAGAATGCCAGCAGGACATACCACTCTCTGACGCCGATAATAAAGAGGACAATGGCCAGCACCACGGCCAATACTACCGGCAACAGGAAATTATGCAGCAGATTTTTGGGGGATGCCCGGCGCCAGCCAATAAGGGTACAAATACCAGCCAGCAGAATAATCGCCAGGAAAATAGGAGCATTTACCTGGTTAAAGAAGGGCGGACCAACCGTAATCTTAACCCCGCGTACTGCTTCCGTGATTACCGGAAACACCGTGCCGAGGAAGATGGCAAAGGCCGCCCCAACCAGAAGCAGATTGTTAAGTAAGAAGGTACTTTCTCGCGAGACGAGCGATTCCATCTCCGCCTCACCCTTCAGCTCATCGCTACGGTAGTAGAGCAAAACCAGCGAGCCAAAAAGAAACAGACCGATGAAGACCAAGAAGTATATACCCAGAGAGGTATCAGAAAAGCTATGAACCGAAGCCAGAATACCACTGCGGGTGAGGAAAGTACCGAACAACGACAGGCTGAAGGTGATGATAATCAGTACCATATTCCAGACTTTGAGTATGCCCCGCCTGCGCTGCATCATCACGGAGTGAAGAAAAGCGGTGGCGGTTAACCAGGGCAACAAACTGGCGTTCTCCACCGGGTCCCAGGCCCAATAGCCACCCCACCCCAGTTCAACATAGGCCCACCAGGCACCGAGAACATTACCGATACCAAGAGACAGCCAGGCAATAAGTGCCCATCTTCTGGCTAGTATTATCCACTCATCACCAAGCCGCCTTGACAGCATGGCGGCGATAGCAAAGGCAAAGGGAACCGCTAACAAAGCATAACCAGTCAGCAAAGTTGGCGGGTGAATAAGCATGCCCGGATTTTCGAGGAGGGGGTTAAGACCCTGGCCATCAGCCGGGACAAAAGATAGTTTCTGGAAAGGATTGGCTACAGCCACCAGCAGGAAAAAAAAGAAGGCGGCAACGACCATCAAAACTGAAGTGGCATAGGGCACCAACTCCTGGCCAATGTTTCTCTTCTGACGTACTACCACGGTGGCCGCCAGTGCCAGAATCCATACCCAGAAGAGTAGCGAGCCATCGTTCCCGGCCCACCAGCCGCTTATCAGGTAAAACAGAGACAAATCACGGCTGGTATAAGAGGCAACATAAGCCAGCCTAAAGTCATGGTTGACCAGCGCATAAAGTAAAACGGCTACGGAGAGCGAAACCAACCCGAAGACAGCATAGACACTGTTTCGGGCACTAGCGATAAGCTCAGGTAACTGTCTTCGTACTCCAAGACTAAAGGCAAAAACCGCATAGATTGAGACAACCAGCGCTAGTATTAGCGCAATATACCCGATTTCGTTCATGCCTATATGCCCTTAGCTGAGTGCCCTTTATTAGACTTTAGGTTCATACTTGGAGGGGCATTTCGGCATGAGCGTCTGCGCCTGGAAGGTACCACTGGCATCAAGCCGACCTTCGACAACAATCTCATTACCTGCTTTAAAGGTATCGGGCTTTACCCCTTTATAGAGTACAGGCAAGGCTTTCCCGCCTTCAACAACCGCGAAGCTCGTGATACGACCACCCTCCTGCTCTTCCACTGAGCCCGGGGCAACCAACCCATTCACCCGAACACTCTTGCCATTGACTGAACTGCCCAGCTGTGCCAGCTCACTGACCGTGTAATAGTAGGTAGCTGCCCCCCGGATGCCATTAACCGTCAGCAAACCCAGGGCTAGAAAGATAACGATTCCTCCGATGAGGAACTTTCTTTTATTCCGCACTTTTTAACTCCACCACTACCCTGACGACTTACTCCCTATGAATAGAAACTTTGGATTACTGGTTTTGTTACAAATTCGCTGGCTGGCCAGCAACTATTCTCGGATAATGCTGCCAGCCAACCAGCCCGTTCCATTTCTCTAATTATACTTACGCCTTTGGCTTATGGCAGCCTTGGCAAATTTCTTTTGTATATCCGGCGTGATTTGCCGGGAAAGGTTTAAGGCCACCCTGTGCGTGGCACAGTACACAATCAGCTCGTCCCTCTAAAGTGTGGGGTATTTGTGGCGGTCCGGCTACCGGCGTAGGTGCTGGCGTTGGTGCCGGAACTGGGGCCGGGGCCGGTGCTGGTGTTGGTTTAGGTGCTGGTGCCGGTGCTGGCGTTGGAGCGGGTGCCGGCGTCTCTGCTTTGGCACAAGCACCGAGCGTTGCGACTAAGAGGACTAGAATAGCTACCGTAAACATGACTACAGACTTGTTCTTCACGATTTCCTCCTATACCAGCTTCATGATAGCTGAATTATTCTACCATAATGATTATGCTGTTAGCAAGAATCAAAAAGCAATATATTGTTTACTAACCTCACCCCTAAACAATCCCCCTCTCCTTTAGTATTAAGGAGAGGGGGATTAAGGGATGATAGGTACTATGAACAATCTTACTTCAGAGCTTTAATTGAGGCATCTATCACTGCCGTAGTAAAGGCCGGATTGTGGATGCCCTCGCTGGCATCACCATGGAGCAGGAAGTAGTTCCAGCCAGCCTTAACCAGAGGGTCAGTGAAGGCGACGAGTGACGTCGTGCCATCGGTAACATCACCAAGCTGCACCTCGACCTCGCTGAGTGACATGGTATGAGGTGATTCCCCGGCAACATTGTAGGTGAAGGTCAGCGGGGTCTTGAACTTGATAAGAAAGCCCTGCTGCCCGTGAGGTTCGGTCGGTTCCAGAGCGGCGATGTTGTCCTTGGCTACACTCAGCGCCACACTCTTCACATCGTAAGATTTACCGCCAAACACATGAGGGGTGTAGTCCATCATCGTTACCCGTGCCGGCATTTTCTTGAGGAGATAGGCCGACATCGCCTCGCCCAGCTTGTGCAGCTTGTCCTCAACACCTACTTGAAGGGCGTGACCATTCAAGGTGTCGCTGTGACAGCTAGAGCAGATTTTAATGCTGGGCGCAAAGCTGTGGTTGGTACCACTCTGGTTATAGCTAAACTCGGCTGGTGGCGGCGATGCTTCCATATGGCAGGTGACGCAGGTATCCTTGATATTGGCGTGGGGTGAACGTTGTGACTCAACAAAGTAGGCATTTTCACCCATCATCACGTCTCCCTGGGCAGCAACGTGGGGAGCTGAGTAGCTGGTGGGCGCGTTAGCATCATTGTGCAAGGCATTTCTGGTATTGTGGCAGGTGATACATAAGGCACCTTTGCCCACCGCTTTTGCCTGGAAACCAGACGGCAGCATTTTCGTATCCCCTTGAATACGGATGGTAGCTGTATTCGGTTCACCAGAAAGTTTGCCCTGAGCGTGCGGGTCATGGCAGACAACGCAGGTTACTCCCTCCGCTACATCCGGACTAGCACCCAGTTTAAGCATCTCATCAACGGTAGCGTTACCATTCGCCCCTTGCACCTGCTTGGTCAGGTCACCCTGCTTTAGCCAGGTAAGGAACCCCTGCGCCAGATGACAGCGCCCGCAAGAAGAACTGGTACCTCTCTCCGGGGTGGTTGCAGACTCAATACCAGAATGAGCGCTTTCCTCCCATTGCTGGAAACGGCCATGTCGAGGTGGTTCGCCGTGACAAGCACCGCAGACATCGGCGGAGACACTGACGCGAGCGGCATCAATAATCTTGTTGCCGTGTAACACACTGTCATTTGGACCGTGGCAGTTTTCACACTGGATATTGGCCAATTTGGCGGTCTTCGGGTTTTTGGCCAATATAGTCGTCCATAACCCCACATCCCCATGGGCCGGCGCTTGCCAGCCCTCGGCTTTTATCGCCTCATCAAAGCCACCATTATCCACACCGGGGGCATAGCCAACCGTGTGGCAGGAGGCGCACGATACCGTCCAGTGACCATCAGGATTGTTGATGTTCTGCGTGAATATCTCGGCATGTCCCGATGCTTTCCAGTCAGTGAAGTTATCCGGCGCTATCTTACCGTTGTGACAGACGGTGCAACCGGCGGCAAGAGGCTCTCCCTTGCTATCCTGTCCGCTGATTGCCCCGGCCCAGGTTCCGGCATAGACATCTATGGACGCTCCATTATTTCTTTCGTTAAGCGTATATTTACCAACGATATCCGGAGTGAAGGATGGAAACCGGTCATTGGCGTCGTTCAGAGTTGCCTTGGAACCAGCAGGAGACATCAGAGTCCAAGAATAGCCAACCTGTTCTTTACCCTGCAAAAGTACCGGCACCCCTTTCGGTACGGCCTGAAGGCCGGTATTAATGACATAGGGAAGGGCAACCGTTACATTTACTGCGTCCTTGTAGCTACCGCTGGAAGTGGTCACAGTTACTTCGAAAGTAGCTATCTCAGCTTCCTCCAGAGCAAGAGGACTGATGGCCAGAACTTTGACCCGGTTAACTAGGGGACTCAGTATCTTTATCAGTTCTGCCTTATAGGTAGGCGCCTTGTCCAGGGTGACCTTGACCGTACTGCTTTTCGGATTATCGATGGTGGCACTTACCCCCGCGGTTTGAGTCCACTGGTAACCGGTAACGGTGGAATCATTCAAAGGCAAGGCCGTCGCACTTAGCGTTACCACCGCCGAGGGTGATACCTGCTGGTCCTGACCGGCGTTGACCACCACAGCCTTCACCGGTTTCAGGGCGACCGATTTAGCCGCCGTCTGACCGGCTACCAGCGTCACCGGAAGCGTGGCCGCAGTAAAGTTATCCTTTTTAAAGGTGACGCTATAGGTGCCGATAGGCAACGAACCGGAGTAACCACCACTAGCATCAGTAGTCATGGTGACGTCCTTAATTGCCGGCTCGGTGGTGACCGCCACACCGGCTAACGGTTTACCACCAATAGAACTGGTTACCGTTCCCGAGACGGTGCCGGTGCTGGTACCCGGTGGCCCCTGAGCACCATCACTACCCTGGCAGCCGGCTACCAGGACCAGTAACGTTACCAAAATAGCGACGACACCCCACCCTACCCCCCCCCGACTTTTTACGAGCATAGATTCCACCTCCTTACCGAGTCTCAAAATAAAAGAGCGGAAAAAACAACCCGCTCTTTATGACCAATTTCGTGCCTGTCACTAATCAGAACTACCGACCAAATGCCCAAAATATACCGTATCATATTAAGTTGTTGTTATACCACATTTTTTCGAAAAAAGCAATACCTTATTTTCAAAGATACCCCTTTATTATTTAATATTACCAATTACTGTTTCAGTTCAAAGTAATGACATGAGTCGCAGCCGGCATCGATGGTTTTGCTTTTTAGCCCGCCCGTGGTGGCCACCAACTTACCATGGCAGCGAAAGCACCCCGGCGAGGCGATATGGCCAGCATTATCAATATAAGTTTTCCAGGTTACCTTCATCTCAGGAAACGTCGTCAGCCGGGCAATTTCCTTGAGTTCAGTTATGGCATTATCAATCGCAGCTTGCTTCTTCTGGTCTACCTCAGGATAAGAGGTTCGATAAAATTCACGGATTGCTTCTACCCTGGTCATTGCGTCTTCGAGACTCGGGTTAGGCGGGTCTAATACCTTCATTCCTTCTCTCTTGATAAAGGGGAGCGAGCTATCTATCTTCCCCTTGACCATGGCCATATCGATGAGTTCATTGGGCGACTGGAAAATATGAGTTGCCCGGTTATGGCAATCCATGCAGTCCATCAGACGTTTCTGCTCCATCAGTTGCGGGCTGAGCTCAGCGGCCCGAGCCGGGTCAACGTACTCAGTCAAGCGACCGTCCTCATTCTCAACGCCTACCCAACCAATCTGCTGACGTGCTTTATCCAGGGGTAAGTACCACACCTTGGCGGCGATGTGCCAGTGGATGTCATGAGCCACCCCGGATTCGCCAACACCCACCCGCAGCACTCTGGTATCAACCTTCTTCGTGTTTGCCTCATCGGTGGCAAAGGTGGTATGGACACGAACCAGGTCACCAGAAAATTTCCCCGGCCAGTGACATTGCTCACAGGTCTCGCGGGCCGGTCGCAGATTTTCCACGGGGGTCTGGATAGGACGGTGATAGGTTTCAGAAATGATGGCAAAGACCATCGGTACGCCACTTATCTTTGATTTGACGAGATAATCAGCTCCCGAACCAACGTGGCATTCGGAGCAGAGCACCTGAGAATGAGGCGAAGCCTGGTAGGTAGTATATTCAGGGTACATTACCTCATGGCATAACTGACCGCAAAAGGCGGTAGAATCGGTAAACTCAACAAGCTGGTAACCACCAACGACAAGTAACATAATGCCGATGGCCCCGGCGAACATGAGGAAGAGTAGTTTTTCACGGTGCTGTCGCATACGTTCCATATTACTTTATTTCCTAGCTCCTCAAGATGGCCAGAATGAAAATCACTCCGCCAACAATAAACAAAATAGGTACCATGGAGTAGTTGAAAACACCGAAAAGAGGGTATCTCTCAGGGAGGTCAGAGGCAGAGTTAAAGATAACCAGCGCGACGATAGCCACGAATACTACCGCCGCAGCTCTGGTTAGCCAATCATCAAAAATCTCACGCAGATATTTCAATTTTCCTCCTTCTCACCGGCTTTAACCGGCTCATCGGTTTCAGCCGGTTGTTCGTACTCAATAGGATGGTCCTGCTTATCAGCCGTCTCGGCTTCCGTCATTTGCTCATACTCAATGGGATGGTCACGGTGATAGCGCTCTTTAGGTACTTTCCCGGTGAATATGGAGGTATTAATCGGAAATATGCCGGGAGTAAAGTGGTTAAAGAAGATATGTACCATAAATATCCAGGTCAGGGCTAAAACAGCCTCATCACTGTGAGCAATCAGAGCGGCAGGTATAACCCAGCCTGGGAATACCTGGCTGATCATAACCGGGAACATCAGGATGAAACCGGTGCCAGCCATGATTGGCACTCCCCAGAAGATTGCCCAGTAATCAAACTTCTCTTTCCAGTTGAAGCGGTCAAACCGGGGCTTCGTCCTGGTCAAACCGAGAAAATAGCCTATCTCATGAAAGAATTTGGGGAAGTCACTCACATTAGGTATCATCTTTAACGGGAAGGGCCTTTTCAGAATCACGATGGTGTAGAATAAATAGACCGCATGGTAGAGACAAACGGCAACCATGGCAAAGGCCGCAAAATAGTGTACCGAGCGCATCACCTCGATTCCTCCCCATATCCCCGCCCACCACTGGCTTATACCCAGGTAAGCGTATTTCAGAGGTAGCCCGGTGAAGACAAGCAGAATAAAGCTCGTCATCAGCCCGGCATGCTGAATTATCTGGTGAATATCGAAACGAGTAATTTGCTCCGGTATGGTTTTCTTTAGCGGCAAGACTTCGGTTTGCGCTGCCATCTATCATTCCCTCCACCGGTGATGAGCGAAGCTGGCCAAAGCGGCGATGACGACAAAGGCACCAACAGAAACCACCGATATTAGCAGCGTGTTAAATAATATCTCGGTGTAGTGTGCCGCCGGAATATTCCTCGGGGATGCTTCCCTGTGTCCGAGGAAACTACGGGCAAACTCAATACCGGCGCCGGAATGACACTGCTCACAAGTCTTCGTCAGGTTATCCACACCCGCTACCGGCGAGGTCGGGTCTTTGACACTCTTGATATCATGGTCACCATGGCAATTGGTGCAGGTGGCTTTATCCAATTGAGTTATCTCATAGGTGCCCAGCTTTATCGCTTTACCATGGAAGCTGCGCATATATGATTCATAAACCCTCTCCACGATACCGTAACTGGCCATCAGCTCTTCATTACCATGACAGCGGGCGCAGGTCTGAGCAATATTTTTCTTATAAGCAGAGGAATTATATTCCAGCACCCGAATCACGCTATGGGGATTAGCCTCCGCACTGTGGCAATCGACACAGGTAGCAACATCAGGGTTGCCCTGCACCAGCTGCTGCCCGTGGACACTCTCCAGATGCACTTTGTACTCATACTGGTGGCAACTGCCACATTTTTCTGCCAGGGATAGCTTGGTGAGCGGTGTTTCAATCTTATGCGGGTCGACAGTATGACAGGTGGTGCAAGCCACAAACCGGTGGGCAGCCGTGTTTACCTTCGCCTCATTAACATAGAGAGATATTATCGTGCCTTCCTTGGTAGTCTTGGTCAGCTTAGGGTTGCCATGACAGGCAAGACAATTATTTTCATCAAGGGCATACGTCCTGGAAACGGAAGCGAAAAGAAAGACAAGAACAACCAAGACTAGGCTCACCAGAAGGAGCAGGCTTATTTTGGAACATCGCTTTACTATATTTATCACAACTTTCAACTAGTATCTTAAAGCATTACTCAGTAGTTAGCAACAGAATAATACCCTATGTATTTAGGGTAAAACACCCTGTTTTTGCTTTTACCTGACGGTTAAGGATGCATACTCCTGGCTAAAATAAGCACTTCTCGTATTGGTTGGCTCATCACAGCAGCAAAATGACGACCGTCTGTCGTCCAGTAAACACCATTCACAAGCTGACCGTCATCTCTCTGCCCAACGACAAGTTCGCCCTGGTTACCGCCGATATCTACCGGTATCCTTTCGAGAATAGTCTTAATCCAGGGCAGCCCTTGAGGCCAATCCATGCTATCGGACGCTATCTGGGTGAGCCACAAAGCCTCAGTGCTCTGGTCAGTAGTGAGAAAGATAATCTGTACCATGGGAACGGGTTGGAGCTGTCCCCGGATACTAGATGGGGGCCAATAGAGATAACTGGGAAAGTAGGTCGGCAGCGTAATCTTAAAACCGAGCTCCGCCTCGGCTGCTTCCAGGCTGGCATAATCTTTAAGGGTAGGAGAGCTAGACAAACAAGCCGGCACCCGGCCCAAAAGGTGGAGGGCTAATGCCATCATACCCACCACCAACAACACCAGTGCCAGTCTGGATGCCTCTCTTAACTTTACCATTACCGACGTCACCTTCGTTTGTTGTCTAGTGTCCTGCCTGGTTAATCACTAAACCAATGGCTGCCTCAGCACACATTACCCGCACGGACGACCTCATCCCCTTGTTCCCCTTCTCCTGAGTAGGACAGAGGGAAAGAGATTTAAGAGAGGGGGCTACGCCCCCTCTCTGTTACTTACCAAGTGTCTCACAATAGTCTGTATACATTCAATAACTGTCATTCCAGCCTACGCTGGAATCCAGAGCTGGGATGGTATCTGGATTCTGGCCTTCGCCAGAATGACATGCTTCTATTTGAATAGCATCACCAATGGGCATTCGACTTAACCTCGCCGTGAGTTAGCATTCATCCATTTATCCAACATGACACTAGACGACAAAAAAGAGCAGCGCTGACAGCAGGGTAGCAGTGACAAACAAGCCAAGGTTTTGTCCGGGGATAGAGCCGGCTTTTTCGGCATGAAGCAGCCTTGCCACCCTCTGCGTCATCAGTTCACCGCCGGCTCGATACTCCCAAGCAGTGATGCTTGACCGCCAGCGCCACTGTCTGCCAGACACACTAGACGCTACTGTTCGCCGGGACATCTTGAGTATCCCTGAGACGAGAGCTAACCTTTTCCCAGTAACATCAATGGCGATATCATCACAATTCTTCTCATTGTCACTAATAATACGGCCGAAGATGAAAAGAGCAACCGGATTATAGAACATGACAAACCGCAGCACCATTGCCAGACGGTCAATGCGGTAAGCCTGCCCGAGGTGAGCCAGTTCGTGGCTAATAACTGCCGCCAGCTCATCGGTATCCAGCAGGTCTATTGTGGCCCGGGAGATAACAATCGCCTCACGCCCAAAGGTATGGAGCATCGGCTCTTTATCCCGGGAAAGTAGTATTCTTAGCCACGGTCTACGTTTGACCTGCACCAGGAGAGCTAATACCTCATCCAGCTTAGGGAACTCTCCTGCCTCGATTGAGGACAGGGCGGGGTAGTGGCCAAAGTAGTGCCTCAGGCTGGGAACCAACTCCTTGATGATGAAGTAAACCGTAGTCAGTGCTAACAGAGCGACGAAGAGGTGCCAGAGGAAAACACCCCCACCCAGACCTAATCCCAGCCACTCATTGAAATCAGTCAAAGCCACCTGCTGACGGAAATAGCTACCCGCCCGTGGCGGATAGAGGAGGAAATAGAAAGGGAGACTGACCACCGGCAGTTGGAGCACCAGAAGACGTAATTTGATTTGGAGGGAAGACTTACGTACACGCCATAGCCATAGCAGCGCCTCGATGACAATGGTGCTGATGACAGCATGAAAGACGCTCTGAGCGATATACTGACCGAAGACGGAATTGAAGAAGCCCACGGCAAAATACTCGCTTTAATCGGAAGTTGAGTCAAGGGAAGGCTTCGCAGCCGCGGCTACTTCCTTAAGGTCTTGCTCGCCAATGAGCCGGGCATACTCCAGGGAATGTTCCTCAAGCATTCGCTTCCTTGATATTTTCCCGGTGAAGATGCTGGTATCAGCCGGGAAGATGGCGGGTTTCAGAATAACATCGTAGAGATGCCAAAGCACGATGGTCAGTACAGCGAGCGTTGCTTCATAGCCGTGAAACTCCTTGGCCGCGGCTATTGCTTCGCCGGGTAGAACCCGGGCGACGGCAATAGGGTAGGCCAGAATAAAGCCGGTAGTAACGATGACAACACTACCAAACATAAGCCCCCAGTACTCGAACTTTTGTCGATAGTCAAAGTGACCAAACTGAGGCGGCCGGTCGGTAAAGCCGAAGGTATACCTGAGCACGTCAATCACATCACGGACGTCCTTGAGCGTAGGCACCATGGTGGGCCGGACGTGGCGAATCAACAGAGCATAAGCCAGGTAGCTAAAATGGTAGATAGCACTCAGGATGAAGATTAACCCAAAGACACGATGAATTAGCCGGCTGGATTCGATGCCACCCAGGCTAAGGATAAGCCATTCCGCCCAACCCGCCGTGGAAAACCGCTGAGCCAGCCCGGTGACGGATAGAACTGTAAAGGAGACCATGAGCAGGACATGCTCTATCCGCTGGCCATAATTGAAACGTATGAAATAAGCCGGCAGCCCCTCGTTTGATGTTGCCTCTTTATCAAGTGGTGACGGCTCGGTCATCATTATCTCCTTACCGATTAGTTATCATTCGCCAGACATCCAGCAGAATATGGATAGAAAGACCGACCAGTATAAAGGGAATGAGTATCCGGTAGAACCACCCGGCAAAGAAGACCAAAGGAGCTTGATTGATACTGGGTTGGTAGTGAGATAGCCAGGCACCAGGGAAGTTAGCCGTGGCATCAGGGTGACATTTCTGGCAGGTAGCCAGCAGGTTAGCTTTTATTACCGGGGAGTCTGGGGCATCAACCTTCCGGATATCATGGACACCGTGGCAATCGGTACAAACTGCCTCGGCAGCCCAGATATCCCGGCTTTGCTTCCCGACCAGTGCCACGCTTTTCCCATGGAAATCAGCCAGGTAGCTTTTGACCACGTTGGTTGAGATGCCATACTTCTGCATTAGCTTCTTGTTGCTATGACAATCACTGCATATTCCCACCGAGCGCAGGCGGAAAGCGGCTGTCCGAGCGTCCTCGATGGTATGAGATTGATGGCAATCAGTGCATACCGGTACGTCGTAGTTGTCTTCTTCGATTAAGGCTTTGCCATGAATGCTCCCGGTATATACATTGTTGATTGCGTCGTGGCATCTGGCACAGGTCTGTGAGATTTTAGCGCGGGGCAGCGCCGGAGGTTTGACATCATGTGCCCCATGACAATCGGTGCAAAGGGGGGCTTCCAGGTCACCCTTTGAGAACATCGCATAATGAACGCTATCCAGTGTCTTGGTGTAGTTGGCGAAGTGGCACTGCTTACATAGCTCATACTGCCCAATACTATATTCCCGCCGGCTGGTAATCACTCTTTTCGGGTGGGGATAAGTGGTGATAGAACGATGGCAATCATTGCACGTCAGCTTATCCCCGTGGACAGAGGCGGTAATTAATCCGGGGTCAACATAAAGCTTAAGCACTTCACCGCCAGGCAAGCTCAACGTGGCGTCGTGCTGGCCATGACAACCCAGACAGGAACTCTGCGGCGAAGTAGTTATGGCAGTAGAGTGACAGGTAAGACATGAGCTATCATTAAAGCCAGCATGGCTCTGCGGTGGTGGGTTTTGCGATTGAGCGCCGTGGCAACTCAGACATTTCTCATTGCCAGATATGGTATGTGGCACCGGCGGGGCTTCGGGACCTGGAGCCGCCTTTAGGGAGTAGACACCGATAGGCAGCGCCATCAGCACCACCAGGAACAGGACCCATAGCCAATATCTTCTCAACTTACCCTCGATATGCTGGCTAGCTTTGCTTGGCCCTTGCCTCAACTATAGTAGCACAAAATAATGTAAAAAACAATGTTAATACGGAACAAATACAAGGTAAAATTGACGGAGAGCCTAAGGCTCTCCGTCATGCCTCCGTCGCTTAATCTCCTCAGCGATTTCGTTAATGGTCATGCCATCCAGTTTCTTGCTGAGTTCCTCCTTGCTCTTGCTCTCCCTGGGTATGCTTTTTCTGGTTAGAAAAGCAATTCCTGGTTTCCAGCCGACCATCACCGGGGGCAGTGCTTTACGTCCGAGGACGAGTGCTACCTGCCCCGTTTTGTAAGCAAGGAAGCTGACAATCCCGACTATGCCCACCAGTGGCAGGAAGATGATGAAGACCAGACCGGCGAAGGGTCCGGTTACCACGGCCAGTACCGCGGGTACTTTGATGTATTTGCCCTGGCTGGCAGGAAGAACTCGCTTCTCTCCATAAAGCTGGCTATACTCCCACGTTGACAGGTTCAGGTAAATCCCTCTGGGCACCGATTCGCCACCTTGATACTTTCTCATCTGATACCTCCTTTGCCTCTTTAGGCTTACCCTTTCTGACCTTCAACTAGATTATAGAGCATGCCTTCGGTTCTGAACATCGGTGGGAAGCTGTATTTAACCGGGAAAAACGGCTGAACACCTTCGGAATAACAAGGGGTGAAGGCAAGACAGGCCGAGTTGAGGCACTTATTGGGCTAGTGTCCTGTCTGGTTAATTAGCCAATGGCTGCTTCAGCACACATGACCACGCACGGGCGACCTCACTCCCTTATTCCCCCTCTCCTAAGAGGAGAGGGGAGAAGGGCTCCACCCCTCTTACACGCCCCGCAGTTTACCTCTCATTACGGGGAAGAGATTTAAGAGAGGAGGCATAGCCTCTTCTCAAGGGCATAATCACAATAACATACTACCTTTCAGTCTGAGAATAAGCACGATATGACGTATTGTACACAACTGCTTCCTTGCCATTACTGGTTACAACAATGTCATCCTTGCCATTACTGGTTACAACAATGTCATCCTTGCCCGTATCTTGGTTACCAGTAACCTGATATTAGCTTCGTCATCAACGGCAAGTATCATCTTCTTCATTTGACCCTCCTTGATAGGTCACGTTATTCGAAACGACTCAAGTAGTGATGCCTTTGATTCTAAGGAAGGCATCAACCACATCAGGGGCAAACTGGGTACCTTTGCTGCGCTCTATTTCAGCATAAGTCGTTTCACTATTCACTGGAGCGCGGTAGGGACGCTGCGATGTCATTGCGTCATAGGCATCAGCCAATGCCAGAATTCTGGCACCTACCGGTATTTGGTCAGCAGACAGCCTGTCAGGATAACCAGTGCCGTCATAGCGTTCGTGATGGTGTCTGACTACCTTCAATATTTCCTCATCTTCCACGATGGCGGTTAAGATACGCTCCCCTATCTCAGGATGGCACTGCACGTGCTGATATTCTTCATCCGTCAGCCCTGAGGGTTTATTCAGAGTAGATTCTCTCACTCCGATCTTTCCGATGTCATGAACTAGGCAGGCCACTCTTATTTTCTCAATGCTGTCTTTTCGGACGCCTAGCTCCCGGGCTATCGCCACCGATATTTGAGCAACTCGTTGGGAATGACCGCTGGCATACTTGTCCTTGGCTTCCAGGGCATAAACCAATGCCGTTATGGCATTGAGGAACGAGGTACGTATTTTCTCAGCTTGTTCCCCAACCCTCTGTTCAAGGTGCTCCTGATAGTCTTTAATCTCAAGCCTAAGCCGCCTCTTCTCCAGGGCTCGGTCTACACCCAGGACAACGTCATCGAGAATGAAGGGTTTGGTAAAGTAGTCGTAGGCGCCCTGCTTCATACACCAGATAACAGTATTGATATCGGTAGTCGCTGTCGCCATAATTACTACTGCATCAGGATACCCGTCTTTTATCTCAGGCAGCAGCTCAACTCCGGACTTACCCGGCATGCCTATATCCAGAATGACCACTTCAACAGCGTTTTTTCTCAGTTCGTCCATGGCCTGGTCAGCGTTGCCCGCTTCCTGACACTGGTAGCCCTCACTGGAAAGCTTCTTATGGAGAAGGCTCCTGATTGCCGCCTCATCATCAACAATCAGTATGCTTCCTTGCTGTCCACTCATCTTTCTGGCTGCCTCAAGGCTTCTCTGACTATCGCTCTTAACTCATCGGTCGTAAAGGGTTTTCGTAAGACTTGCCGGCCACTACTCAGGAAGAAATTCTCAGTATCCTGACCTATAATGCTGCCGGTCATGAATACTGTCCTGCCAGCACTGCGGGGATACGTCTTCTGCAATGATTGGTATAGCTCTTTGCCGTCCATCAGCGGCATCTTGATGTCAATCAGATATAAATCATGTTCCTGCTTACCTATCATGGCCAGGGCAGCTTTGCCATTAGCCACAGTATCCACGTCAAAGCCTTCTTCGGTGAAGACTACCTGGCAAAGCTGACGAATTGAGGGTTCATCGTCAACAACAAGGATATGCTTCTTCAGGGTATGCGATTCTATCATCTTGCCACCTCTTAGCTGATTGTCGCTTCCTTGATGATAGGCAATTCCACGATAAAGGTG
>JAENIS010000108.1 GCA_016844285.1 Dehalococcoidales bacterium
AACCGGCCAGGCACCTCGCGGCTGGATGGGGCCCGGGTTGTGTGAGACCTTTGATACCCCGGATATCCTGGCCGAAGAAGGGATAGAGTACGTCTGCGACTGGGTCAACGACGACCAGCCATACCCGCTCAAGGTCAAGAAAGGCACGCTAATTTCTTTGCCGTATACCGTGGAGCTAAACGATATACCAATCTATGTTATCCAGCACCACCGGTCGCCGGAGCTTCTGGAGAGAGCTAAAGACCACTTCGATACCCTGTACCGGGAAGGTGAGCAGAGTGCCCGTATTATGGCGATTGCCGTCCATCCCTATATTACCGGTGCGGCGCATCGCATCCGCTATTTTGACGAAGTCTTTAGCTATCTCAAGTCCCATACTGGCGTCCTCTTTATGACCGGGAGTGAAATACTGGACTGGTATCAGTCGGTTAGCGACCAGGAGCAGACACGATAGCAGAGGCTTTATTACCCATTGTATCCAGTATCAGAGTGTAGTGTAGCTTGCGGTCACCCTCCCGGATAGAGTAGGATATATATAGGGAATAAGGTGAAGTGACCGGATTTAGCGACTGCAGCCGCATCATAGTGCTGTCATCCTCTTTGATTCACCGGATTGATTTCTACCTGAGCCAGCATTAATTGGGGATATAGTGAGATTGAGGAGACCGTAGTTGCACGATGTTATCATTATCGGGGGGGGGCCGGCCGGGAGCCGGGTGGCTTATCAGTTAGCCGGCAAGGGGGATGGGGTGGTGGTACTGGAGCAGAAAGCAAGACTGGATGAGGCAGTTTGCTGTACCGGCATTATTAGCCGGGAGTGTGTTGATGCTTTTGGCATTGACCAGTCGGTTATCTTCAGATGGGCAAACAGTGCCCGGGTTTGTGCCCCTTCAGGTAAGGTGCTCAGCCTGGAGCGACCGGAACGCCAGGCCTGTATGGTCAACCGTTCTGCTTTCAATCTGGCTCTGGCCCAGCAGGCTCAGGCTCAAGGGGCGGAATACATCCTGAATCGCCGTGTGACGGCAATCAAGGTCGGTAGTGATGGGGTGACCGTTGAGGCTGCCGGTGGAGAGGGAGGAACAAACGTTCTTGAGGCAAGGGTGGTGGTCATTGCCAGCGGCTTTGGCTCGAATCTGGTGAAAGGGTTAGGTCTGGGTAAGGCCAGCGACTTCGTCATGGGAGCACAGGCTGAGGTCGCCACCACCGGCATCGACGAGGTGGAAGTCTATTTAGGTCAGGAGATAGCCCCGGGCTTTTTTGCCTGGCTAGTGCCAACGTCACCCGGCAAGGCTTTGGTTGGTCTGCTCTCCCGTCATAGTCCGGGTCTCTATCTGCAAAAGCTCCTCGCCGGCTTGCTGGCCGAGGGGAAAATAGCCTCGGCTGAGGTTGAGGTTAGCTATGGCGGGATTCCGCTAAATCCCCTGGCCAAAACCTACAGTGATAGAGTCATGGTGGTGGGAACTGCCGCCGGTCAGGTAAAGCCAACCACCGGTGGGGGGATTTATTATGGCCTTTTGTGTGCGGACATGGCGGCGAGTAACCTGCACCGGGCGTTACAAAGCGATGTCTTAACGGCCAGGAATCTGGCGGACTATCAGAAAGAGTGGAAGAAGAAGCTGGGCCAGGAACTGAAAATAGGCTACCTGGCGCGCCGGTTTTATGAACGTCTCAGTGATACTCAGATTGAGGGCATATTCGATATTGTAAAATCAGATGGTATTGCTGACACCTTGCTTAAAGCTGAGGATTTGTCTTTTGACTGGCATGGCCAGGTAGTCTTGCGTTTGGTGGGACACCGGGCTTTATCCATGGCGATGGCGGCCATGAAGCTCCAACCCTCTTTAAGAGGGAAGGATTAAAGGGAGGGGATATTATTGATGCCGATACCAGAGATTAGCAGTGGTCAGAAAATAAGCATGGGCGAAGCTGCCAGCCATTTCCTGGCGAACCTGGCACCAGAGGAAAGAGAGCTCAGTCAGCAGGAGCTTAATCGATTTGTCCGCTGGTTTGGGATGGAACGGCTTTTGGCGGGAGTGCGTGGTCCCGAGGTGGCCAATTATGCGGAGCGGTTATCACTATCGGATACTGATTATGCCAGAAAGCTGGAGCTGACCAGAGCCTTTCTGGTCATGGTTAAGAAAGAGGGATGGAGCAAGGTTAATCTGTCCATACACCTCAAAGCGAAAAAGAGGAAGACCAAAGCACCGCCTCCATCGAGGCGAGGGCAGCCGGAGGCAGTTTTGTTGAGCCGTGAGGGTTATGACAAGCTCGAAGCTGAACTTGCCGCTCTGCGGGAAAAGCGCCCTCAGCTAATCGATGAGATACGTAAAGCCGCTGCCGATAAGGATTTCCGCGAGAATGTTCCCCTCCAGGCGGCGCGAGAGCAACGCGGGCATCTGGAAGGTCGCATTAGCGAGTTGGAGACAGCCCTGAAGTCAGCCGTTGTTATTGACGAGAAACAGCCAGCGACGGCGCGGGTAAATATCGGTGATATCGTGACGCTGCTTGACCTTGGCTCCGGAGAAGAGTGTTGCTACACGCTGGTCAGTACCAGGGAAATCGACCCGGCGCGCGGGAGGATTTCCAAAACCTCACCGATAGGGCAGGCCCTGGTTGGTTGCATTGTCGGGGAGATAGTGGAAGTCGCTGCTCCTGTCGGACGGAGGAGCTATCAGATTAAGCAGGTTGAGCGCTAGCATCATTGACAAGGTTTTGGTCACGGCATATGATAGGTATTGGAGAGGGCTGGTAACAGACGATGCAAATCAGGAAGACCTACCGAGGGGTAAACCCGGAATTGCTCTATCAGGAGATAAGGGATTTTGCCCGAAAGCAGGGAGCTATCACCGGTGAAGACAAGCTGGAGACCTACTCTTTACCTACTGACTCATCATCATTCATTTCGCGGGGCACGTTGACCTTCAAGGTCCAGGATGAGCAGGACAAGGTGGAAAAGGAATGTCTGCGGGCTCACATCGTTGGTTCCGCCAGGGGTGAGACCAAGCTGATGCTTGACGTGGAGGACAGGCTCTTCCCGCAAGTTAAGCTGGCCGCTTTACAGGATGACCTCGATTTCATCTTTAGCTCCTATGAGGTGAAGCCCCGCTAAGAATCTATTCAGTACCTGACGGCACTCATTAAGACTTTGGACAACCCTATCCTCTTTATCTCCTTTTGCTTTGACCAGTAAGCTACGCTCATGCTATAATTAGACATATGGATATTAGCTGGTTGGGCCATGCCTGCTTCCGCATCAGGGGCAGTCACGCTGCCGTTATCACTGACCCTTTCTCACCGGCTCTCGGCTACTCATTAGGTAATCCTACCGCCAGCATCGTCACCATGAGTCACCAGCATGTGGGGCATTCTTATGTTGATGGCATTGGCGGTGAACCAAAACCGATTACCGGGCCGGGAGAATATGAAATCGGCGGTGTCCTGGTCATCGGGATGCCCACCTTTCATGATGGTGATGAAGGCAAGGGGAGGGGTAAGAATACCATCTATCTGATGGATGTCGACGGGGTAACCGTCTGTCATCTTGGTGACCTGGGGCATGTGCTGACAGCGGCACAGGTAGAGGAAATCGGTAATGTGGATGTCCTGCTGCTTCCCGTGGGTGGCGTCTCAACCATCGATGCGGCCATGGCGGCCAAGGTCGTCCGTCAGCTTGAGCCTAAAGTTGTCATCCCCATGCACTACAAAACCGAGGCGCTGAGCCGGGAGCTGGAGCCAGTCGAAAAATTCCTCACCGAGATGGGAGTCAAGGAACTAAACCCCCAACCCAAGCTATCTCTGACCAGGTCGAGCTTACCCGCTACTACCCAGGTCTGTTTACTCAGCTATTGAGTTACCCGCCGGCCGACGAGCAACACTACCAGTATCGTCGTCAATAGCAATACCGTGGTCAGCAGCAGGGCAATACCTACGTAGATGACCCAATCGGGAATAGCTGCCGGCGTTGGTGCTGATGATGAGGGTACTGGCAGCAGGTATTGCGGTGGTGGGTATATTACTGGTGATGCTGGTGGTGAGACGGCTAGTGCCGGCGATGGCTTTGGTGGTGATTCGGTCGTGAAGGCGCTGACGGCACTCCAGGCACTATAGCTCGCCGAGCCT
>JAENIS010000046.1 GCA_016844285.1 Dehalococcoidales bacterium
GGCAAGATGCTTCGACAAGCTCAGCACGAACGGGTTATATGGTAAGTTATTACTGAGACACTTAGTAACACCCTGCCAGACCTATCTTTTCGTCCTTGTCTACGTTAAACTGTTATGAATAAGGAGAGAAATGATGAAGTGTCATTCCGAGGAGCACAGCGACGTGACAATCTGGGCAGGTGAAGCCCTCCACCCGGATTGCTTCGCCTCCGCCTGCGGCGGATGGTCTCGCAATGACAGACTCTCCAACCAAATGCAAACAGAACCCAGGGGGGGGTATTGACAAGGTGTGCTATAATAGTCTGTGGGTAGGGAAGCCCTACCCCAGCCTTATTATGGGTTGAATTAGAAAAAGGAGGTGATGGGATGCTCAAAGCCCGTAAGGGGAGCTGAAAATAGATTCAGCGTGGACTGCATCTGGGAAATTAACCCGCCCTCTATCGAAGAGAAGAACGCAAGTTATTCATGGTTTGATGGAGAGGAGGGTAATTTTAGTAGGAGGATTCCAAAGGTCGATGAAAACCAATAAAATCTCAAGAATGTTAGGCGTAGGCTTAACTGTAGCCATGCTGGCCAGCATGCTGGTAGCGATTGCTCCAGTATCAGCCGGCACGCTTTCCATATCTGAGGAAAGCGACATCAAGGCTATCAAAGCTGGCGAGGGCTATAAGCTGGCACCGGCCGGACTCGATATTGCCAGCCTGGCGGTTAAGAGCAAGGTCATCTACGCAGCAACTGGTACTGGAGTGAAGAAAACCTCCACTGAGGTCAACGCACTCTACAAGTCCACCGATACCGGTAGTACCTGGACGACGCTGGCAAGCACGACTGATTTCCCCACGACTAATGCCACGGATACTAAGGCAATTAAGCTCGTTGCCGTGGCATCTGATGACGACAAGGTAGTCGCCATCGTCGCTAGCGATGACACCGCTTACTACTCGCTCGATGGCGGCTCAAGCTGGAGCAATCTGAACCAGTCAACCGCTGGCTTCGTTATCAACTCGATTGACATATCGGTGCCGCTAGTCGGCGCCCGCTATGTAGCCGCCGGCGGTACTATAGCTGGAGCGGGTGTCCTCTACACCCTCAAGCTGGGTATCGGCGAAGGCTGGATAGCACAGCAGACTAACACCGGTTTTACGACCGGCACCGTTAACAGCGTGAACGCAGTTAAGTTCTCGCCCAAGTTCGCCACGGACAAGATTATCACCGTGGTCAGCGCTAACACCACCGGGCCTACTACTGATGCCACCTTCCAGGCTTTCCGCCTGGAGAAGGGTTCCGAGAGATGGAACGGCTCGATTACCACCTTCACGGACTGGGGCACCGGTCTGAAGATTGCCACCATTCCTGCCGCCATTAATGCGGCCTCCATCGCCTTACCAGCGAGCTACCTGGGCACCAGCTATGGTGACCGCGTTGCCTTTGTTGGTATCGCCGCCGGAAGCGGTGGTGGTGTCTGGCGTGTTGTCGATAACTCTTTGAACAAGGGAGCGTTTGCCACCTATAGTCAGGGTGACGAAGGTCCCATCGGCAGCATTGCCTATAATAATACGGGCAAGCTGATTGCCGGTAGCTATACTACCAACCAGGTTTTCCGTTCTCTGGCCCCCATGGCCGCTGACCCCACCTTCGATAGGGTCAAAGCCGAGAAGCAGCCGGGCGGTCAAAATAAGGTCCAGGTGCGCTATGCCGATACCACGCCGGTCGCCGGCACTGCTGGTGACGAGAGCGCTTTTGCTACCTCTACCGATGACGGCAGCTCCTTCAACGACATCAGCCTCATCGATACCACTTTCGCGGCTATCGACGATGTGGCCGTCTCGGCTGATGGCGCCACCGTCTACCTGGCCTCACGCTCTGGTAATGATGCCAGTGTCTGGCTAAAGGAAGGCACACTCTGGACAAGGGTACGCAGCCTCAGAGACTATAGTGCCACTCCTGCCCTGATGATTCGCCTTGCCCCGACTGATGCCAAGGTGGTCTATGTCGGCGCCAAGGGCGCCCTCACCACCGACCGGGACATCTGGGTAAGCCAGAACTCAGGCAAGACGACGTGGACCAGTATTCCCGCCTACCGCGTCACCAGTCTTCAGGACTTTGCCGTTCTCAATGCCACTACCGTCTACGCCCTGGATACGGATGGCGTCTCCAAGACAACGGATAGCGGCGCGAGCTGGGGAGACAAGAAGAACCTTGATGGTCTCACCACCGGCTACATGATAACCTTGGCCCCGAATACCGCCGGAGACGTGCTGGTAGGCACCAGCGATGGCAACGTTGCCTTCTCCAAGGATGGCGGCAACACCTTCTACAAGACATCCAAACCGGGTGCCACCGGCAACACTCAGGTAATTGCTGACTCGCTCTATACCACCAACAACATCATCTATGCCTTCGTGGCGACTGAAGTTAGACGTGGCACTGCCGTCAGCACCACCCAGACCTGGTCCAGCCGAGGGCCGACCCTGCCGACAACATACGCTCCTTGGACGATAGGTTCTAAGACGGTGACTTGGGCAGGTTATGTGGGTGCCGCTCGTGTGGGCACTGTTATCTACGGCATCGTTAACGGTGTCAACGCTGACAATAACACCGAGCTTGTTACCCTGCTCTACCGGGCGCTCAAACTGACCGCGGCTGACTCAGAAGCCACGGCAGAATGGAGCTATATGGCGACCGCCAAGAACATGCAGACGGTAACACCGCAATCTATAAAGGCATCCACCCCAGCCAAGTTCTGGGGAAGCATCGGCAGCACTCTTTACAGTGCCACCGACCCCATCGCCGCAGTAGCGCCAACGGTCACCGGACCGGCCACTAATGCCGAGGTCCAGGTGAATCCCGAGACTGGTAAAGTCTACAACATCACCTTCACCTTCAACCGCTTAGCCGGCGCCACCGGGCTTACCGACGCGCAGCTCCAGATTGCCACGGATGCCAACTTCTCGGCAATCCTGGATACGGTTACCAAGAGCGGTATTGACACCGACACGACATCTATCGTGTATAAAGGGGATAACCTTAACCCCGGCAGTACCTACTACTGGAGAGTCAGGTTTGTTGCCAGCACCACCGCCGCTGCCACCAATCAGCTAAACACCCCGTGGTCGGCAACACGCACCTTCAAGACTCTAAGCACCACCAAGTTCACGGTGATGACTCCAGAGCCAGGGGCAGAGGGTGTCTCAGTTAACCCCACCTTCACCTGGGCTGCCTATGCCGGCGCGGTCGGCTACGAGCTGAATGTTTCCAAGGACCCGACCTTCGAGACCATCACCTGGATTGGTCGTCGTAAGATGACCGATACCTTCTATCGAGCGGAGGTCGCCCTGGACTACAGCACCACCTACTACTGGAGGCTGAGAGCCGAAACTGGCCCAGCACCAGCCGAAGGCGTGCTACCTCCCGGTTCTGCCTGGATGAGAGGTATCTTCACCACCCAGGCCAAGCCAGTGGAAGCAACGCCAACGGTTTCCATCCTACCTGCTCTGGGCGATAATCGGTATTGGTGCAGTACTGATTATTGCTCTGATTGTCCTCATTGCCCGGACAAGACGGGTAGCCTAAATCCCAGCCGATACTAAATCGGAACGGACTAAAAAGGTGGGGGTCGCCATTTGGCGACCCCCACCTTTTTTATCTCTGCTAGTGTAGTGTCTCATAAACAGGTTTACAAACGCCGTTCGCCCTGAGCCAGTCGAAGGGCAAGATGCTTCGACAAGCTCAGCACGAACGGGTTATATGGTAAGTTATTACTGAGACACTACACTAGGAAGGGGGTTTGTCATTGCGAGCGTAGCGACGTGCCTGCACGCCGGAGTGCGTTACGGCACGCAGGCGTGGCAATCTGGGCGGACGAAACCCCTCACCCGGATTGCTTCGTCTCCGCCTGCGGCGGATGGTCTCGCAATGACAGACCAACCAGATGCAAACATCACCCTGAAGTTGTCGCTTAAATCTCACCGCCTTTATCCCCCTCTCAAGGGCTTTGTGACTTCCTCCATGTCACCCTGAGCGTAGCGAAGGGTCTCGGGGGGTGGGTCACTGCCGACCCCACGCCCAGATTCTTCGTCGCTTCGCTCCTCAGAATGACATTTGATACAAGACCCTTCTTAGGGGAAGTTGGTCAGGGGGATGGATTTCTGAAAATCTGCCATCATCACGCTTGACTTTCCTCGCTACTTACTCTAAAATCCTAGAAGTGTTTGTTTAGGTTTAATCGCTAATGGGAAAAACGCTCGCTGAAAAAATCCTCAGTGCCAAGTCTCTTAGTGAGGCTTGTGCCGGCAGTATCATTGTCGTGCCGGTGGATTTGGCTTTCGCCCAGGATACCACTGGCCCGCTGACAATCAGGCAATTCCGTGAAGCTAACTTCGGTCAAGTTTATAACCCGAAAAGAACTATTCTGTTCATTGACCATGCTGTCCCCAGCCCGTTGAAAGAGTATTCCAATGACCACATCTTCATGAGAAGCTTTGCCGAAGAGAAAGGGATTATCCTGAGTGATAATGGTGAAGGCGTCTGCCACCAGTTGGTCGCCGAATCCTTCGCCAACCCCGGGGATATTATTGTCGGGGCTGATTCCCATACGGTCACGGGTGGAGCTTTAGCTGCCTTTGCCACCGGCATGGGCTCGACTGATGTCGCCATCGCCATGGCTCTGGGCAAGACCTGGCTGCGCGTCCCGGAGACATTCAAGATTATCGCCCACGGCCGTTTGGCTAAAGGCGTCTATGGCAAGGATTTGATTCTTCATCTCATCGGCCGGATTGGGGCTGATGGTGCCACCTACAAGGCGCTGGAGTTTAGTGGCGAAGCCATCGAGAGGATGCCGATGTCCGGGCGTCTCACCATTGCCAATATGGCGGTCGAGGCTGGAGCCAAGGTCGGTCTTTTCCCATCAGATAGTGTCACCCAGAGCTATTTGAAAGAACAAGGGAGAGGTGAGAGCTATGTCCCGCTTCAGCCCGATGCCGATGCTACCTATGAGACAACGATAGAAATCGACGCCGCCCGGCTTGAGCCGACGGTCGCCAAACCCCACACGGTGGATAACACCGCTTTAGCCAGGGAACTCAGCGGGGTTCACATTGACCAGGTTTTTATCGGCACCTGTACCAACGGGCGCCTTGACGACCTCCGTACTGCGGCTGGCATTCTCAAGGGCAAGAAGCGACATCCTGGCACCAGGCTGGTCATTGCCCCGGCCTCCAAGAAGATTCTGCTGGCGGCTCTGGCGGAGGGTCTGATTACCACCCTGGTTGAATCCGGGGCAACCGTCGTCCCGCCGGGCTGTGCCGCCTGTTTAGGTGTTCACCAGGGCGTATTGGGGAATGGTGAGGCCTGTCTCTCTACCGCCAACCGCAACTTCAAGGGTCGTATGGGTAATCCCGAGGCTTTCGTCTATCTGGCCAGCCCGGCCACTGCTGCGGCTACGGCCCTTCGTGGTAAAATCACCGACCCCAGGGAGTTTCTCTAGATGTTAAAAGGCAGAGCCTTTAAGTTCGGCGATGATATTTCCACCGACCATATTGTGCCAGGGAGGCTGACGCATCTGCGGGGAAATATGTCGGAGCTGGTCAAGCATGTCCTTGAGGATGCCGACACTACCTTTGCCCAGCGGGTAAAGAAGGGTGACCTGGTTGTCGGCGGGAAGAATTTCGGGCTTGGCTCAAGCCGGGAACACGCCCCGCTGGTCATCAAGATGGCCGGTGTCAGCGCCGTTCTGGCCAAATCGGTAGCCCGCATCTTCTTCCGCAACGCCATCAATGTCGGCTTGCCTGTGCTTATCTGTGACACCGATGGCATCAAGGACGGTGACGAGCTTGAGGTTGACCTGAAGGAAGGGAGAATTACTGACCTGACCAACGGGCTTGAGCTTCGCTTTATCGGCCTGCCTGACGTCATGCTTAGTATCCTGAACGAAGGTGGTCTCGTTCCCTACATCAAGAAGCACGGTGACCTGGTGGTTGAGCCAGCGGACAAATAGGAGGCAATCCTGGTGAAGCATGCGGTGACACTCATACCAGGCGATGGGGTAGGTCCCGAGGTTACCGAGGCAGCCAGACGCTGCCTTGAAGCCACCGGCGTCCAGTTCCAGTGGGAGGTAATTCCGGCCGGGGAGACGGCGCTGGAGAAAGAGGGTAGCCTTCTACCGGAACGCCTGCTCGCATCAATCCGCAAGAACAAGGTCGCCCTCAAAGGGCCAACCACCACGCCGATTGGTACCGGTTTCCGTAGCGTTAATGTCGCTCTACGCAAAACTCTGGAACTCTACGCCTGCCTTCGTCCCTGCCGTAGCTACCCGGGTATCCAAACCAGGTTTGAAAACGTGGATATCACTGTCGTCAGGGAAAACATGGAAGACCTCTATAGCGGCATTGAATTCGCCGAGGGTAGCCGGGAAGCGAAGGAGCTTATTGCCTTCATCTCCAAGAATTCGGAAGAGAAGGTGCCGCCGGACTCAGGGATTAGCATTAAAATGATTTCGAGGACAGGCACGAGGCGGATTGCCCGCTTTGCCTTCGAGTATGCCCGGGCCAACGGCCGCAAAAAGGTAACGGCGATACATAAAGCCAATATCATGAAGTTTTCCGACGGTCTTTTTCTCAGTGTCGCTGGTGAGGTCGCCAAAGCCTATCCTGATATCGAGTTTGACGACAAGATTATCGACGACCTCTGTGCCCAGCTTGTGCAGCGACCGCACCAGTTCGACGTGCTGCTGCTACCCAACCTGTATGGTGATATTGTCTCCGATTTGTGCGCCGGGCTGGTTGGTGGCTTAGGGACAGCCCCGGGGGCGAATATCGGCGAGGGTCTGGCTGTCTTCGAACCGACCCACGGTAGTGTGCCTCGCTACGCCGGCTTAAACAAAGTGAACCCTCTGGCGACCATCCTCACCGGTATCATGATGCTCCGCCATCTTAACGAGCGGAAAGCGGCCGATAGACTGGAGGCAGCCGCCTCCGCCGTCGTTGCCGAAGGTAAATCAGTCACCTACGACTTAAAAGCAAACCGGGATGACCCCAGCGCTGTCGGCACTTCGCAGATGGCCGATGCCATCATCGCCAGGCTGTAGAAAAGCCCGCTCAAAATGGGCCGCTAACCCCCCACAGAGTTAGCTTCAGCTTTTGAACGGGAAATAGGTGCCTTCGCTTAGTGGCGTCAATGTCAGTATCTCGCGGGCAATGTCCGGATACCTGGCAATGAAGCTCAGCTCGTCAGTGACTAAAGGCTTCTGAGCCAGCACATTAGCGTATCGGACTAGCTCCAGAATCTCCTCAGCCTGCTCCGTGCTGTCAAAGGTTGTTTCCATTTTCCCCATGATGTGGCGGAAGCCGGATATCCCGCCATACTCGCCGGAGCATATCTCCCGGCCAGTCTCAACTGTCTCCGGCTCGCCCCGCCCCAGCTCTCTGAAGTCATATAGCTCGTAGTTTTCGGGGTCCTTGAGCACGCCATCAGCATGAATGCCTGAGCTATGGGCAAAGGCATTAGCGCCGACACCGGGTTGATTTATCGGAATCGGCACCTTGAAAGCATAGCTGGCGTACTGGCAAATCTTCCACGCCACCGAGAGGCGGACGGGCAGGCCAAACTGGTACTTTTCCGCCAGCCCCTTCGACTTTTTCAACGCCAGAATTACGCCGACGAGGTCGGCGTTACCGGCTCTTTCCCCGACTCCGTTAATGGTGGTGTTAATATAAACATCCTGCCCACCATCGATAACCCCCATTGCTCCGGCCACCGAGTTGGCGACAGCCATGCCCAGGTCACCATGGCAATGCACCTCGATAGGCATTTTCACTTCTTTAGCCAGCAGCTTACAGGTGTCATAGATGGTAAAGGGGCTATCATAGCCCAGAGTATCGCAATACCGGAACCTATCAGCGCCGTGTTCCTTACCCGCCTGGGCAAAACGCAGTAGAAAGTCGGGGTCAGTTCTTGAGCCATCCTCAGCGTTGATACCAACCACCTGGGCACCATGGGCTTTAGCGGCATCCAGGGAGTCCACTGCCATCCTCAAGATATCCGCTTCATTCTTCGAACCGAGGAACTTGCCGTTAATCATCTGGCTCGAGGTGGATATCGAGAGATTAAGTTCTTTGATTTCCGGCACCAGGGCAAAAGTTCTTTCGACATCCTCAACTGTCGCCCGTATCCACCCGCTCAAGTGCAGTGGCTGAAGGACACCCATTTCCCGCAGGCGCAGGTTGGCTCGCAGGTAGTTCGTCTCGTGTCTCGTTGTCGGGAAACCAAACTCGCTCTGGTAAACTCCCATTTCATTCAAATAGACATTTATCATTGTCTTGGCCAGTTTGGAGAGGCCAAGCTTGGCGGTCTGCACTCCGTCCCGGTTAGTGACATCAATTAAATAAATCCTCCCCATTTTATATCCTCCATGTTAGTCTAACTTAAATAATAGAGAATATTACGTTTGGTTGTCAAGTCAGGCCATGCTTGAGATTGTTTAACTCCATCCCCCTTTATCCCCCTTCCCCTGAGAGGGGCTTTGTATCAAAAGTGTCTTCTCCCGTGTCACCCTGAGCGTAGCGAAGGGTCTGGGTGTAGTAGGGGGGTTATTAACTCACGCCCAGATTCTTCGTCGCTTCGCTCCTCAGAATGACTTTTGATACAAAACCCATAAAAGGAGAGAGAGTTAGAGAGGGGGTGAGGTTAATAAACAATCTCAGGCTATCTTTTTTAGCCGAATGGCGTTATATTATTAAGTTGGTACTACTCCAAAAACAGTCCCATAGCTCAGCCTAAGAAGGAGGGTGATATGAGAAAGTCAGTGGTGATAATCGGGCTGTTACTGTTGGTGGCTTTACTCGTGCCGATTTCTTGCGCCAAAGCGACACCAGTGCCATCCCCAACGCCGACACCAAGCCCGGTGCCGAGGCCGGCGCCAATGCCGCCAGCGGTGGTGAGCCGAGACTCCTCCCAGGGAGGCATGGCTGATGTTTTACCTGCCGCCGCCGAAGAGCGGATGATTGTCCGTAACGGGAACATGTCGCTGTCGGTTAAGGATGTCGTTGATACCCGGGATAAGATAGCCCAACTGGCGGTAAGGATAGATGGCTATGTCGTCTCCTCCTCCATCTTTGGGCGGGAAGATGGCATGCGGGGAAATATATCCATCAGGGTGCCCGATAAGCAATTTGACCCGGCACTGGTCGAACTCAGGAGCCTGGCAGTTAGAGTGGAATCAGAAAGCACTACCAGTCAGGATGTAACCGAGCAATATGTTGACCTGGGAGCCAGACTGAAGGTGGCTGAGGCCACGGAGAGCCAATATCTGGCTCTTTTGGACAAGGCAAAGACCGTCGAGGAGACCCTCAAGATTTATGATGCTCTATCCCAGGTGCGACGTGAGATAGAGCAAATCAAAGGTCAAATGCAGTACCTGGAGCGGACCTCATCAATGAGCCTGATAGCGGTGCAACTGCAACCGGTGGCGACGGCCAAGCCGCTGGTTTCAGCCCGGTGGAGCGCCTGGGAAACACTGAAATCGGCAGTCCGAGGGATTGTTATCTTTGGGCAAGGGCTGGTCAGTATCGCCATCTGGCTGTTAATCTTCCTCCCTATCTGGGGAACTCTCCTCGGCATTCTCTTCTGGCGACTTCGCCGCCGGAAAAAGACCCAGGCTCAATGATGCCGGCGGTTTGCCCCTTTTTGGTTGATTGTTGCGGTGGTGACAGGCTAACCTTACCCGGTAGCGGGAACAAGGAGGAGAGGAAATGAGTCTCTATCAGTATTCTCTGGAGGGCAAGGTGGCGCTGGTCACCGGTGGCAGCCGGGGGATTGGCCGTGCCATTGCTCTGGCACTGGCTGACGCCGGGGCCGGTGTGGCGATAAGCAGCCGGAAGCTTCCTGACCTGGAAGCGGTCGCCACCGAAATCAGGGCTAAAGGCAGCAAAGCGTTAGCCGTCGCCTCTCATGTGGCACGGTTAGAAGATTCAAAAAATATGGTTGAGAAAGTAAAAGCTGAGTTTGGCCGGATTGATATCCTGGTGAATAATGCCGGCACGAACCCCTACGGCGGGCCGCTAATCGACGCTGAGGAGTGGGCGTGGGATGTAACCATGAACGTGAATCTCAAGGGGCCATTCCTGCTCGGTCAATTAGTCGCCAGAATCATGAAGGAGCAAGGTGGCGGTAATATCATTAACATTGCCTCGATTGCCGGGTTGAGGCCAGGTGTCCTGAATATCTACTCGGTGACTAAGGCTGGCTTAATCATGCTGACCGAGCTTATGGCCAAGGAGTGGGGCAAATACGGCATCAGGGTGAATGCCATTGCCCCCGGCTTGATAAAGACCCGTTTCAGTGCACCTTTATGGAGTGACCCGGTTAAGGGTGAAGCATTGGTCAGAACGACTGCCCTCGGTCGTCTTGGCGAGCCGGATGATATCGCGCAAGTGGCTGTCTTTCTGGCGTCAGACGCATCCCGCTACGTTACTGGAGATACCATCCTGGTCGATGGTGGCGAGTTTATTGGGCCTTCCGATTTCCCGGATTAGCCTGCTTGAGAGAGCTTAGCAACCAGCCCTTCTGTCATCGGACGGACACTCATTTACCGGTACATCAAACTGGGCCGTTTTCGCCACGCCCCTTCTGTTTCTTGAGAAACTTCTCAAGCTCGTCGAAGAATGTTTGCTTGTCTTTCTCCGAAATCTCCGGGCTGACACCCTTCTGTAGTTTCTCCATCGGCGGGTGGAGGTCTAAATCTGGCTGTCGGACATAACCTATCAGCTCATCCGCCTGCCTGCCGCCATATTTGGCGTCAATATCACTGAGGTCGATATCCAGACCAAGCAATCTGGTTAACACGCTGAGAACCGCCTCGCAGACGGTAGGGTTTGGTGTCTCAGCGGTATCGTTGGGGACTTCTCCCCATAAACTGATACCCTCTATATCCCGGTGTTTAGCGATACCCAGTATGAGACCGCTCATCGTGGTCGGGCCGTGATAGTCAGTGCCTAGTTCCAATCCTTGCTGGGTGACGTATTTTTTTAACCGGTAATTGTTAACGATGGCAAATACTCTTGGCTCTTCGGTCTCAGGGATGTCGGCACGGATACCACCGACGGTATAAATTCGCTTTACTTTGAAAAGCTCCGCCAGGTCTAATACCAGGTTAGCGAACTCGTAGCGGCGTACGTCGGGAGGTTTACTGCCCAGAATTATCAAATCGCTGGTGGACTTCTTATTCTTCCAGTAATAGAAACAGCTTGCCGGATACTCTATCTCTTGAAGGACACCACCCTTGATTAAACTCAACGGTAACAGGGAAAAATCGGGTGGTTCAATCTCGGCAAACTCCTCAGCCCCAAGTTGGTCAGTCAGGTAATCTGTAGCACTGATACCAACCAGACCGGCGTCCATCCAGCCAATAACCAGAGAGGGGGTTCTCAGCCGAGGGCGCTTATAGATGATGAGTGGAGACTCCATTTCACACCTTACCTCTCCACCAGAGCCGTTTCGCCCTGGCGATATTTGAGAGTGTTTAGTAATCTATTCCCCCTTTGCCTCCTTCTCCTCCACGCTAAACTCTCTTCCCTGTAAGGAGAGGTGAACTATTGGGCGTCTAAGAGAGGCGAAAGCCCCTCTTTCTTTTCTTCCCCCTCTCCTTCAAGGAGAGGGGGATATAAGGGGGTGAGGTCACTAAACAATCTTATAATCCTAACTTTATTTTAATGCTAAAGCGGTGATATAATCAAATAAGCGTTGCAGAAAAATATTCTCGTTCCTCCCCCATCAGGGATTGTCGAAGCGAGACATTTTTGATTCTATGAGGTTTTGAGCTATGGCCAGGCTAGAAGAAGAGGTCGGCAATTTGCTTCGCCAGAAGAGACTGACTCTGGGGGTGGTTGAGTCTGCCACCGGAGGTCTGATATCCCACCGGCTCACTAATGTCCCCGGTTGCTCCGACTACTATAAGGGGTCAATCACCGCCTATAGCAACGAAGTTAAGATTAAGGTGGTTGGCGTCAGAGAAGAGACCATCCAACAATATGGTGCTGTCAGCCCCCAGGTGGCGGGAGAAATGGCTGAGGGTGGCCGGAAGGTATTAGCCGTGGACATATGTTTGGCTGATACCGGTATCGCCGGGCCGGGTGGAGCGACACCGGGGAAAGCGGTGGGACTATTCTGCTTTGGTTTAGCCCATCGGTCGGGAATATACAGTCAAAAACATAATTTCCACGGCGACCGCGAGCAAAACAAGCAAAGTGCCGCTGAGACTGCTTTACGCTGGCTGAAAGAGTACCTGACCAGCCTGCCATAGGAGTCCCCGATTGTCACGCTTCGTCTCTTAATATGCTATACTTAGGCCGATATTGGAAAAGTGAGAAAGGTCTGCTTGAGATGAAAAGAGCCGATGGCCGTGCTTGGAATGAGCTAAGGCCGGTAAAAATAACTCCCGGATTCCACAGCTTTGCCGAAGGCTCGGCGCTGATTGAGATGGGGAAAACCCGCGTGCTGTGCTCCGTGAGCGTGGAGGAGCGGGTGCCACCCTTCTTGAAAGGAGGAGGTGGCGGCTGGATTACCGCTGAGTACTCGATGCTGCCCCGGGCGACGGTTACCCGCACCCCGCGTGATTCATCACGGGGCCATGTAGCTGGCCGTAGCCAGGAAATACAGCGCCTCATCGGGCGCTCACTGCGGGCAGCGGCAGACATGACGGCACTGGGACAAAGAACCCTGATTATCGATTGCGATGTGCTTCAGGCCGATGGTGGGACGAGAACGGCGGCCATCACTGGTGCTTACGTTGCCCTCTACCAGGCAATGAACACCCTGGCCAACATGGGCATCATATCGTCGATACCGATGAAGAGTGCGGTGGCAGCGACCAGCGCTGGCCTGGTCCGTAACGATTATCTTCTGGACCTATGCTATGATGAAGACTTTAATGCTGAGGTCGATTTTAATGTGGTGATGACCAGCCAGGGTAATTTTGTCGAGGTTCAGGGTACGGCGGAAGGTAAACCCTATACCAAGGAGACCATTGACCACCTGCTCTCTCTGGCTGAAAAGGGTATCAAGGAGCTTTTTCAAGTCCAGCAGGCTGCCATCGAAACGATTAAGAAAAGATAGAAATCCGTTCTCTGCCTCATCCCCTTTGTCCCCCTCTCCAAGAATGGCTTTGCCCCAAAAGTATTACGTTCGTGTCATTCTGAGCGTAGCGAAGAATCCGTATTAGCCGTCTCTGAGCATGGATTCTTCGTCACTTCGTTCCTCAGAATGACTTTTGAGACAAGACCTCCAAGAGTGGAGAGAGGGGGATATTAAAAGAGGGTTATGTCTTCTTAAACTCTCCATCCAGAAAGTGAAGGGGCGTCTAAGAGTGGCGAAGCCCCTCTTTTTCTATTTCCCCCTCTCCTAAGAAGAGAGGGGGATTAAGGGGGTGAGGTCACCCCTAACTGGCAATGTGAACTGAAGCGGTCAGTCGTTCAGTATCTACCAGACAGGGTATTAGGGTCTTACCTGCCCGCTACCAAAGATGAGCCACTTATAGCTGGTTAGCTCCTTTAACCCCATTGGGCCGCGGGCGTGCATCTTCTGGGTGCTGATGCCCACTTCCGCTCCTAACCCGAACTGACCACCGTCGGTGAAGCGAGTGCTGGCATTGACGTAGACACAGGCAGCATCGACCTCGTTGAGGAAGCGCATCCCCGCGCCGTAGTCCTCAGTGACAATCGCTTCCGAGTGTCCTGAGCCATAGCGCGCAATATGCTCTAAGGCTTCATCCAGGGAGTCGACTACCTGGACGGCGGCGACCAGTGCCAGAAACTCCTTACCCCAGTCTTCATCAGTCGCCGGAACCAGCTTCAGTGAGGGGTTGGCTTTCAGAATGGCTCTTGCCCGTTTATCGCAATGTAGCTCCACTCCAGCCTTGCTCAGCTCAGCGGCTATCAACGGCAGGGACTTTTGGGCAATACCGGCATGAACCAGGATGGTATCCAGGGCATTACACACCATCGGGCGCTGCACCTTGGCGTTATAGACGATGGCCGCCGCCTTGGCCACATCGGCACTCTGGTCAATATAGGTATGGCAGACACCAATCCCGCCGGTGACCACGGGCATGGTGGCATTGGCGGCAACGAATCTTATCAGCTCCGCTCCGCCCCTGGGGATAAGCAGGTCGATAATCGTATTCATCTTGAGCAGGTGGTTGACCAGGGCACGGTCGGTATTCTCAATAAGCTGCACCGCTCCCTGGGGCACGCCGGCCCGGGCGGCTGCACCCTGAACCACGCTGGCCAGGGCAAGATTAGAGTGAATCGCTTCCCGGCCGCCTCGCAGGATAACCGCATTCCCCGATTTCAAGCAGAGGACGGAGATATCGATAGTCACATTGGGCCGACTCTCGTAGATAGCCCCGATGACACCCAACGGAACTCGCTTCCGACCGATGAGCAAGCCATTGGGCAGGGTACGCATGTCAAAGACCTCGCCTACCGGGTCAGGCAGGGCGGCTACTGCCCGCACATCCCGGGCAATACCCTCCAGGCGGTTGGCATCGAGCATCAGGCGGTCGAGGAGGGGGGCACTCAGCCCTGACGCCTCGCCTTCTTTATAGTCAATTTGATTAGCCGCCAGGATTTGAGCCTTCCTGGCCAAAAGGTCGCTGGCGATATTGGTGAGAGCCTTGTTCTTAATATCAGTGGAAAGGTAAGCCAGCTTGCGGGAAGCTGTTTTAGCTGCCTTTCCCTTCTCTTCCAGTTCGGCGATTGTCGTTTTCACGTCTCAAACTCCTTGAGTTTTATGGTGACCCTATCCCCTTAGTCCCCTCAATTTTTATTCAAGCCGAAGCTGAAAGCCATTCTCTTCGGCCTCTTTTTTCAGACCTTGCAAGAAATCTCGCTCAGATGTCGATATATTTTCCTGCTGGAAACCGGACTCTACCGTGAGTTTTAGGACAGGTATTGGGTTGTAATTCTTGTTGTCTACCATCACCTCTTTCAAATTGGTAAACAGAATCATCTTTAATAGTGCGTCTTTAATATCTGATTGAGATGGGAGGGCGTGCGTTTTGCTATGCTTCCCTTCAATTAAATAAATATCATCACCGGTAATTCTAGCTTCATCAACGGTAAAATAGTAATAGCCACCAAGATAATTACTTATGGTGATGATTGCCTTACCCTCTGACAGCTTTTCCTTCGGCTGGATAGTTACCCTTTCGCGCTTTTGAGCTTTTTCTGCAAGTTGTCTTGAGAGCGTAAGAAATTCATCTTTGTCTTCTGGTATTCTCCCATTCACCCGCCGTTCTATCTTCATCGAGCTTGCTTTCTACATACCGACGGAATCCTTCGTCCGACAGAAACTCGACCGCGGTTTTGGCGAATTCCTTCCCCTGTTCCTTTGTAGCATCCCAGCGAGAATTATCAAAGTGCTCATCATTGTACTGTTCATGAACCAGTTCCGACAAAATAGGATTCAAGTTATTGATGCACGAATATCTGAGTGAAATCTTATCTGTTGCCTGAATGTAAAACTCACGCATATTGGCTATAACGCGAAAGTCATATTTGTTACCATGAATAAGTCTTCTCATTATTTTATATCACTCGAATATTCTCTTCGGAACTCGTCATAGACAACCCTCAAAACCTTTTCTCTATCCTCAGACTCATCGAATTGTTCTGTCAGTTTCAATATATCATTCTTGCTAATTGACTGGACTTTCATGTTAATGAGGTAGTTCTTAATCTCTTTTGACACTTCGTCAATCACCAGAATTACGCTCCCATCTGTGAGTCTTTCACTGTCAAAGTTCATTTTTAGTTCCGAATAGATATTATCAGCTGTGCTCTTATTATAGACTCTGAGCTTCTTAATTTGGTAGACAACTCCAAAATTTGTCGAGAGGTCAACACCTTTATCATGAGCGGATGTTTTTGTATCACGATACACTTTGCAAGCAAATTTTTCCAGATGAATCTTAATCACAGCGAAGCTAAATATTTCGAAATTGGTCCCATTCTTCCCAATATGTGTTCGTACTATTTCAGTAAACTCGTCCTTATTCGCGGAAAGTTTAGCTCTATAGTTGAGGTTGCCTAACTCTGGAACCCTACCGAGTTTTTCGATTATGTATTGCCGTATTCTTTCAGGGATCCATTTTATGAGTGCTTCGGCGTTCGCAGTATATGTGGGGAGAAGTTGGTATTGCTTATAACTAAGGACTTTCACGATGCCGTATTTAGGTAGGTTTCGTGCAGGGTAGGCATCATAGTATTTCCCGCCTATGTGGAAATCATGTTTGAGATATTCTTTTATCTCCCTCACGGCTGAACTATATGATGCTCTAATTTCTATGTCAGAGAATAGCGTCTTATTTGTGTCTATATAATTTCTTAAGAGTCCAAAGGCTATTATTGGGAAGATAACCTTTGTCTGAGACCTTTTCAGCATTTTCTCGATGTTATCCTTACAGAAAGCCTCGTCGCTCATGGCAGTAATACCTCATAATTTTGTGTCATTGATCCCCACTGACGAGAATTATTTTGCTTTACGTCATATACATGCTGAGGGGCCTCACTCACAAGGACTGCACTGGTTTTAGTCTTTTTTCGTACAACCTTAGGTGCGACTGATCTGATATTTACTTTGCTGTCTTTTTTTGTCACTTATACCCTCTCTATAATACCACCAGATTATTCCTGTGCACCACTTCGGCGCCGTAGTCGTAGCCGAGCCGGGTGGCAATTTTATTAGAGTGTGTTCCCTTAATCGCGGCGATATCCGCCGAGCTATAATTGCTGATGCCGCAGCCCAGCCGAGTCCCTTGCGGGTCATAGATATTAACTGTGTCGCCACGCTCAAACTCACCCTCGACCTGACTGATGCCGGCGGCCAGCAGGCTGCCCTTCTGCTTCTTGAGGGCTAAGGCGGCTCCGGCATCCACCACCAGCTTGCCTTTGGTGGCCAGACCGCTCAGCAGCCAGCGCTGACGGCTCTCCAATTGGCTGGCAGTGGGCAGGAAACGGGTGCCCACAGTTTCACCGGCGGCTACTTTCAGC
>JAENIS010000109.1 GCA_016844285.1 Dehalococcoidales bacterium
ATAGGGGAAGGGGATTAAGGGGATACGGCAGGTATCTTAGAACAGTGCCACAGGGAGAGAAAGAGCTTCTACAAGGGGCGAAGCTCCTTTCCACCCCTTTTAATAAACACCCTCTATGAAGCTTTCTTTGGCTCTTTGGTCGGCTTGGTCAGAATCTCGTCGATAAGCCCGTACTCAATGGCTTGCTGCGGATTCAGGTAGAAGTCACGGTCGGTATCGTGGGATATTTTTTCTATCGGTTGACCAGTGTGTTTCGACAGCAGGTCGCGCAGCAAATCCTGGAGCCGCATAATCTCACGAGCAGCGATGGCGACATCAGAGGCCTGCCCCTGAACTCCACCCATCGCCTGGTGCATGTGAATGGTCGCGTTCGGTAGAGCGTAGCGTTTGCCCTTCGTTCCGGCAGCCAGAAGTACCGTGGCCATGCTTGCCGTCATACCAAGGCAGATGGTCGAGACATTCGGGCGAATAAGCTGCATCGTGTCATAGATGGCCAGCCCGGAAGCGATAACGCCGCCAGGGGAGTTGATGTAAAGGCTAATGTCCTTATCCGGGTCTTCCCGGTCCAGGTAGAGAAGCTGGGCCATAATCACGTTAGCCACCTGGTCATTTATCGGCATACCCAGCATGACAATGCGCTCTCTCAAGAGCAGCGAGTAGATATCAAAAACCCGCTCTCCCCTGGCTCCTGTCTCAATGACAAAAGGAATCACGTTCTCCGGTTTCATACTTATTTTCCCTCCTCGCTTTTTGTTGTCATAACTTCTTTAGTACCACCAGCTATATCGATTAGCCGCTGCATCGTCTTTCGCGTCACCAATGTTTGCCTGAGTGACTCACGTCCCTGCGGGCTATGCAAAACCTCATTCAGTTTATCCTTATTTTCATCGGTTAGTTTATCCTGGTTTTCAGAGGCACTTTTGATTATTTTTTCAATCTCTGTTTCTATATCAGCATCACTGGCTTCAATCTTTTCCTCTACGGCAACCTTGTCCAGCACCAGAGCACGGGTAACTCTCTGGCTCGCTATCGGGTGAAGCTCCTCGTGCAGCTCCTGCGGCGTCTTTTTCGCATTCTTGAGGTATTCCTCCATCTCCTGGTTACCCTTTTCGAAGCGCCGGTTAAGAATCCGATTAATCTCCTCATCTATCAGAATCGGCGGGAACTCTACCTGGGACATGGCAACCACCGCATCAATTACCCGCTCCTCAAGGTCTAACCTGGCTCTCTCCTCAGCCCTCGCCTTCAGGTCAGCTAAAGCTCGCTCCCGTAGCGCGTCCACCGTCTTGAAGTCAGCATGAACCTGCTGGGCAAAATCATCATTTATCTCAGGCAGAAGCTCCTGCTTTATCTCATTGGCCTTCACCTTAAACAAAGCCTCTTTACCGGCCAGCTCGGCGGTGGGATAATCGGCAGGGAAAGGAAGAGCGAACTGCTTCTCTTCATCCTTTTTCATCCCGACCAACTGTTCGGCAAATCCCGGCAGCGGGTAGGATGACTCACGAATAACCTGATATTGAGCACTTTGCTGGTTGAGGAAAGGCTTGTTATCAAGGATACCCATAATATCCAGCACGACCATATCGCCAAATTCCACCGGACGGGGCACCGGCTCCCAGGTGGCATACTGATGACGCAGTTGCTCGACTACCTGGTCGACATCACCATCGGCGACACTAACTGGCTCCTGAACGAAGCGAATCGACTGGTAATCACCGAGTTTAACCGTCGGTTTGAGCGGTACCACCACCTTAAAGATGACAGGGTCAGTCTGCACCACCTCAACCTGTGGCTGAGCGATAGCTTCAAGCCCTTGCTCCTTGATGGCCTGCTGATAAGTACGAGGAATAAGGTGATTCAGTGCCTCATCAAGCAGTCTTTCTCTACCTAATTGGCGCTCCAGTATCGCCCGGGGTGCCTTACCTTTACGAAAACCGGGGATATTCGCCCTTTTTACGAGATGCTGGTAGGCTTCCTGTAGAGATGCCTCTACCTCTACCGGCTCTGTCTCAATAGTCAGGAATGCCTGCCTAGCCTCCGTCTTCTCGTTGGTTACTTTCACAGTTCCTCCCGCAGCTTTATATGCAATTCGGCCAGTTGCTCCTCGGTGACGGTTGAAGGAGCATTGAAGGTTAGGTCAGCAGCGCTCTGGTTCTTCGGGAAAGCAATCATCTCTCTAATAGTACTCTCCCCGGCCAGCAGCATCGCAATCCGGTCGATACCGAGAGCGATACCACCGTGAGGTGGAGCACCGTATTCAAAAGCTTCAAGCATGTGCCCGAAAAGCCCATCAATCTCGGCGTCAGGATAGCCCAACAGCCGGAATATCTTCCGCTGCCATTCACTCTGGTAAATCCTCAGGCTACCGCCACCAATCTCGTAGCCGTTACAAACAACATCATAGTGCTTACCTCGTACTTTTTCCGGAGCACTATCCAGTAAAAGTATATCCTCATCTCTGGGTGCGGTAAAGGGATGATGCACCGAAGTCCATCGTCCGGCTTTCTCATCTCGCTCCAAGAGGGGGAAATCCAGAACGAAGGCAAAAGCAAGTTTATCAGGCTCAGCCAGCTTCAGCCGGCGTCCCATCTCCTGACGTAGCTCACCCAGCACCGTACTGACCAGCGCGGGTTTACCAGCGACAATAAGCAACAGGTCGCCCATATTGCCACCGAGGCGCTTTGCCATCTCTTTGACCTGGTCTAAGGTCATGTATTTGGCCGCCACCGATTTTACCATCTCGGTGGTTAAGTCATCCAGGCTACCCGGCGAACTACCTAGTGAGATAGTCAGCAAGCCTTTCGCCCCGAGGCTTTGCCCGAGCTTATTCAGCTCATCAAGCTGCGTCCGGGTGTAGCTGGCACAACCGGGGGCACAGATTCCCTTTACTTTTCCGCCTTCGGCAATGAGGGAACGAAAAACAGAGAAGTCAGTCCGAGAGGCAATATCAGACAGGTCGCCGATTTCGAGACCAAAGCGCAAATCAGGCTTGTCCGTACCATAATGCTCCATGGCATCAGCATACCTCAGGCGACGAAAGGGTTTGCTGAGCGGCGTTCCCGGTCTGGCCGCCTCGACCATGGAATTAAGAAGCGGCTCAACCAGGCTGAGGATGTCTTCCTGCTCAACGAAACTCATTTCCAGGTCAAGCTGAGTGAACTCAGGCTGACGATCGGCACGGGTGTCCTCGTCACGAAAACACCGCGCTATCTGAAAATATTTTTCGATACCACCCACCATCAGTAGCTGCTTCATTTGCTGGGGAGACTGGGGTAGCGCATAGAACTTGCCCGGATACAGGCGGCTGGGCACCAGATAATCGCGCGCCCCTTCCGGTGTGCTCTTAATCATGATAGGGGTTTCCACCTCAATAAAACCTTTGGCATCGAGAAACTGGCGAATCGACCTGACGACCCGGTGGCGAAGGAGCATGTTCCGCTGCATGCGTGCCCGTCGCAGGTCAAGATAGCGATACTTCAGGCGAACACTCTCCTCAATCTCACTATCCTCATTAATATAAAAAGGCGGTGTCTTCGAGCGATTAAGTATGGTCGTACTCTGAGCGATAACCTCAACCTCGCCGGTAGGTAGCTTAGTGTTCTCCGTTCCCTTGGGACGGGGGGCAACCTCACCACTAATGCGAACGACATACTCATTGCGCATCTCACTGGCGATTTGGTGGCAGTCCTGGCCCAGTGCCGGGTTGAATACTACCTGAATGACGCCATTCATATCCCGCAGGTCAATAAAGATGAGTCCGCCGTGGTCCCGACGGCGGTCGACCCAGCCAGCCAGTGTCACCCTGTTGCCGATATTTTCTTTGCGTAGCTCGCCACAACTATGAGTCTTGAGCAAAAGGTTTCTCCTGCGGGAAGTGCGTTGCCAATAGTTGATTATAGCTTATAAACGCATCTTCTTCAACGTCTCGCATTTGTGTTGTTGATGTTATACGATTATGTCACCAGTTAACTGTTAAGGGAAAATGTCACCATGGAAGGAATGGTGATATTGAACAAGAAAGAGCAAAGAAGGGTA
>JAENIS010000110.1 GCA_016844285.1 Dehalococcoidales bacterium
TTCCGGGAAACTGCCAGATTGTTGAACGTCACCCTGGAATACGCTGGGGTAAAGTGCCCGGAGGACAAGCCTTACATCGAGTCGTTCAACGGCAGCTACCGTAGGTAAATCCCCCCAGTGCTAGGGTTCTTCAAAATGACCCACTACCAGTCAATGCGCAACATGGACAGGTCCCCCCAGTTGTGCTTTCTTTGTCACCTTCATTCACACCACTATCAGGTTCCTGGGGCCGGCTTTCATGGTTCCGGTTGTTCTCGGCCTGATGTTTTTCCCTCTCACTCTTATATTGCTTCAGAAATATGAGGAGGACTGGAAGCCCTTCTTCTTGATCCCGCTGGTCATGGGCGCACTGTGGCTCATTCATGGCACCACCGCCGTGGCAGTGGGCATTGTGCTTGTTATCCATATGGTATTCGGGCTGGTCTTCTCACCACCCCGCCGGCCATTGCCTATCCTGTGGCTTGTGACCCTGTTCATTGTTCCGGCCTCGGCGCTGGTGGCGCTGGCACTGAACCCGTCCTACTTCCGTTTTACGCTCAGTGCACTGGCTGGAGGATATCGTATGGCCCTGCCGCCCATTTTGTCAGTGGTCCCTCAGTTCGGCTATATTCCTGCGGTCCTCTTTGTCCTGGGCGTTGGGTTGCTGATCATCAGGGGTGGGTGGCGTCATTTCGCTCTGGCCGTATCGAGCGCGGTTTTCTTGCTTTATGTTTTGTCATATCGCCGGTGGTTCGAGGTCGGCCCCGATATCCTGTACGAGAGAAGCTGGCTCTACGCTATGCTCTTGATGGCCCTGGTCGCCGGCTATGCTTTGGCAACGATACGCCAGATGGCCGGGAGCTTCATCAAAAACAGGTATTGGGCCACTTCTCTGATGGTGTTGCTGGTGGTTGGGGTGGCTGCCGTGTCTCTTGCCTACAGGATAGACAGGTATAAGAAAGAGTACTATTACCGTATTGTTGGAATGGAGAGGTATTACGATTTCGTCTTCATGCGGGAGAAATTGCTTAACCAGTCGGTAGTGATGTTGGACCCGTACGTTGCCAGGGCGTTGCCGGCAATAGCTGAAAAATATGCCTATCAAGCTGCATCCTCACCCGGGGGTGTGGAGGAATACACGGCTACTAAGAAGTTCTTTGAGGATGGCGCACGGGACACGCAGTGGTTGAAGGAGAAAAGGATAGACATACTATATAGCGATGTTCCCCTGAAGAACCCGGATCTGGTGGGCGTGCGGGATGGGTCTTACAAGGTGTATATCCTCAGGGAAGATGTGGCGGGCGCGAGAGTGCCGTTGCCCGGGGATGATGTGGGAGGGTGGACAGCGAAGAAGGCATTCGGTCAGTATGAGTCCAAGATCAGGAGCTATCTGGGACAGCTGAAATCGCTGATTCTTAATCTGGCTGGGAAATAGGGCTGTGCCAGAGCGGCTTCTCGGCTGGAGAGGCTATCAAGTAATTCTACCTAAAATTGTCAGCTAGGTGACTTGACGAAAAGCCAGAATGTGATTCTCTAAGCATAACATCGTTTCGTTGGGCAGCCCAAGAAAGAACGTCGGCGCGAAACAGCTGCCCTAGCTGACTGCAGGAGATCCCCGGCCATGTTGTTCGGGTACCGTTCGGCTGAGGGTGCCGCCATTCGGTGAGATCGTTCGGACGTCCGGTCAGGTGTTTGTTCGGCGGGTCATTCGGGTCATCGGTCGGGTCTTCCCCGTCCGGTCTGGGGAGGTACCCTGGAAGCCGAAATCGGATACATCCGGGCACCCACGGGGAGTCACGGAATTGGTGTCGAATCAAGACGACCTGGGACTGAGGCCGGACCCGCTGCTCCCACTGGGGGCTGGGACGCTGGATGCCGAGCGCCCCAAGGAGAGGAAAGGTGTCTGGGCCGCTCCGAGGGAGGAAACCGGCGAGTGCTCAGGCCGGGGTGAGGAAAGAGATATTAGACCTGACACTATGGCTGAAAGGGGACGCCCTTTGCCAAGTCCTTTGGGGAGGGGGTACCCCCCTCTTTGCTCTTAGCTTTCTCAAAGGCACATCCAAGTCCCAGAAAGGCGCCGGGCGGCAACAGTAGCTTGGCTCTCGATCAGTCCCACACACGACTAAGGGGCATCATTTTGTACCCGCAGCTCTGGCAAACAAACCCCTGCCCCGTGTCCTCAACTTTTCCCTCCGAACACTTAGGGCATAACAGGTCGACTTCCATCTTGCACTTTAGGGTCCATCGCAGAGCTTCAACCCAGTCTCCCAAAGTCTTGACGTCTGATTCCAAATCTGGGATAGACATACCTCCTGCTGACGGAACCATTGTCGCCTTCTTTGATTTCCGGAGTGGGTCATGCTTCTGTACGGTTTTCAAATGGACCCCTGTCTTCTCCGCCGTTTCCGCTTGGGTGTATCCCTGGTTCCGCAGCCGCACTATCCTATCTACTACGGATTTCCTCTCTTTCCTCCATGGCTCAGCTTTGCCGCAATTATGCCTCCGCAGTTGGGCCATGGACGCCACTCCGACAGGCTCCTGGGGCCATTTTAGTCCCACTTCACTTGGACTACTGAATCAAGCTTTTGGCCCGCTACCTCACGGGCCAATTCGATTATTCCCCGTATGTTCTTGCGGCTGTAATTTGTGCCCATCCACCATCCGGGCACTATTTCAACGGAGTACTCCTCTGCCAAGTCTGGCCGGCCCGGATACAATTCGCGATTCTCCGTTGCCAAGTATCTGCGTGTTCTTCCATGTTTTCGAGCCGCAAATCTCTCAAGGAACCCGCTGTCCTCTCGTGCCAGCAACTGAAATACCTTGACCATAACGTCCCTCGCGGACCCAAATTCATATTTACTGCCCTTAAAACAGAGGGTGAAACGCTCTGGCTTATGAGGACCGCTGCCACCGGGTCGAGGCTCAACCTCCCTGCCCCCATTTGGAGGAGGCGGCCTAACCGATCCTGCATCTACGATATTCTCTATGAATTGGCCACAAGTATCTAGAGCAGGTTTGTAACCACATAGGTCTTCAACCTTCTCTGCTAAGAGATCCAAAAGCAATGAATCTGGTTCTCCTAGAAGCGTGGTCCATGCGTTTGGGAGTGTTGCCTTAATTATCCGGTCACGGGCTGCATCCTGATAATCTGACCGAGCAGCCTTTAACGCTTCACCTGAACAAGTCCTTTTATAGCTAAGATACCTTTTAAGTCTCTCGCTGGCTTCATCAGTGCTTCTTTCGAGCAAGTCGATCTTGTACACTCTGCGCTCATCGTATCTGCCTTGCTCGCCCGGGAGGTAGAAACTCTACTCTTGTCCATCCGTAAGGATGGCCATTGGCACCCCTAAATGAAAGGCATATTCGAACAATTGGCGGTCTGCGCTTTCAGAAAGGCCCACTCTTTTTACTTCCACAAATACAGCCGGACGGTTCTCGGGATGGCACAAAGCATAATCCACTCTGCGACCTTCTACGGAATATTCAGGCATTACGATAGTCGTGTTAAAGACAGGCCAACCCATCTCATTCAGGATAGGCAGCAGTATACCTTGAGACACGGCGGCTTCAGAAGTGAATGAGCCCCTCCGAAGCCCCTCCCTCACTCTTTCAATAGTTTCCTCAAACGTCTCCACTTTCGTGACCCTCTGCACACTGCCATCATCTTAATATCAGACAGATGCCGCCGTCCATCTTCCTTCATCCATCTGGTGATAGTGTTGATAGGCGTCGGGCCGGAAGGAGGGCGGAGCAGATGGAAGTCACCCGAGCCCACACAGACGGGAATCCAAGAAACCCAACCCCCCTGGATACCCGCTTTCGCGGCTATGACAGCGAGGATGCTATGACTAACGATACGTACGAGTCACCACACTAGTGTAGTGTCTCTAACACTGCGTTAGCTTTATGCACCTTGGAAAGAATGTTTTGCACCGAGGCCGTCCAAACGAAAGGTTTAGGGACAGCGTTT